>JACMRD010000315.1 GCA_014376645.1 Herminiimonas sp. | reverse complement strand
GTTCGGCTGTCGCGATCCATCCGATGCATCGTCACTTACCAAGTTTTGATCGCCGGCCTTCACACTTTGCGGATGACCGCGTTGTTGTGAAACTCCCGGTCTGCTGCCTGATGTGGGGTGTGGGGACGGACCTTGGGATATCTTGATTGTGAACATGAATGCTCCAGCGGGTTAAAAGTGCCTAAAAAATAAAAATTTGCCCGACTCTGCATTGTGCGAGGGCGGTGAAGTAGTCCCCAACCGAGCAGACTAAGTTTCAAACTTAACTTTAAAGACGTCCGGAGTTATTGCGCGTTCCTGAATCAATGTCGCGAGAAGTAAATTTTTGTGTGATTGACAACAAAAAGAGCAGCAGAAAGCGTTCGCCATTTCAAGAGGCTGCTGCCTTTCAAGATCAAGTCAATTCCGATCAGTGGCGAAAAGCCGTCGGATTCCGGGCTTACGCGGCAGAAGGCAGAATCGTGTCGCGCCCAACGTCGAGTTCCTGCCAGCCCTTCATGCCGAGTTCGCGCAGCGTGGCCTTGTTCCGCTCGTAAATATCCCCGGCATCCGAGAACGCAGCAACCGCGCGGGCGATACTGGCTTCGCGCAGCAGATGCAGCATGGGATAGGGCGAGCGGTTGGTGTAATTCTCGATTGCATCTGGGTCAGCGTCGCCAAATGCATATTGAGGATGAAAACTGGCGATCTGCAACTCTCCGTCCAGACCTGCCTTGCGCACCATTCGGTCGGCTACTGAAAGGAAGACGTTGTAGTCGAAAAAATCTGTTAATACCCGAGGATGAATCAGCAGGGTCGTATCGACCTGCTCAGGGTCCGCATCCTGAAGCAAGCGCAGTTCGCGCGAAAGTTCGAGCGCGAGGTCGGCGCCGGTGTCGGCGTTGCTGACGACATAGCGGACCTGATTTTTGCGCTGTACGGCCTTGGCAAAGGGGCAGAGGTTCAGGCCGATGATCGCTTTTTCCACCCAGTTGCGCGTGTGTCGTTCGACGGTTGCCAGGTCGTGCGCGACGTCGGTATCAATAGAGGAAGGAGCCATGGCCGAATCTTCCCATACATTGGCGACGCCTGGTACGGCGCACACTCGCAAAAGGATAACGGCATCACCGTGAAAATCAGCTATTCTTGCGCCGCTGCAGCGGCCGTTCCCGGCCGGCACCCGAAGACCCGACCGACACGACTACAGAAGCGACCGAGCACGACGATGGCCATCAAAGCGACGATCTACAAAGCTGAATTGCAAATTGCTGACATGGACCGGCATTATTACGAAACCCATGCCCTGACCCTGGCCCGCCATCCGTCCGAGACCGACGAGAGGATGATGATGCGGGTGCTGGCATTCGTGCGCCACGCCAGCGGCAGCCTGGTCTTCGGCAAGGGCATCAGCGCCGATGATGAACCGGACGTGTGGCAGAAGGACCTGACCGGTGCGATTTCACTTTGGATCGAAGTCGGCCAGCCCGATGAAAAACGCATTCTCAAGGCCTGCGGTCGCGCCGAGCAAGTTGTCATCTATACGTATGCCAGCAACAGCTCGATCTGGTGGAATCAGATCGGCAGCCGCATCGACCGCGCACGCAATCTGGCGGTCATCAACATTCCCGCTGCGACCAGCCAGGCATTGGCCAGGCTTGCCCAGCGCAACATGCAGTTGCAAGTCACGGTGCAGGATGGTCAGGTCTGGATGACGGCCAGTGACGAAACCGTGCAGATCGATTTCACGGTGCTGAAAGAGCCGGTCGCCAGTCGCTGAATCCATCGGATCGACAGGCGCGACCGCGCCTTCGCTCGCCCGCGCGCACGGCGCCCAACCTCCGTATCACCATTCCCCTGCTATCCAAATTGTGAACAAAAGTGCTCACGGCTTGGTTTCTGCCCTGGATGTCCTGAAAATCACGCACCAAGGAATCAACAACCCTAAGCGGTGTTGCTAACTCATAGATATTGTGGTTTTTGATATAACTCAATAAATTTTGAGACTACCTTGCGATAGTGCATAGGGCTTGGTGTCACTGCGGCCAGGCTTATCCCGTTGCTTCTCATAGAAAGCGCCATCATGGACGCCACCAGCGCCTGTTCCATCCCATCGCCCGGCCGTTCAGTTTGCGGGTGTCCGCAGTGAAGGCCCTTGTCTATCACGGACCTGGCCAGAAATCGCTCGACGAGCGCCCCAAGCCGGAAATCCAGGCCCCCGGAGACGCCATCGTGCGTATCCTGAAAACCACCATCTGCGGCACCGACCTGCATATCCTGCGCGGTGACGTCGAAACCTGTGCACCCGGCCGGATACTGGGCCATGAAGGTGTGGGCGTCATCGATGCAGTCGGCTCGGGCGTGACCACGTTGCACGTCGGCGATCATGTGCTCATCTCCTGCATCTCTTCTTGCGGCAAATGCGAATACTGCCGGCGCGGCATGTTCTCTCACTGCGCGACCGGCGGATGGATCCTCGGCAATTCGATCGATGGCACGCAGGCCGAGTTCGTTCGCACGCCCCATGCGGAAACCAGCCTCTATCCGCTTCCCGATGGCGCCGACGAAGAGGCGATGGTCATGCTCAGCGATATCCTGCCGACCGGCTTCGAATGCGGTGTCCTCAATGGTAAGGTGGCGCCGGGTTCGTCGGTGGCGATCGTCGGCGCCGGGCCGATCGGCCTGGCAGCGCTGTTGACGGCGCAACTGTATTCGCCTGCGCAAATCATCATGATCGATCTGGACAACGCCCGCCTGGAGATTGCGCGCCAGTTTGGCGCGACCGACACGATCAATAGTGCCGATGGCGATGCTGCCGGACGGGTCATGGAACTGACCGCGGGCCGCGGCGTCGATACGGCGATCGAAGCCGTGGGTGTCGCGGCAACCTTCCTGCTGTGTCAGGACATCGTCGGCGCCGGTGGCGTGGTCGCCAACATTGGTGTGCACGGCCAAGTCGTGGAGTTGCATCTGGAACGGTTATGGTCGAAGAATATCGCCATCACCACGCGTCTGGTCGACACGGTTTCTACGCCAATGCTGCTCAAGACGGTCCAGTCCAAGAAGATCGACCCACTCCGCCTGATCACGCACCGCTTTCCACTAGACCGGATCCTGGAGGCGTACGACGCCTTCGAACATGCGGCCGACACTGGCGCATTAAAAGTGATCATCGAAGCCTGAGCAGCGCTACACGGCCGACCATTCTTTTCACCCGCAAGTCCCGGCGCTCGATGCGCCGTGCTTACCACTGCATGCCTCAGCGCTGCGGATCACTGGAGCAAATGCATGAACGATTCCAAGCGGTCTACCCTTGGCCAGACTTCCCATCCGGAAGCGCCGGTTTCCGACCGTGAGGCGGTGCGCATCACGCAGCATGAAAATGTACCGGAACTGGTGGCATTCATTATTGCTCTGCAAATGGGCCGTCGAATCTCCACCGACAAGGCCGCGCGACTGCTCGAGCACATGGTCAAGGAACAGATGTCGACCGACGCCGGTCTGATTGCCGACCAGATGCGCAGCGATCACTGGGAAGCGGACCTCTCGGACGGCGAAACCCTGATCGTGCTGGCACAACGTGCCCTGGGCTATCTGGCAACCGACGACGGCGTCGCCCTCTTCAATTTTTTCGTCAAGACCTTTGCGGGAACCAGCGGCGACATGTTCGACTGACCCGCGTCCGGTGCGGGAAACTTACGACCGCCTTACTGGCGGCCGCGCGCCACCCGTACCGCGCGGCCGAGATCGACCACCGACATCGCATAGAAATAGCTGCGGTTGTACTGCGTGATGGCGTAAAAATTATTCGTCGCGATCCAGTACTCGGTCGGACCTCCGCCATTTTGCAGGTCGATCAGGCCGTAGCGCAGATCGGCGGGCAGAGGAACCGCCGGTATCACGCCCCCGGTGCGCAAGTCCTCTGTCGTGTACGTTGCCTCCAGTCCCTGTCCGATGAAGCCTTGCCAGGTGCTCGCCGCACCCGGCAGAGCCGGGACACTGCCGGCACCGGCGCTGGTCGGAAAGACGATTGGATCGCCCGATCGCCAGCCATGCTGGACCAGGAAATTGGCGACACTGCCGATTGCGTCAACGGGTGAATTGCGCAGATCGACGCGGCCGTCGCCGTCGAAGTCGATGGCGAACTGGCGTATGCTGCCCGGCATGAATTGCGGCCAGCCGATGGCACCGGCGTAAGAACCCGTCAACGAAAACGGATCGATGTTGGCCTCGCGGGCAAACAGCAGCGTGTTCTCCAGCTCCTTGCGGAAGTACGCCATCCGCGCTTCACGGTTGGGGGTATTCGGATAGGCGAAGGCGAGGGTGGTGATGGCATCCATCACGCGAAAATTGCCGGTGTTGCGGCCGTAGACCGTCTCGACACCGATGATGCCGACGATGATTTCGGCCGGCACGCCGAAGCGCGCCTCGGCACGCGCGAGTGCCTCGGCATTCTCGTTCCAGAAAGTGACACCGGCATTGATGCGCACCGGCTCGACGAAGCGCAGGCGATACGCGGTCCAGTTCTTCGGCCGGCCGGGCGGCGCCGGCTTCATCAGCTGCACGGCGCTATCGACATACTGCGCCTGCTTGAGCCAGGCTTGCAGCTCCGGTTTGCCGAATCCATCACGGGCGGCGACTTGATCGATGAATTCGGATGCGCCCTGCCATTGCCCGAAATTGGCGAATTCTCCGACCGTATCCGGCGGCGCCGTGCGGGCGGCGCGGGGCGCGGCAGTCTGCGCGGCTGCCATCGCGGTACTCAGGCCCAGGATGATCAAGGCTGCCAGGCGGGTCATGAAATGTGCGCGGCGTGCGCGGCAAAACGGATCGCCAAAAGTGTCATGCGACGTACCGCAGGGTGCCAAAAAATCCAGGAGAGTCATCGTATTTTTTTAAATAATGATTTGAGTTGTCGAAGCAATTGCAGCCGCGTCGCCTTCGATTCGGGTTGCGCCGTGGGAGCATAGCGCGTGGCTTCATAAAGTTTAAGAAAATCAATAGCGGCCTGTTGCCTGGCCGGTACGAGTAGCGAATTTGGCGCGCCAAGACGGGTGGCGTACGAGCCCGGACCTTCGTGCAGCGCGCGCTGCATCCCGCGTGCGGCAAGAAGGTCGCACAGCCTGCGGTAGAGGGCATCAACCGGATCGATGGCGCGGCGCTTCCACAACAGGGGTACGGTCGTCACCGCCATCACCACGCTGCCCAGGGCGAACATCAGCAGCGTCAGGGTGAGCCAGTCGACGCGTTCGAAGCCCAGCGACTGGATCAGGTTCCTTTGCTGCTGCGGCGTGTAGTTCAGCACCCACTGGTTCCAGCCGTTACTCAGCGCATCGGTGCGCTGCCGGATCGCGTTTATCCACGAATGGCTTGCAAGGTCGAGCGGCAGCAGGGCACCGAACCCCTGCGGTGGCGCACGGGGCACGACATTGCGCTCGACGCGATCCGGCGCCACCGCAGCGGTCGGATCGACCCTCACCCAGCCGCGCCCGCTCAGCCAGACTTCTGCCCAGGCGTGCGCATCGGACTGGCGAACGGTCAGGTAACCGTCGACCGGATTGAGTTCGCCGCCCTGGTAGCCGGTCACGACGCGGGCCGGAATGTCGAGCGCCCGCATGAGCACCACGAAGGCGCTGGCGTAGTGTTCGCAAAATCCGGCACGAGTCGAGAACAGGAAATCATCTACCGCATGCCGGCCCAGCGGCGCCGGCTCCAGCGTGTAGCGAAACGGCTCGTCGTGAAACTTGCCGAGCACGGTGCGGATCAGGGACAGGTTGTCGTCGGTACTGTTGCGCAGCTTGGCGGCATATTCGTGCGTTTGCGGATTGAATCCCGGCGGCAGATCGAGCCAGTCCTGCAGGCTCAGCTGGTCCTGCTGCGGCTGCAGCGAGTACTTGACGATCGAGGCGACGTCGTAGCGTACGCGGTCCGTAATGGGGCTGCTGGCCATGAGCTGCAGGTCGGACGTGATGCTGCTGGCATTGTCGGGAATCTCCGGCAGGGCCTGCGGCAGTTCGAGCGCATACAGCCAGCGCTGGCCGCTCGGCTCCATCGTCACCTGGTAGCGCACCGGCGCCGCGTGCGGGACGATCGTGATGGTGCCGCTGGCCGGACCCTGCTGCAACCGGCTCCAGGTCCGGCCGTCGTAGCTGCCCAGCACCACGCCGCGCCAGTAGAGGGCCGAGCGCTCCGGCAGCGGATCGATGAATTTCGCGCGGAAGGCGATTTCCTCGGAGAGCGCCAGTTTGGCGATATTACCGGGCGCCATGGTATCGGACATGCCGGTGTGACCTGACTGCGCATCGCTCGGCAGTCCCCACAGCGGCCCCTGAATCCGCGGAAAAAGGAAAAACATGACCAGCATTAGCGGCAGCGCCAGGCCGACCATTGTCAGGCAAAGCCGCAGACGCTGCTTGAGCGGCGGCACGACGCCTGTGTACTGGAAAGAGAGCTGGGTGGTGAGAATGGCGACCGTCGCTGCCAGCATCAGCGCTGCAGTGGCGATCGACTGGGAATAGAAGAGGTTGGTGAGCATCAGGAAAAAGCTCAGGCACACCACCACGAACAGATCGCGCCGGGCGCGCATTTCCAGCAATTTGCATGTCAGCAGCAGCACCAGCATCGCCACGCCCGCATCGCGGCCGAAGAACGTGTCATAGGTCCAGTAGACGCCCGGCACGGTCAGCACGGCGATCGGCAGCAGGATCCAGCGCGGCGGCATGCGGTTGCCGCGAAAGGTGATCCAGCTCCGCCAGATCAGCATGAACACGCAGCATGCCGTGATCCACAACGGTACATGCTGCGCATGCGGCGCCAGTACCAAGGTGCAGGCGACGATCAGCAGCAGGGTGTCGGCCTTGTCGCGCGACATCGGCCGCGACAGCGCGCGCACGGCCTTGCGGGCGGGGGGTGACGGAGTCGTCATTGCTTTCGTCACCTTCATGTTGCCTGGTAGAGCGCCAGCGCGCGCAGGCAGGCCTGTTGTTGGGCCGGTCCGAGCGCGGGCTCCAGCACCAGCGAACCGAGCCGGAAACCATAAGCCAGGCCGCGCTCCTCGGCCTCCATCACCCAGCGCGTCATCCGGGACAGGCGCGCCTCGACCGTCAGATCGCGCGGCAACCGATCGAAGTCGAGCACCAGATCGCTGGCGGCGCCGCCTTCGAAATGCTTGGTCACGAGCTGGCCGCCGGCGTCGAATTCGACCCGGGCGATCTGGCGCCAGGCCAGATGCTTGATCGAGTCGCCCGGGCGATAAGCGCGGATGCCGGCAAAATCCTCGCTGCCGCTGCGGCCAATGCCGTCGGTCCTGGCCTCGCCGGTCAACGGCAGGGGCGGGGCATCAGTTTCCGGCCGGGGATAGACCAGCACCCTGACATCGGGATGCCAGTAACTCCATGCCTGCAGCAGGCCGAGCGGAAAACCCGTCTGCAGCCGGATGCGCGGCGCGGCTAGCCACCCGCGTCGCGCCGTAGGGCTTAACAAGACCACGCTGTGGCTGCTCATGGCGCCGATGTCGGTGGCTTGCAGGGTCGGGCTCGCTTGCATGTGCAGCGTCGGCTTGGTGCCGCCGCGCGGTCGATCGTTGGCAGTACCGATGAAGCCGATCCAGATCGCATGGCGGTCGTGGGTCCGGCGATTTGCCAGGTGCACTTCGAAGCGCGCATCCTCGCCGGCGAAAACCGGTTGCACCCGCCCCGGCGACAGGTGCAGGTAGGCCAGATTGCGAAACGTCAGATGCATGTCGATGACGGCACAGGCAGCAATCAAGAAGGTCAGGGCGAAGCCCAAGCTCAGGTTGTAGTTGATCGAGGTAATGAACAGCACGACCAGCAGCGCGCCGAAACCGAGACCGGCCTTGCTCGGCAGGATGAAGACCCGGCGCTGCGTCAGCACGACTTCGCCCGCCTCGGCTGCACCGAGGCGGAACAGCCACTTGTCGAGCATCTGCCTCGGTCGCATCGTCAGACCGGCCGGCTCAGACGGCGACCGATTTCATCAGTTGCAGCACCGCGTCGCGGCTGGCCAGGACGGTGCCGCCGGACGACTTCAGCGGGCGCAGGCGGTGCGCGCAAACGGGCACCAGCACCGCTTGCACATCTTCCGGGATCACGTGATTGCGGCCTTCGAGGGCAGCCCAGGCGCGTGCCGCCTGCAGCAGGGCGATGCTGGCGCGCGGACTCAGACCCTCGGCGAACTGCCCGTTCTGCCGTGAAGCCTGGGCCAGCGCCTGCACGTAATCGATCAGGGCTGGCGAGGTATGCAGGGCGCGCAGTGCCGATTGCGCCTCGACCAGCTCAGCCGGCTGCATTACCGCCGGCAGCGACTTCAGGAGCGTGCGCCGGTCCTCGCCCATCAGCAGGGCGCGTTCGGCGGCGGCATCCGGGTAGCCGAGCGACAGGCACATCAGGAAGCGGTCGAGTTGCGACTCGGGCAGGGGAAAGGTGCCGATCTGGTGTGCCGGATTCTGGGTGGCGATGACGAAGAAGGGCCGCGGCAGCTCACGCGTGACGCCATCGGCGGTGACCTGGCGTTCCTCCATGGCTTCGAGCAGGGCAGACTGCGCTTTCGGCGTGGCGCGGTTGATTTCATCGGCCAGCAGCACCTGGGTGAACACCGGTCCGGGATGAAAGGCGAAAACATTCTTGTCGCGCTCGAAGATCGAGATGCCGACCACATCGGCCGGCAGCAGGTCACTGGTGAATTGCAACCGATTGAATTGCAGGCCGAGCGAAATCGCCAGCGCGTGCGCCATAGTGGTCTTGCCGACCCCCGGCACGTCCTCGATCAGCAGATGGCCCCCGGCCAGCAGGCACACCAGCGCCTGGCGAATCTGGACTTCTTTGCCGACGACGATCTGGCCGACTTCCTTTGCAACTGCGTGAATTTTTGCGAACATGAAGATTCCGTTTGAATGAATCGGGACTGCCCGGCTCTAGGCTCGATGCGTCGCATGATCACGATGACAAGGGCATGGCTTCTCGATAAACTGGTTGAATTCTATTCGAGAAAGTCAAATGTCATGGCCGCCCCCCTGATTGTGTTGTCATGAGTACCGCCTACTACGCGCCCCCCGCTTGCCGCTTGCATGAAATGGGTGCCTGGCATCCGGAGTCGCCGACGCGTCTGCTGGCCATTTCCGATCAGCTCATCGCCAGCCGCATCGATCGGTTCCTGGACCATCGCGAGTCGCCAATGGCCACCGATACGATGATCAACCGGGTCCATGATCCCGCCGCGCTGGCGCTGGTACGCGCGCATCTGCCGACAGCCGGCGCTGCGGGTTCCGCCGCTTACTACGAAATCGATGCCGATACCTCGATTAATGCGCACAGCCTCGAAGCTGCGTTGCACGCAGCCGGCGCTGCGGTCGCGGCCACCGATGCGGTGCTGTCCGGCGCAGTGGAGAACGCGTTCTGCGCGGTCCGGCCTCCGGGCCATCATGCCAGACCGTCCGTGCCGATGGGCTTCTGCCTGTTCAATAATATTGCCATCGCTGCAATGCATGCGCTGGAGGTGCACGGCCTGGAACGCGTCGCCATCATCGATTTCGATGTCCATCATGGTAACGGCACCGAGGAAGCGTTTCTGAACGATCCGCGGGTACTGATGGCGAGTTTTTTCCAGCATCCGTTCTATCCCTATACCGGCGCCCACGTCGACGTGGTGGCGCACCCGAACATGGTCAACCTGCCGCTGCCGGCCTACTCCGGTGGCGACGTGGTGCGCGAGCGGATCACCGATGTCTGGCTGCCGGCGCTGCATGCGCATCGGCCGCAGATGATCTTCATCTCGGCCGGCTTCGACGCGCACCGAGAAGACGACCTCGGCCAGATGTGCCTGGTCGAAGCCGATTACGCCTGGATCACGCGCCAGATCATGGCGGTGGCAGCCGAGCATGCGGGCGGACGCATCGTCAGTTGCCTGGAAGGCGGCTACAACCTGTCGGCGCTCGGCCGCAGCGTGGTGGCGCACGTCAAGGCGCTGGCGCAGCTGGATTGATGTTGCGCTGACCGGCCGCCAGGCGGCCGGTGCGGCCGCGCAGCAAGTACAATGCGCGACACGCGTATTGAAGAAAGTAGTACATGTCCATCCAGTGGTTCCCCGGTCATATGAACGCCGCCCGCAAGAAAGCGGCGGAAGCCATGGAAAAGACCGACCTCGTCATCGAGGTTCTCGACGCCCGCCTGCCCGAAGCCAGCTGCAATCCGATGATCGAGCAGTTGCGGGTGTTCCGCCAGCGGCCGTGCCTGAAGATCCTCAACAAGAGCGACCTGGCCGATCCGGCAGCGACCGAAGCCTGGATCGCCTATTACAACCGACAGCCCGACGTGCAGGCCGTGGCGCTGAGCTGCAAGAAGCCGGCCGACGTGGCGAAGGTACCCAAGTTGTGCCTGGCCCTGGTGCCGAACCGCGGTACGCCCCTCAAGCCCCTGCGCATCATGATCATGGGCATTCCCAATGTCGGCAAGTCGACGCTGATGAATGCCCTGCTCAACAAGCGGGTAGCAAAGGTCGGCGACGAACCTGCGGTGACCAAGATCCAGCAGCGCCTTTATCTCGGCAACAACATCGTGTTGATCGATACCCCCGGCATGCTGTGGCCAAAGATCCAGCACCCGGCCGACGGCCTGATGCTGGCGGCCAGCCACGCGATCGGCGCCAATGCCTTGATCGAAGAAGAAGTGGCTACGTTTCTGGGCGACGCGGTACTGGCGCAGTATCCGGCATTGCTCAAGATGCGCTATGGCCTCCAGGCCGAGCCGGGCGAAACCTTCGACGGCGTCAGCATCATCGAAGGCGTGGCGCGGCGGCGCGGCTATCTGCTCAAGGGCGGCGGCGTCGACCTGGAAAAGGCAGCGCATACCTTCCTGCAGGATTATCGTACCGGCGCCTTGGGCCGCATCAGCCTGGAAACGCCGGAGTCGCGTGCGGCACTGCTGGCGGCATTCGAGGTCGAGACGGCGCGGATTGCTGCTGCCAAGGCGGAGAAAGATGCTGCGAAAGCGGCCGAGGATGCGCGGCGGTCGCATCGGCAGGTTGAGCCGGGGCAGTGAGCGATTGGACCGTTTCGCTCAATGCAAACCCGATGGCTAGCCACGAACTGCCGTAATGTAACGAGACTCCCTTGCGAGCGGCAACCAGTTCCGGTGCTCAATATAAGGCGGTGCCGAGCGGTTAGCCAAATGCCAGAGGCATCAACCGTCGAAGCGTATTTCAGCTTCTGTTCCGGCTTGTGCTGACGCGCGCTTCAGCAGAGGCTTTGGCACGCGCCTGCCCCAATTCCTTGGCCGCATGGACATCCTTTTCGAGCGCGCCATGGTCGTGTTCTGGCGCCGCTGCGACGATCAATTCGGCACCATAAAGCGCCGCCTTGTAGTCCATGTGGCGTCGGAATTCACCGAAGGCGACATCCAGAATGGATCGGTTCAATCCCGCCTTCTGTCGCACCTTCTTGCCCGGTTGCTCGGGACTGCCCCGAGCCGCGGCCGTCATGCCCTGCACCGACAGGTCCTCGAGGACCACCGCTTGGTTTTCGCGGCAGAGTCGGGTCGTGTTCTTGTGCAGCCAGTCTTGTCGTTGATGATGGATGCCTGCGTGCAGGCGGGCGATCTGGTCGTTCGTCTTGCGCAGGTTGATCGAGATCGCAAGCCGGGTACCAGTCGGCATGGCCTGGTCACCGGCGATGCCGGCTGCCACTTTGGCGTAGGC
Source organism: Herminiimonas sp. (assembly GCA_014376645.1). GTDB lineage: Bacteria > Pseudomonadota > Gammaproteobacteria > Burkholderiales > Burkholderiaceae_D > JANXSS01. The sequence goes on along the minus strand of JACMRD010000315.1, from coordinate 756 downwards.
GATCTTGCGGGACGTCTTCTTTGATAACCGGCTCAGACGCTTGGCCCGTTTCGACAGCGGGCGCGGCGTCGGGATCGACTTTCCATCCGACAGATCGATGCTGCCTGTATTGAGGTCGACGCCGAGGCGCTCGCGCCGCTCGGACGGTACTCGCATCGAGGCCGCCACCTCGACCTGGATTGCGACCACCCAGCGGTGCGCCCGGCGCGACACGGTCGCCGCCATGATCTTGCCGCCAAAGCGCAGCGCCTGGGTCATGCGAACCGAGCCCACTTGGGCAACCTGATACGGTTGCCAACGACGCTGAACTTGTCGTTGGCCACATAAAAAGAATCGACGCACTTGCCTTTTTTCTTGAAGCGCGGGGGATAGGCCAGCTTGATGCCCTGCTTCTTCAACGCCTTGCGGTCCAGCCGATTTTCCGGGGCCGGGCGGGCACCAGCCTTCAGGGCGTTGAAGAAACGGTCCCAGGCACGGGCCAGATGGGTAAAAGCCTGAGCGTGGGCATCACGATGAATCGTGGCCAGCCAGGGAAACTGCGCGTATTTAAGGGAATTGAATTGCTTCTTCAGCGCCATTGCCGTTGGCTTCAGGCCAGCCGCGACCTGCCGCTTTCATTCCGCCAGGCCCCAGTTCCAGGTAAAGCGGTCGGTGCCGCAGGCTTGATCGAAATATTTGCGCACGGCACAGGTTGGATCAAGCGTGATCTGGTGGGCGATCAGCATGCAGTGCTTTCTGCAACGATTTCTTGTAGTT
>JACMRD010000314.1 GCA_014376645.1 Herminiimonas sp. | reverse complement strand
TTGAAACGGCGCGGCTTCGCCGATTGAAAAGAATTCACCGGCGCACGCCATGCCTTTCACCCCGGGTGATGGCAGATTTGACTACACTGATCTCCTGAATTGTCTGACTACCCTGAGAGGCTGCCCATGAATGCACCCGTAGCCGCTGTCGACCTGGCCAAGCCGGCCTTCACGCCCGAGCGCCAGCGCGAGGTCGCCGCGGCCCTGCGCACGCTGCTGCCGGAATACTGCGTCCTGTTCAACGAAGAAGATACCCGCCCGTATGAATGCGACGGCCTGGCTGCCTTCCGCCAGTTGCCAATGGTGGTGGTCCTGCCGGAGAACGAGGCCCAGGTCGTGCGCATCCTGCAGACCTGCCGCGATCTCCAGGTGCGCATCGTGCCGCGCGGCGCCGGTACCGGCCTGTCCGGCGGCGCCATGCCGATCGCTGATGGCGTCGTGCTGTCGACGGCGCGCCTGAACCGCATCGTTCGCCTCGATCCGCTGGCCCGCACCGCAGTCGTCCAGCCGGGCGTGCGCAATCTGGCGATTTCCGACGCGGCGGCGCCGCACGGCCTGTACTACGCGCCCGACCCGTCGTCACAGATCGCCTGCACCATCGGCGGCAACGTCGCCGAAAATTCGGGCGGCGTGCATTGCCTGAAGTACGGCTTGACCGTGCACAACGTCATGCGCGTGCGCATGGTCACCATCGATGGCGATATCGTCGAACTCGGCGGCGCGGCTCTCGATGCGCCGGGGCTGGACCTGCTGGCGGTGTTCATCGGCTCCGAAGGCATGCTGGGCGTGGTCACCGAAGTAACCGTGCGGCTGATTCCGAAACCACCGCTGGCGCGCGTGATCATGGCGTCCTTCGACGACATCGTCAAAGGCGGCAATGCGGTCGCCAGCGTGATTGCCGCCGGCATCATTCCAGCCGGTCTGGAGATGATGGACAAAACCTCCTCGCGCATGGTCGAGCCGTTCGTCAAGGCCGGCTACGACGTCAACGCAGCGGCGATCCTGCTGTGCGAATCGGATGGGATGCCCGAAGAAGTCGAAGAAGAGATCGGCCGCATGACGGCGGTGCTGGAAGCCTCCGGCGCGACGGCAATCACCGTATCGCAGAACGAATCGGAGCGCTTGAAATTCTGGTCCGGGCGCAAGAACGCCTTTCCGGCGGCCGGGCGCATCTCGCCGGATTACTACTGCATGGACGGCACCATTCCGCGCAAGAACCTGGCGCAGGTGCTGCTCGGGATCGAGGCGATGGAAGCAAAATACGGCCTGCGCTGTGCCAACGTGTTCCATGCCGGTGACGGCAACCTGCATCCGCTGATTCTGTTCGACGCCAACATACCGGGCGAATTCCATCGCGCCGAAGCCTTCGGCGCGGAGATCCTCGAACTCTGCGTCGCCGTCGGCGGCACTATCACCGGCGAGCACGGCGTCGGTATCGAAAAGATCAATTCGATGTGCGTGCAGTTTTCCCGCGCGGAGCTGGACGCCTTCTTTGCCGTCAAGCGCGCCTTCGACACGGCGTTCCTGCTCAATCCGAACAAGGCGATTCCGACGCTCCAGCGTTGCGCCGAATACGGCAAGATGCATGTCAGGAATGGCCAGCTGAAATTTCCCGACCTGCCGCGTTTTTAAGGAACCGACCAGCCCATGGAACACGCGCTCGCTCGCTTCAAGGAACAGATTCTGACCGCCGGCGCTACCGGCCAGGCCCTCTGCATTCGCGGTGGTGGCAGCAAGGACTGGTACGGTCAGGCGCCGGTTGCGGCGGTGCCGGGCAACGTGCTCGGTACTGTGCGCAGTACTGTGCTCGGTACTATGCTAGATACTCGCCCCTACGCCGGCATCATCGATTACGAACCCACCGAACTGGTGATCACCGCCCGTTGCGGTACGCCCTTGGCGGAGATCGAGGCGGCGCTGGCTGCACAGAACCAGATGCTGGCCTTCGAGCCACCGCATTTCGGACCCGGCGCGACCATCGGCGGTGTGGTGGCGGCCGGCCTGTCCGGTCCCGCGCGCGCCAGCGTCGGCGCGATCCGCGACTTCGTGCTCGGCGCGGTTCTGATGGATGGCAAGGGCGAGGTACTGCACTTCGGCGGGCAGGTCATGAAGAATGTCGCCGGGTACGATGTGTCGCGCCTGCTGACCGGATCGCTCGGCACGCTGGGACTGCTGCTGGAGGTATCGGTGAAGGTCTTGCCGAAGGCGGTGGCGCAGGCCACCGTGCGCCAGCCGATGGCGCAGGCCGACGCCATCGTCCATCTCAACAAGCTCGGCGGCCAACCGCTGCCGATCGCCGCCAGTGTCTGGCAGGACGGCGTGCTGACGGTGCGCCTGGCCGGTGCGAAGGCGGCGGTCGTGGCGGCGCAGGCGCGGGTGGGCGGCGGGCGTCTGGACGAGGCCGAGGCTGATGGTTTCTGGCTGGCCGTGCGCGAACAGACGACACCGTTCTTTGCTGCCGATGCTGGTGCGCCCCTGTGGCGCCTGTCGGTGCCATCGACTGCCGCACCGATCGGGCTGGCTGGCTCGCAACTCATCGAATGGGGTGGGGCGCAACGCTGGCTGCGCAGCAGCGAGCCGGCCGGCGTGATCCGTGCGGCAGCGACTGCGGCTGGTGGCCATGCGACGCTGTTTCGCGGTGGCGACAAGTCGGTGGGCGTTTTCCAGCCGCTGGCGCCGGCAGTGCAGGCCATCCACCGGCAACTCAAGCATGCCTTCGATCCGCAAGCCATCTTCAATCCGGGACGGATGTACCCGGTGCTGTGACCGGTGCACTGACCGGCCGGCCGGTTGCGGCGCGATTTGCCGGGCCATGCAGGCGTTCCTTCTTCTTCATCGATTTCTAACCTGACGCTCATGCAAACCAATCTTGCCGATTTCATCAAGGACACGCCCGAAGGTCACGAAGCCGACAGCATCCTGCGTGCCTGCGTGCATTGCGGTTTCTGTACCGCGACCTGCCCGACCTATCAATTGTTGGGCGATGAACTGGACGGCCCGCGCGGGCGCATCTATCTGATCAAGCAAGTCCTGGAAGGCAAGCCCGCCACGCGCCAGACCCAGCTGCACCTGGATCGATGCCTGACCTGCCGCAGCTGTGAGTCGACCTGCCCATCGGGCGTACAGTACGGCCGCCTGGTCGACATCGGACGCAAGGTGGTCGACGACCAGGTGCCGCGCCCGTTCCTGCAGCAAGCCCTGCGTACCGTGCTGAAAGAGACACTGCCGCGCAAGTGGCTGTTCGCTCCCGCCATGAAGATGGGCCAGATGGTGCGTCCGCTGCTGCCGGCTGCGCTGCGCAGCAAGGTGCCGGCACCTCAGAATGCCGGCGCCTGGCCGGCCACCGTCCATGCGCGCAAGATGCTGCTGCTCGACGGCTGCGTGCAACCGGCCATGGCGCCCAACATCAATGCCGCCACCGCGCGCGTGCTCGACGCGCTCGGCGTGCAACTGGTGGTGGCGCCGCGGGCCGGCTGCTGCGGCGCGATCCGTCATCATCTCAACGACCACGAAGCTGCCAAGGACGACATGCGGCGCAACATCGACGCCTGGTGGCCGGCAATCGTTGCCGGCGCCGAGGCGATCGTCATGACCGCTTCGGGCTGCGGCGCGATGGTCAAGGACTATGCGCACCTGCTGGCG
>JACMRD010000313.1 GCA_014376645.1 Herminiimonas sp. | reverse complement strand
GGCGGCACCCTTGGCGGCTTGCTCATGAGCCTGTGCTGGGACCGGTTCGGCGCCCGTTCGGTGTTCATCGCCGCCGCCGGGTTTGCCCTGCTTGGACTGGTCGCGGCGGCGGCGTCGTTCCGCTGGCAGGACCGGCGGCTGCGTCCGATGTGAGCGTCGATCCGGCCACACCGGCCCGGGCGTAGCTGGTTTTGCACAACACTAATATGGCATAATCAAGGACTATTTTCATGGAATCGTGCATCGCTGCGCGACTTGGCAACATGGCACAGACTCTGTACGACAAGCTCTGGGATTCGCACACGGTGCACGCCGAAGACGACGGCACCACGATCCTGTACATCGACCGGCATCTGGTGCATGAAGTCACCAGCCCTCAGGCATTCGAGGGCCTGAAAATCGCCGGCCGCCCGCTCTGGCGCAACGGCGCTAACCTTGCCGTGGCCGACCACAACGTGCCAACCACCGATCGCATCGATGGCATCGCCGACCCTGTCTCCCGGCTGCAGGTCGAGACACTCGACGCCAATACCAAGCAGTACGGCATGACCTACTTCAGCATGCGCGACAAGCGCCAAGGCATCGTGCACGTGATCGGTCCGGAGCAGGGTGCCACGCTGCCGGGAATGACGGTCGTCTGCGGTGACTCGCATACCTCGACCCACGGCGCGTTCGGTGCGCTGGCGCACGGCATCGGTACTTCCGAAGTGGAGCACGTGCTGGCCACCCAGACCCTGCTGACCAAGAAATCGAAAGCGATGCTGGTGCAAGTCGATGGTGCCCTGGGTGCTGGCGTGACAGCCAAGGACATCGTCCTGGCCATTATCGGGCGCATCGGCACGGCCGGCGGCACCGGTTACGCGATCGAATTCGCCGGGTCTGCGATCCGCGCGCTGTCGATGGAAGGTCGCATGACCGTCTGCAACATGGCAATCGAAGCGGGCGCCCGCGCCGGCATGATCGCCGTCGACGACACCACCATCAATTACGTCAAGGGCCGGCCATTTTCGCCAGTCGGTCCGCACTGGGACCGGGCGCTTGATTACTGGCGCACCCTGCATTCGGACGCCGGTGCTCGCTTCGACCTGGTCGTGACGTTCAACGCCGCCGAGATCACGCCGCAGGTCACCTGGGGCACCTCGCCCGAGATGGTGGTCTCGGTCGATGGGCGCGTGCCCGATCCGGACAAGGAAAAAGATGTCTCCAAGCGCGACGGCATGGAGAAAGCGCTGATCTACATGGCGCTGCAACCGAACACGCCGATCACCGACATCCGCATCGACAAGGTGTTCATCGGGTCTTGCACCAATTCGCGCATCGAGGATCTGCGTGCAGCCGCTGCGGTCGTGCGCGGCAAGTTCCGCGCCTCGAACGTACGTCTCGCGATGGTCGTGCCAGGCTCCGGGCTGGTGAAGGAACAGGCTGAGCGCGAGGGGCTGGACCGGATATTCCGCGATGCCGGCTTCGAGTGGCGCGAGCCAGGATGCTCCATGTGTCTGGCGATGAATGCCGACCGGCTCGAGCCGGGCGAACGCTGTGCCTCGACATCGAACCGCAATTTTGAAGGAAGGCAAGGTGCGGGCGGACGTACGCATCTGGTCAGTCCGGCGATGGCTGCAGCTGCAGGCATTGCCGGACACTTTGTAGACGTCCGGACTTTATAAATCTTTGGAGAAAAGAATGAAAAAAGCGATTGCGTTGTTGTTGCTGGTTGCCTCGGGCGCCGTACTGTCGGGTTGCAATACCGTGAACGGCATGGGCAAGGATGTCGAGCGCGCTGGCGAAAAAGTGCAAAGCGTATCTGGCAAGTAAGCCTTCTTCCGAGAATGCAGCGCGAGGCGGCGAGCAGTCGCCGCCTGCGCAATCTTTGTCACCGTCCTGGCAGACGTTTCAATCAGCGGTTTCAATCAGCCGAAGCAACATTTCCGAAGCGGCAGCACCTGCGGTCGATCAAGACGATCCCGCACTTTATTCCGGCAAGACAGGACACCATGCAAAAATTTACGATTTTCGATGGCCTGGTAGCGCCGCTCGATCGCGCCAACGTCGACACCGACGCAATCATCCCGAAGCAATTCCTGAAATCGATCCAGCGTACCGGCTTCGGCCCCAACCTTTTTGACGAATGGCGTTATCTCGACCATGGCGAACCGGGCCAGGATAATTCCCACCGTCCGCTCAATCCCGATTTCATCCTGAATCAGCCGCGCTATCAGGGCGCCGCCATTCTGCTGGCACGCAAGAATTTCGGTTGCGGGTCGTCCCGTGAACATGCGCCATGGGCGCTGGACCAGTACGGGTTCAGGGCGGTCATTGCGCCCAGCTTCGCTGATATCTTCTTCAACAACTGCTACAAGAACGGCCTGTTGCCGATCGTCCTGCCGGAAGCGCAGATCGACCGCCTGTTCGACGAAGTGCGCGCCTTTCCCGGCTTTCGCCTGGTGATCGACCTGCCGCTGCAGACCGTCTCGACCACCGGTGGCGCCGCTACCTATTCCTTCGAGATCGGTGAGTTTCGCAAGTACTGCCTGTTGAACGGTCTCGACGACATCGGCCTGACCTTGCGCCAGGCCGACAAGATTCGCGCCTTCGAAGAGCGTCACCTGAGCCAGCAACCCTGGCTCGCCAATACCATTTAATCAACATGAAAATTGCAATCCTCCCCGGCGACGGCATCGGTCCTGAAATCATCGACCAGGCCGTGCGTGTGCTCGGCGCTCTCGATGAACGCTTCGAAATGGAAACCGCTCCCGTAGGTGGCGCCGGCTACATCGCGCATGGTCATCCGCTGCCCGACGCCACCCTGAAGCTGGCCATGCAGGCCGATGCCGTGCTGTTCGGCGCCGTCGGCGACTGGCAGTTCGACACGCTCGAGCGCCCGCTGCGCCCGGAACAGGCGATCCTCGGGCTGCGCCGCGAGCTCAAGCTGTTTGCCAACCTGCGCCCGGCGATCCTGTATCCGGAACTGGCCGGTGCGTCCTCGCTCAAGCCGGAAGTGGTGTCGGGCCTGGATATCCTGATCGTGCGCGAACTGACGGGTGACATCTATTTCGGCAAGCCGCGCGGCATGCGCATCGCGGTCGACGGTCCTTTCATCGGCGAGCGCGAAGGCTTCGATACGATGCGTTACGCCGAGACCGAGATCCGGCGCATCGCCCATGTGGCGTTCCAGGCGGCACGCCGGCGCGGCAAGCGATTGACCAGCGTCGATAAGGCCAACGTCCTGGAAACCTTCCAGTTCTGGAAAGAGATCGTCACCGAAGTCCATGCCGAGTATCCGGACGTCGCGCTCGACCACATGTACGTCGACAATGCGGCCATGCAGTTGGTGCGGGCGCCAAAAAAATTCGACGTCATCGTCACCGGCAACATGTTCGGCGACATCCTCTCCGATGCGGCGGCGATGCTGACGGGTTCGATCGGCATGTTGCCCTCGGCTTCGCTCGACGCCAACGGCAAGGGCCTGTACGAACCGTCGCACGGATCGGCGCCGGATATCGCCGGCAAGGGCGTGGCCAATCCGCTGGCGACGATCCTGTCGGCCGCCATGATGCTGCGCTATTCGCTGAACCGTCCGGCCCAGGCCGAACGCATCGAGGCGGCGGTCAAGCAGGTGCTGGCGCAGGGCTTGCGCACGCCCGACATCCATGAAACCGGCACGACCCTGGTGGGTACTCGCGAAATGGGCGACGCGGTGGTGAAAGCATTGGCGGTTTGAGGCAAGCACGGAGATGAAGACCGGGACGATAGCGCGTCGTTGCGGGTCATGAAGCAAGAATTCAATTTTTAAAGTGAGCAAAGAAATGAAACTGGTCGGCTTGGTGGGATGGCGCGGTATGGTGGGTTCGGTCTTGATGCAACGCATGCAGGAGCAGGGCGATTTCGACCTGATTGAACCGGTGTTCTTTTCGACCTCGAACAGCGGCGGCGCGGCGCCGGCGATGGCCAGGAACGAGACGACCCTGAAGGACGCCACCGATATCGCCGAACTCAGCAAGTGCGACATCATCATCACCTGTCAGGGCGGCGACTACACCACCGACGTGTTCCAGAAATTGCGGGCGGTCGGCTGGAATGGTTTCTGGATCGATGCGGCATCGAGCCTGCGGATGCAGGACGACGCGATCATCGTGCTCGATCCGGTCAATCTGAAGGTCATCAAGAGTGCACTACAGCGCGGCGTGAAGAACTACATCGGCGGCAATTGCACCGTCTCCTGCATGATGATGGGTCTGGGCGGACTGTTCGAGCGCGACCTCATCGAATGGATGACCTCGATGACCTACCAGGCTGCCTCTGGTGGCGGCGCCCAGCACATGCGCGAGTTGCTGACCCAGTTCGGCACCATCAATGCCGAAGTGCGCGGCCTGCTCGATGACCCGGCCTCGGCCATCCTCGAGATCGACCGCAAGGTACTGGCGGCCCAGCACGGCCTGTCGGCTGACGAAACCCGCCAGTTCGGCGTGCCCCTGGCGGGCAACCTGATCCCCTGGATCGACAAGGATCTCGGCAACGGCATGTCGCGCGAAGAATGGAAAGCTGGCGCGGAGACCAACAAGATCCTCGGCCGCGGCGTGGCCTTCGGCGCCGATGCCAAGGCTGCCATCGCCGTCGATGGCCTGTGCGTGCGCATCGGCGCCATGCGCTGCCATTCGCAGGCACTGACGATCAAGCTGCGCCAGGATGTACCGCTCGACGAGATCGAACAGATGATCGACGAGCACAACGAATGGGCCAGAGTGGTGCCCAACAACCGCGAGGCATCGATGCGCTCGCTGACGCCGGCCGCGGTCACCGGTAGCCTGGCCATTCCGGTGGGCCGCCTGCGCAAGCTGGAGATGGGCGGCGACTACCTGTCGGCCTTCACTGTCGGTGATCAACTGCTGTGGGGTGCGGCCGAGCCGCTGCGCCGGATGCTGCGTCTGGTACTGGAAGACTGAGTGCGGCACGGCTGGATTCGACAGGTGGCTTCTACGTTGTCCAGAAGCCACACCAACCTCTAAAATGTTTCGCTAAAGTAACACTTTTCAACCCATTGCATCTGTTGCCAAGGTGGTTGCGCTTGCACGGGTAAGTCCATGATGCTATGGTAAAAGTTCATGGGAGGAATGTGAATTATTTAACAAACCGTTCGCGCAGCATGTCCGCGCGGCATTGTTGAAGCGATCCCCGCGGAGCCCCGCCGCACTCGCGACGTTTGCGAGCATTCCAGAATCGTCGCACGCAGGTGGGCACGCGAATGCGCAATTGACGCTCTAGGCAACCGGAATACCACCAAATGCAAAAAACAATGCAGGCCAAAACTCCGCGATCGATGTCCTTTCAGTTGAAAGCGATCAGCGCCGCCGTGGTCTCCGCACTGATCGTGGCGCACGCATCGGCGGCCGGTCTGGGCAAACTCACGGTCTTGTCAGGGTTGGGCCAGCCGCTTCGGGCAGAAATCGAACTGACGGCGGTCACCGCCGAAGAAGCGCGCACCCTGCAGCCGAAACTGGCATCGGTCGAGGCGTTTCGTCAGGCGAATATCGATTTCAATCCGGCCCTGATGACATTACGTTTTGCAATCGAACAGCGTGGTGGCAAGCAACTCATCCGCATCACCTCGCCACAGCCGATGAGCGAGCCGTTCATCGATGTGCTGCTCGAACTGAATGGCGTCAACGGACGCCTGATGCGCGAATACACCTTCCTGCTGGATCCACCCGAGTTGCGAACCTTGCAACCGGCTCAGACCGCGCCGGCCGTGACCCAGAATGCCACGCCACCGGCACCGGCACCAGCACCGGCACCGGCACCGGCACCAGCACCAGCACCGGCACCGGCACCGTTACCGATTCCGGCTCCTGAGCGTGCCGCGCAGGTCGCCAGACGCGTCGAACCGGCCGAGCCGCCGGCAGCCAAGACAAAACCGGCTGCTGCGCCCGGGGAGACGGGCGCCCCGGTCGCCAAGGGTGCGGCCGGCAAGGCCGCCGCTGGCGGATACAAGGTGGTCCCTGGCGATTCGCTGTCGAAGATTGCCAGTCGTACACGGACCGAAGGTGTATCGCTGGACCAGATGCTGGTCGCACTCTATCGGGCCAATCCGGATGCCTTCGTCGGCAACAACATGAATCGCCTGCGGTCCGGCCAGATCCTGGCGGTGCCCTCGACCGACATCAGCACCTCGGTCAGCACACCCGACGCTCATGGCATCGTGATCGCGCAGGCTGCCGACTTCAACGATTACCGGAACAAGCTGGCCGGCCAGGTCGCCACCGGTGCGGCTCGCAAGCCAGCCGAAGCGCGCCAGAGCGCCACCGGCAAGATCGCCGCCAAGGTTGAAGAAAAGCCGACGGCGGCTAATGAAGCCGTCGACAAGCTCAAGCTGTCGAAGGCCGATGCTTCCGCAGCCGGCAAGGCCGCTGCGTTGCAGGAACAAAGAATCGCCCGCGACAAGGCCGATGCCGATGCGGCTGCCCGGGTCAAGGATCTGGAAAAAAACGTCAGCGAATTACAGCGCCTGCTCGAAGTCAAGAACAAGGATCTCGCCGATCGTCAAAAACAGGCCGACGCCAGCAATGCAAGGCAGACAGCCGCTGACAGCGCCGCCATGGCTGCTGCTGGGGTGCTTGCTGCCAAGACGCCAGCGCCCAAGCCCGATGGTGCCCCCGTGACTGCCGGTTCAGCGCCTGCGGCGACACCGCCGGCGGTGGTTGCGCCGCCCGCACCGGTGACGCCGAAACCGCCGGTCGCCGCCAAGCCGAAGATCACTCCGGTGCCGGCCAAGCCGGTTGCGGAGCCTGGCATGTTCGACGACCCATTGAACAATCCTCTGTTGCAGGGCGCAGCGGCGTTGCTGGCGGTCCTGCTGGGTGGTTTTGCATTCTATCGTTCCCGTGCCAATAAGAAGCCCGCCGAGTTCGGCGACAGCACCGTGGCCGACAGCAGCCTGAAAACCAACTCGCTCTTCGGTTCGACCGGTGGGCAGAGTGTCGACACCAACAACAGCGTCTTCAATTCCAGCTTCGCGCCTTCGGTCAGCAATCTCGACAGCAATGAAGTCGATCCGGTCGCGGAAGCAGACGTCTACATCGCCTATGGTCGGGATGTTCAGGCAGAAGAGATTCTCAAGGAAGCCTTGCGCACTCAGCCGGAACGTCACGCGGTCCGGGTCAAGCTGCTCGAGATTTACGCAGCCCGCAAGGATGGTCGCGCCTTTGAAAGCGTTGCCACCGAGCTGTACAGCATGACGAAAGGCGAGGGCGACGACTGGGCCCAGGCCGCCGGCATGGGCATCGTGCTCGATCCGGATAATCCGCTCTACGCCAGCGGCAAGGCGACGGCT
>JACMRD010000074.1 GCA_014376645.1 Herminiimonas sp. | reverse complement strand
TGAAGAAATAAATTACCACCAGTACGATGGCAGGCACGCCCAAGATCCAGCCCAATACGTATTTACCCATGATCGTTTTCTCCAGGTTGTGTTTCACGATAAATGGCGGTTCCACCAGAGCCCTTCAGCAGGGGCCCCTGCAGGCATGGTGTGGAATCGATCCGTTAGCGGAAGAATACGATCAGGAATTAACGCAAGGTATCGGACACTTGCTTAAACGCTTGTAGGAATGCCGGAGGGCCGTGCGGACGCGGCAATGCGCTGCGCGGTGCGGCAAAACTTGAATACGATGGGTGAGAGGCTGTCGTCGCGCCGATGAAGCGGCAACTCGACCGGATCAGGACGCCGTCAGCGCCTTGTCGAGCAGCTGATGCAGGGCGACGAAATCCGGTTCGCCCACATAGCGCTTGATGATGTTGCCTTGACGATCGATCAGGAAGGTGGTCGGCGTCAGCTTGACGTCGCCGAACGATTTCGCCAGCTTGTCCTGCGGATCGAGGGAGACGGTAAACGGCAGCTTGCGCGTCTGCGCGTAATTAAGCACGTAATTGGGCGGATCGTAACTCATGGCGACTGCCACGAAATCCAGGCCGCGGGCCTTGAATCGATCGTAGGTTTCAACCATTTGCGGCATTTCGCGGATACAGGTCGAGCAGCTGGTGGCCCAGAAATTGACCATCACAACCTTGCCGCGCAGGCTGCTCATCGAGATGCGTTTGCCCTCCAGCGACGTAAAGATGACGTCGGGCGCCTTGGCGGGCACCGACAGCGACCGATAGCCTGCAGCGCCCAATCCGCCGAACACCACGGCTGCTGCCGCGATCATCACCGCGCGCCGCTTGCGCGGTGCGGCGACCGGTGCGCCGGTGCCGGACTCTGGCGGTGGGGAAGACTCGGGTGTGGCGGAATTGGGGGATGGCATGGACGGATCCGTCAGTGGCGACAACGCCGCATTATAGGCACAGATCGGTAGTGCAGTGCAGGGCAGGGCGCCGTCCGCTCTAGGGGCGCAGGTACACGTACCCTTCGCGGGCCTGGAGCCGGGCCACTTCCACCACGCCGGCCGGCACCACCTTCGCTTCCAACACCAGGCTCGAGGCGGGAATACCGCGCGCCACCAGGGTGTTGTTGCAGACCCTGAACTCCACACCCTGCGACGCCAGCGCCGCAACGGCGGCATCGAACGGCTTGCCGTTGCGATCCTTTGCGCCTTCGAGCAGGAAGTTGATGCCTTCACCATGAGCCACCACGACGATCTTGGTCTCCGGCGCCTCGCGCAGGTGATTGCGGATGTTACCCATGCCGCGGGTAGCCTGATCGATCCCGTCGACCATGTGATAGACCACCTTGACCGGTTCGCTCGCGGCAGCCAACACGTTGCCGCCCAGGCTGGCAGTCAGCAGGCCCAGCGTACCGGCGCCTGCCAGCTTGATGAAAGTGCGTCGCATCATGAAATTCTCCAGAGGTCGAAATCGGCCGGCTCGCCGCGGTTGACAACAGTTCAGGCGATGACGGCTTCGTCAGTGCGTTTCTCACCCAGATTGTCGATCCAGGTGACCGCGACCTTGTCGCCCTTGGCGCCGCCCTTGAACTTGAATCCGATGAACGGATCCTTTGCAATCGACGGGCCGAACTGGGCCGACAGGACGTCGCGGTCCTTGTGCCGCACATTGATCTGCTGGATGAAATGGGCCGACACCAGTTTGCCGCCGGCATCCTTGCGCAAACCGGTTTCCATATCGTGCCGCATCAAGACCTTGATTTCTGTAATGCCGCCCTGTTCCAGAGCGCGTACCCGCATCGGATCTGCTGCCATGTTGCCACCTCGTGATGTTGTGATGATGCTGTGCTGAAGTTCGGTAACGTTCGTTAGCCGCCGCAACCGCCCAGCGTGACCTTGACTTCCTTGCTGGCGACCAGCCATTTGCCGTCAACCTTGGCCAGCGCAAACACATTCGATGTCTGCGCCATCTTTACCCGTGTCGAAACATACGCCTCCGTTCCGGCCGGAATCGTGAAATTGGCCGACAGCGCATTCGGATTTTTTTCCACCAGGATGGCGATCTGCTGGACGCCCGGCAGGGTCGTCGTCACGCTGATGGGCACGACGGCACCGTTTTCGGCAATATCCGGCGCGCTGAGGATCAGATCTTTCGAGACGGTCGCGCTACTGCCACCGAGCGCCTTGACGGTGTCGTTCAGAGTCTTGGTGTCGAACGCGGCGCTGTTCCAGGTCTCGGCGGCAAACGCCTCGAAAGGTGTCATCAGGCCGGCGGCCACCGCCAGGCCGAGCACGGTCGAGATGCGCAGGGCATCACGGCGTTGTTGGTTCATTGAATTCTCCGAAATTGACGCGGCGTGCGTTGAAACCACGCAGCCACCGGATTCTAAGGCGCTTTTGCAAATGCTGCCGAGACACAAAAGTTATTTGGTTATGCATTCTTCGTCGCAATTCCCTCCCCGATTATTTTCCCCACGCAAATCCGCTGTACGTTGCCAGCACGACGGGAGGCATCGGCGCGTCGATCGCGGTGCAGATGGTACTGAGCAAATCGGCCACGCTGGCCACCAGCGACAACAACAGGCCGCACTCTCCCGCCAGTGCCGTGAGGCTGTCGAAGCGCACCGGCACCAGGCGCATGTCACCGTTGAGGATATGGCTGAATTCATGGCCGACCACGCCCTGCAGTTCATCCCGACTCAGCCGCTCCAGGGCGCCGCGCGTGACGGCGATGACGGCCTCGTTCTGATTGAATCCGGTGACAAAGGCGTTGATGGCGCCTTCCCGCTCAAGTACATAGATGCGCGGGCAGGCAATGCCCGACGCGGTCGCCATTTCTTCGACCACATTCTGCAGTCGACGCTCTTGCGTCTGGCGCGAGGTCGACAGGATAAAGCGGTCACCCACCATCCGCGCCACCGCATCGCCACCTTCGCGCAAGCGCAGGGTTGCTGCGGCGCTACCGCAGCATCAATACCGGCACGCCAGCCGCCTCAAAACCCGACCTTGACCGGGCGTCGTTCCTCGGGTCTCTCGGTCGCCTGTAACATCTCCGCGAGCTTGAAGCCGAAGGTGCTGGCGATCATCGAGCCGGGAAATTGCTCCAGCGCTGTGTTGTACTGCATGACGCCATCGTTGTAGGCCTGGCGGGCAAAGGCGATCCGGTTTTCGGTGCTGGTCAGCTCTTCGGTCAGCTGCAGCATGTTCTGGTTGGCCTTCAGATCGGGATAGGCTTCCGACAGCGCGAACATCTTGCCGAGCGAGCTGGCGAGCGCGCCTTCGCTGCTGGCCATCTGCTGCATCGCCGCCGCGTCGGTGGGGTCGCTGGCGGCGCGCGCATTGGCGCTTACCGCCTGGTTGCGCGCCGCGATCACGGCTTCCAGCGTCTCGCGCTCATGCTTCATGTAGCCCTTGGCGGTTTCGACCAGGTTCGGAATCAGGTCGTAGCGCCGCTTGAGCTGCACGTCGATTTGCGAGAATGCATTCTTGAACAGGTTGCGCAGGCTGACCAGCCGGTTGTATGCACCGACCGCCCAGAACACCAGCAACAGTAAAATCGCCAGAACGATGATCAACGCAGTCATGATGATTTTCCCCGTTAAAAAGCCGCTGAACCTGACAGCGGCTTGAATATAACATTGGATAATCGCGGTGCAGGACTTCGTGCGGCGCAGCGACGACAATTTGCTTCGCCGCGAGTGGCCCTCAGTTCGCCTTGCCGATCTGTTTCAATTCGTCTTCGCCGATGTAGTCGAACACCTTGACGACCCGCTGCACGCCGCTGACGCCACGCGTGACTTCCGCGGCAAGCTGGCCCTCGCGCTGGGTGACGCGTCCCATCAGGTATACCGTCGAGCGTTCCGTCACGACCTTGATCGTGCTTGCCGACAGATCCTTGGTATCGACGAATGATGCCTTCACCTTGCCGGTCAACAGCGCGTCGTTGCCGCGGGAGGTGTAGTTCGAACGACCCAGGATTTCGAGCTCGTTGACGATCCCCTGCACGCCCGATATCGCCGCGACTTCGCGTTCGACCGTGGCCCGTGTGGCTTCGTCGCGCACTTCGCCGGTGAGCAGCACCTTGCGATTGAAGCTGGCGATGTTGACGTGTCCGCTGTCGCCGATCAGGTTCTGCATGCGCGCTTCCGCCTTGACCGTGATGGCCGTGTCTTCGGTCTGCGCGCCCAGGGTGCGCCGGTCGGTGGCGGCCATGGTGCCGACCACGGCCGTGCCGACCATCATTTCCACGCAGCCCTGCAGGCTGGTCAACAGCGCGGCGCCGAGTACCAGCCGGCACAGCAGGCGGCCCGCTTGCGGCCAGTTGTGTGGTGCATCAATCATGTGCATCTCCTCCAAATAAAGCGACATCGATGCCGTCGCACAGGCAGTGTATGGTCAACAAGTGAACTTCCTGGATGCGCGCCGTCCGGTCATGCGGCACGCAGATGTGGACATCGGCATCGGTCAGGCGCTTGCCGATTGCGCCACCACCCTTGCCGGTCAGCGCGACGATGCGCATGTCGCGCTCGAGGGCGACATCGATCGCCGCGATCACGTTGGACGAATTGCCCGAAGTCGACAGTGCCAGCAGAATATCGCCCGACTGGCCGAATGCCTGCACCTGTTTGCTGAAGATTTCCTGGTAGCTGTAATCGTTACCGATCGCCGTCAGGATCGACGTATCGGTGGTCAGCGCCAGCGCCGGCAGCGGCAGACGCTCGCGCTCGAAGCGACCCACTAGTTCGGCCGCGAAATGCTGGCAATCGGCAGCCGATCCGCCATTGCCGCAGGCAAGAATCTTGTTGCCATTGGAAAGGGCGACGAACATGAGTTCCACCGCCTGCGCAATGGGCTGTGCCATCAGCGACGCTGCCTGGATTTTTAGTTCGGCACTTTCGTGAAAGTGCGCAAGGATGCGTTGATTGATCATGGTCTGCGGAATTATAAAGGGTGGCCGCCGAGGAGGCCGGCGAAATTGAAGTTGTTCGGTGACTGCGCCTGATTATAGGCCGATGCGCGTCCAGAAACCCTCGTGTCCAGGCGATTGCCGCAGTCCGGCCTCAGGACTGGATCGCATTCTTGAGCCATGACAGTTGACCTGCGTCGATCGCGATGACGTCGAATCGGCACGGCGGCGGTAGCCGAAAACGCTGGAGGTAGCGTTGCGCCGCGCGCAGCAGCCGGCGCTGCTTGGCCACCGTCACGCTCTCGGCGGCGCTGCCGTGGCGGGCATCGGCGCGGGTCCGGACCTCGACGAAGACGAGGGTCTGGCGCTCGCGCATGATCAGGTCGATTTCACCGACCTTGCACAGGAAATTGCGCTCCACCAGAACCAGCCCCTGCCGTCGCAGATGGGCCAGCGCCTGCTCCTCGCCATCGGCGCCGGTCAGCTGGCGTTCAGTGCGACCGCCGGCCGGAACGTCGGTCCTGGCCATCAGGCGCTCCCGCAGCCGGTCTCAATGATCATCGGTCAGCGCTACCACCACGCCGCCGGCATACTGCGCCTGCTGCTCGGTGCGCTCGAACGTGGCGGGTCGGATGCCGTCGAGTTGCACGTACAGCTTGCCGGTGACGCCGTCGATGGTAAAGACGGGGCGCCCGGCACCGAGCTCGCCCGCGACCCGAAAGGCATCGATGCCCAATGCATACAGCCGCTCGAGATCCAGCCCGCGGCGCTGCTCGCCTTTTTTCGGTGGACGTGGATAAATCATGACCGCCGGGTGATCGGCTTGCAGTTGCCACGGCAGGTCGAGTAACCGTACGCCATCGAGCTCGGGCTTCGCTGCGGCGCCGACCGGGTCGGCTAGATTCAGCGTATTGAGTTGGGAGGTACCATACAGCATCGGCCCTGCTCCGATCGACTGCCGCAACTGGCGCGTCTGTTCGGCGTCCAGTGCGACGAAGATCAGGCCCGGCGATTCGCCCGCCATGCGTCTTTTCAATCGCAACAAACCCGCCACGTCGAGCTGGCCGCCACTGGTGTTCAGCTCGAGTATTTCGGCGCTGGCGGTACCGCGCTGCCATTGCTCGACGAAAGCCCGTGCCGCCCGCCGCTGCCAGGTCACGGCTGTCGACAGCACCAGTGCCTTCGCGGACGGATGCTGGCGCGCGGCCCAGCTCGCTGCCTGGCGTGCTTCTTCCTCAACCGATAGTCCCATGACCAGCATTTTCGGCGGCAGGACGGCGTCGAGATCGCTGGCGGGTTCTGGCTGGACCAAGGCAATCGTCGGCCGCATCACATGACCCCCGGTTGCGATTGCAGCGACGCCGCCGCGCGAGAGCGGGCCGACCAGGACATCGTAAAAGGGAACGGCATCGCGGTAAATTGCCGCGATGTTCTGCGGGTTATCGTCGGTTTCGATCACGACCAGATCGACATTGGCGCCATCCCGACGGTGCGCAGCCCGGATTCCGTCACGCACCATCTCGGCCGCAGCCCGCAGGGACGTCGATCGCATCGGCAGCAACAGACCCACACGGACCCGCGCCGGCGCGATGGCACGGTCACTGACCGGCGCTGCGGCGAGCCGGGTTACCTGCGCCTCGGCGAACGCCGGCATCGGCAGCGGGACCGGCGGCAACCTTACGCTGGCCGCCCTAGTCTCTGGCGCAACCTGCTGCGTGACCGACAGATCCTGCGTCATGCGAAGCGTCTTGACCTGGGCTCCCGCCGCGGTTGTGTTTGCCAGCGCCCCCGGGCACAATCCGCACCACCCGCAAAAGCCGCACAGCAGCCACGACAGGCTGCGCGCGAGTATCCTGATTCTTTTCACCGACATCGTCTGCCCCCATGACTGATCGTACCGAACCTACCGAACATACCGAACGCGTTGATCCTACTGATTGCACGGCTACCGCCGAACCTTCGCCCGTGGTGTCGGCCGTTCTTGAAACCGCACCAGCCGCCGCGCCCGGAGGCGGTGTCTCGGCCGACGCGCTGATGCAGGAAATGTCGCACCAGGTCTGTCCGGCGGGCGCATTATATGTGGTGGCTACGCCCATCGGAAACATGGGTGACATCACATTGCGCGCGCTCAACATCCTGGCCCTGGTCGATGCCGTCGCATGCGAGGACACGCGCAATACGGGTCATCTGCTGACCCGCTACGGCTTGCATAAACCGTTGATCGCGGCGCATCAGCACAATGAGCGCGAAGTCGCCGAAAAACTCATTCTCCGGCTTCGCGCCGGGCAGCGCGTGGCACTGGTATCGGATGCCGGCACGCCCGCCGTTTCCGACCCGGGTGCGCGCATCGTCGATGCGGTGCGTTCGGCCGGCCTGCGGGTGATTCCACTACCCGGGGCCTCGGCCGCCATCACGGCGCTGTCGGCCAGCGGATTACTGGAAGAACAGTTCCACTTTGCAGGCTTTTTGCCTGCCAAGGCGGCGCAGCGCGACACCGTTCTCACCAGCCTGGGCGGGCTGGCGGCGGCGCTGGTGTTTTATGAAGCACCCCACCGCATCGTCGATACCATCCGTGCCATGCAAGCGATCTATGAGCCTAAACGGCAGATCGTTTTCGGGCGGGAGCTCACGAAGTTATTTGAAGAAATCCATCGCTGTCCCCTGGACGCAGCGCTGGCCTGGGTGACGGCCGACGCCCATCGTCAAAAAGGCGAGTATGTGCTGGTGGTGGGCGGAGCAGCGCAGACGCTGGATCGCGACCTGGCCGAAGCCGACCGTGTGCTCACGATCCTGATGGCGCAGTGCCCGCTGAAGCAGGCTGCGGCGATGGCCGCGCTGATCACGGGACAAAAGAAAAATGCCCTCTACGAACGCGCCCTTCAGCTCAAGGAAGCGGACGAGTCAGCAGGCGAGCAAGCAGGCGACTAACGCTGCACGATCATCGGCTTGGCAGCGGGATTGAGGGGCAGCAGACGGGTCGCCGCGACGGCGTCATCGCGACTGCCGAAGGGTCCGCTGTAGAGCCGATAAAGCGTTCCGCTCTGGCGCACTTCGAGCGCCGGCAACGCCGCCGGCCACTGCTCCGCCATCCTCACACGCGAGGCTTCGGCGTTGGTGCTTTGGCCGAATGCACCGAACTGCAGGTAGAACCCAGCCGGCGCCATGGAAGGCGCGACCGACTCGATGCCTGCGGCTGATACCGGCATGAGCGTGACCGCACCGGGGCCTGGCAACAATGTCGGAACCGCGGCCTCATTCAGTGATACTGGCAGATTCACTTGCAGCGTGCCGGCTTCCGGCTTTTCCTGCGTTTGCAGGAAGTCTTCGATCGACCGGCTCGCGGCACTTGCCGGCCGCGCCTGCTCGACCCTGACCACTGGTCGCACGGCTACCAGTGTCGGCGCCGATGGCGCCTGCAGCACCACCGCCTCGCTCTTGCGTGCGCCGCTGTTGATCCGCACGATCTCTTCCGGCAGCAGACGTTCGACTTCCAGTTCGCTGCTGCCGTGGGCCAGATACCCGAGCTTCAACGCGGCCGTGTACGACAGGTCGATGATGCGGCTCGAATGAAACGGCCCCCGGTCGTTGACCCGCACGATGACCTGCGCGCCATTGCGCAGATTAGTCACGCGGGCAAACGACGGAATCGGTAGGGTCGGATGTGCGGCCGTCATCTTGTACATGTCGTAGGGTTCGCCCGACGAAGTTTTCTGGCCATGAAATTTTTTGCCGTACCAGCTTCCGACGCCGCGCTGCTTGAGCGGCGTACTGCTGTCGGTGAGCGGGGTGTAGGTCTTGCCGAAGACGACATACGGCTTGTTGCCGCGGACCGAATACGGCTCGATCTTCGGTTCGGCGTCGGGTGTCGCCTGCAGGTCGGCGGGCGGTGCGTCGCCCGGGCCATCGTCCTGGTAATAGCCGCCGCGACCAGAGCCCGCTGCCGGCAGCGCCGGCGCCGGACGGCCGGGCTCGCGTTGTGCAACAGGCTTTGCCGCGCGACTACCGTCATCGACGGCGGCCGAGAGTGGCTGAGCGGTCGGCGCACGCACGCCGGCGCAGCCCGCCAGCCCGATGCAGGCCATGCAAGCAGCGCGCATGGCCCAGCGGAAAAATGAAGCGAGATCGATGCGGCGTTGTTGCATGGGCTGACTCCGGTATGCGTTGTCGGACCGGCAGGGCTGCCCGCGGGAATAACGCAAGCTAGCTCTGCACCAGCTTGCGATGGCGCTGGATGCTCATCAGGATGCCGCTGCCCAAGCCCAGGGTCACCAGCGCGGTGCCGCCGTAACTCAGGAACGGCAGGGGTACGCCGACCACTGGCAGGATACCACTGACCATACCCATGTTGACGAATGCATAAGTGAAGAAGATCATCGTGATCGCGCCAGCCAGCAAGCGCGTGAAGAACGTCGGCGCACTTGCAGCGATCAGCAGGCCGCGTCCGATCAGCAGCAGGTAGAGCACCAGCAGCACCGAATTGCCGATCAGTCCGAACTCCTCCGAAAACACGGCGAAGATGAAATCGGTGGTGCGTTCGGGGATGAACTCCAGATGTGCCTGCGTGCCCTGCAGCCAGCCCTTCCCTGTGATGCCGCCGGAGCCGACCGCGATGGTCGACTGGATGATGTGGAAGCCCTTGCCCAACGGGTCCGAGGTCGGATCGATCAGCATCATCACGCGTTCGCGCTGGTAGCCATGCATCATGCTCCAGACCACCGGCAGGCTGGCGCCGACGGCGATGGTCAGGCCGATCAGGATTTTCCAGGACAGACCGGCCAGGAAGATGACGTAAAAGCCGGCTGCCAGCACCAGCATCGCCGTGCCGAGGTCAGGCTGCTTGGCGATCAGCCCGACCGGTATGACCAGCAGCACCGCAGCCACCAGGAACTCGCGCCAGCCGATATTGCCTTCGCGTTTCTGGAAAAACCAGGCCAGCATCAGCGGCATGGCGATCTTCATGATTTCGGACGGCTGGATCACGATGCCGATGTTGACCCAGCGGCGCGCACCTTTCTTGACCATGCCGAAGGTCGCCACGCAGATCAGCAGCGCGATGCCGACGGTGTAGATCGGTACGGCAAAGCGCATCAGCGTCTGCGGCGAAACATTGGCCGCGATCCACATCACGATGAACGACACCACAATGTTGCGCAACTGGTCTTCGACCCGGCCGGGGAAGTCGATGCCGGCCGAATACAGGGTCACGATGCCCACCGACAGGATCAGAAAGATGATCAAGGCCAGCGGGCCATCGAACACCAGCAGGTGCGGCTTGATCATCGGCCACAGCCGGCGGCGTTGGGTCAGTTGCATGCGGCAGGTTCCAGTCTAAGCTTCACTCTTGATTACCCTGGGTTTCGGCGCCGGGTTTGGGCCCGCCGGCCGATTCGGCTTCCGCCTTCAACGCGGCGGCCGAGGTCGATTCTGCGTCGGTATCGGCAGGTACTTTCACGCCATCCTTTTTGACCAGAGGCCGCTTGCCGAGGAGGTAATAGTCGAAGGCCTTGCGCACGATCGGCGCAGCAGCTTCGGCGCCGAAACCGCCGTTTTCCACCACGATGGCGATGGCGATGCGCGGCTTGTCGGCCGGTGCGAAACCGATGTACAGCGCATTGTCGCGCAACCGTTCGGCGACCCGGCTGGCGACGTATTTCTCGCCCTTCTTGATGCCGACCACCTGGGCGGTACCGGTCTTGCCGGCGGAGATGTATTCCGAGCCGAGGAACACCCGCGCCGAGGTGCCTTCCTTGGCCACGCCTGCCATCGCTTCCCGGATGACGTCGATGTTCTTTTGCTGAAGCGGTATCCGGTAGCTCTCCTTGGCCACCGTCGGTATCCGTTCGCGGGTCAGACCATTTTCCAGGATCTTGACCAGATGCGGTTTCATCACCACGCCATTGTTGGCAAGGTTGGCTACCGCGTGCGCCATCTGCAGCGGCGTGAAGGCGTTGTAGCCCTGGCCGATCCC
Organism: Herminiimonas sp.; assembly: GCA_014376645.1. GTDB lineage: Bacteria > Pseudomonadota > Gammaproteobacteria > Burkholderiales > Burkholderiaceae_D > JANXSS01. The sequence goes on along the minus strand of JACMRD010000074.1, from coordinate 11,724 downwards.
GAGCGAAATCGTCTCGCCGGCATACCATTTCTGCTGTGCCGCCGTCTTATAGGCGGCGCGCTTCCACGCGGTCGACGGCAGCAGACCGCGCTTTTCATGTTCCAGATCGATGCCGGTGAGCTGACCGAAACCGAACGGCTTCATGAAGTCGTGAATCGCGTCCACGCCAAGGTCGTTTGCCAGAGTGTAGTAATAGGTGTCGCAGGACTGCACGATCGAACGGTACATGTCGACGGTGCCATGACCGCCGGGCTTATCGTCGCGAAACGTGTGGTTGCCAAAATTGTAGAACCCGGGATCGTAGATAGCCGATGCGGGCGTGCGCTTGCCCAGCTCCAGCGCGGCCAGCGCCATGAACGGCTTGAAGGTCGAACCCGGCGGATAGCTACCCGACAGCGGGCGGTTGATCAACGGCTTGTCGAGCGAGGTATTCAAGGCTTCCCAGCTTTGCTGGTCGATGCCTTCGACGAACAGGTTGGGGTCGAAGGTCGGCATCGAGACATAGGCCAGGATATCGCCGGTTTCCGGCTCGATCGCGATGAGGGCACCGCGGCGGTCACCGAAGGCTTCTTCCACGATCTTCTGCAGCTCGATGTCGATCGACAGGATCAGGTTGCTGCCAGGCGTGGCCGCCGTGCGAGACAGTGTACGGATGGCGCGGCCACCGGCGGTGACTTCGACTTCTTCATAGCCGGTGGTGCCGTGCAGCTTTTTCTCATAACTCTTTTCCAGGCCTTCCTTGCCGATGTAATCGGTGCCGCTGTAATTGGCGGCGTCGTCGCCGTCGTCGATCTTTTCCGCGTCTTTCTGGCTGATGCGGCCGATGTAACCGATCACGTGCGATGCCACCTGGCCCAGCGGATACTGGCGGAACAATCGGGCCTGGATATCGACACCGGGAAAGCGGTAGCGCTGGGCCGTGAAACGCGCGACCTCTTCATCGGTCAGACGGGTGCGGATCGGCGTACTCTCGAAATTCTTGGATTCTTCCAGCAACTTGCGAAACCGCTTGCGGTCCTTCGGCGCGATCTCGACCATGGTGGCCAGGTCGTCGATGACGGCCTCGAGGTCGCCCCGGATCTTTGCGGGCGTGATCTCCAGCGTGTAAGCGGAAAAATTACGCGCCAGGACGACGCCGTTGCGATCGACGATCAGGCCGCGGTTCGGTACCACCGGCACCACCGAGATGCGGTTGTCCTCTGCCTGCGAGGCATAGTCGCGATGCTTGTAGACCTGCAGCCAGATGAACCGCGACAGCAGCAGCCCGAAACAGATCACCACGAAGATGGCGACCGCCGACAGGCGCAGACGGAAGAAATGGAGTTCGCGTTCGGTGTTCTTGAATTCGGTCATGGATGGCGCCGCATCAGATCGGGCGCGTGTCGTCGCGGTCGATTGCGCGGCGCTGCGGCGCCAGCAAGATCGCGCTGACCAGCGGCCACAGCAGCGCAGTGCTGAAACTTTCGAGAAAGTAGAACCAGCCCGGGAATTTACCGCTTACCAGCACCCGCACCACCAGTTGCACCATCTGCGTGACCAGCATCAGCGGCAGCACATGCAGGGCCTGTATCCCGGATGGAAACCACAATACCCGGCGGTGGATCATGATGGCGAAATAGGACAGCAGCGTATAGGCCAGCGCATTTTCACCCAGCAGCGTGGCGTTGTGCACGTCCATCAAGAGACCCATGCAGAAGGCCACGCCAATACCGACCTTGCGGGGTTGGTGAATGCTCCAGAACACCAGCACCAACGCGACGAAATCGGGCACGCCGACCCAATGCCCCCAGGGCAGCAGGTTGAACATGAAAGCGACCGCCAGGCTGGTGGCGATGAACAGCGGATTGGCCGGCAGCAGGATGTAATGCGGATGGCTCATCGTTGGACCCCTTTCGCGGGCGGCACGGCACCGGCAGAGGTGCTGCCGGTTGGCGGAGCAACGGCAGGAGCCGCGGCTGCAGGCGTTGCAGGAACACTAGCCGGTGGCGTAACGCGGGCAGGAACGACGGCAGCAGGAGCAGGTGCTGTTGCGCCAGTTTTAGGCGCATCCTTGATCGCCTCCTTGGCGTGTTTTTTTCCGCCTTTTGCCTTGTTGTCACGCGACTCTTCGGGCGGCATGCGTGGTGCGATTTTCGATTCCGCCAGCAAAATCAGCAACTGGCGGTTGTGGTCGATGCCGGCTGCCGGCTGACACAGGATATGGGCGAAGGCGTCGGTGGACTTGTTCTCGATGCGCGCGACCTTGGCCACGGCCAGGCCGGCCGGATAGATGCCATCGATGCCCGAGGTCACCAGGACGTCGCCAGCCTGGATATCGGCATTGGCCGCCATGAAGCGCAGGTCCAGCATGCCCGATTGGCCGCCGCCGTAGGCGACGCTGCGCAGACCGCTGCGCACCACCTGGACTGGAATCGCCTGGTCCTTGTCGGTCAGCAGGGTGATTTCGGCGGAAAACGGAAACACCCGCGTCACCTGCCCCACCACGCCGATATCGTCGATCACCGGCTGCCCAAGCGCAACGCCTTGGCTGGCGCCGCGGTCGAGCACGATCTTGCGGGTGAAGGCATCGCGCGCGTCGTACAGTATCTCCGACAGGATGGCCTTGACCGGCAGGCGTTCGCTGGTGCCCAGCAACTTGCGCAACTGAGTATTTTCGGCCAGCAGGTGCTGCGCCTGTTGCAGGCGCTGTGCGTTGTGCGCCTGCTCCAGTTTCAGTTCGGTGTTCTGCTGCTTGAGACTGGCCAGCGAAGTGAAATAGTCGCCCAGGCGATACGCGGCGTCGCGCGGCGCCACGGCCACCATCTGCAGCGGATAAAGCGCGGTGCCGACGACTTGCCGGATCGCGCCGAGCTTGCGGAAATGCGCGTCGGCGATCAGCAACGTGAGTGCGATCAGGGCAAAGAACACCACTTTTGCGCGGGCCGAAGCACCTTGCTTGAAAAGTGGCGGGGGACTGTATTCCATTTAAAGCCTAGCCTGCCTGCACAGCGGAGATTGCCGGGCACGCTGCCTGGAGAGCGCGGCGTGCAAGCGTGAGATCATGCCAGCGCAGTCACTCGTACGAAAAGATCGATCCCAGCTTGTCCATCCGCTCGAGCGCCATGCCGGAGCCGCGCACCACACAGGTCAGCGGATCTTCGGCCACGATCACCGGCAGGCCGGTTTCTTCCATCAGCAGGCGATCGAGGTCGCGCAACAGGGCGCCACCACCGGTGAGCATCATGCCTTTTTCGGCGATGTCGGCGCCGAGCTCGGGCGGCGTTTGCTCCAGCGCGTTCTTGACTGCCGAAACGATGTTGTTCAACGGATCCGTGAGCGCTTCGAGGATCTCGTTGCTGGAGATGGTGAAGGAACGCGGGATGCCTTCCGACAGATTGCGTCCCTTGACTTCCATTTCCTTGACTTCGGAACCAGGGAAAGCGGAGCCGATCTCCTTCTTGATCGCTTCGGCGGTCTGCTCGCCGATCAGCATGCCGTAATTGCGCCGTATGTAGTTGACGATGGCCTCGTCGAACTTGTCGCCGCCAACGCGCACGGAACCCTTGTACACCATGCCGCCGAGCGAAATGATCCCGACTTCGGTCGTACCGCCGCCGATGTCGACGACCATCGAGCCGGTCGCCTCCGATACCGGCAGGCCGGCGCCGATCGCGGCAGCCATTGGCTCTTCGATCAGGAACACCTGGGAAGCGCCGGCACCGAGTGCCGATTCGCGGATCGCGCGGCGCTCGACCTGGGTCGAACCGCACGGCACGCAGATGATGATGCGTGGCGAGGGACGAAACAGCTTCGAGTCGTGCACCATGCGAATGAACTGCTTCAGCATCTGCTCGGTGACGGTGAAGTCGGCGATCACGCCGTCCTTCATCGGGCGGATCGCCTCGATATTGCCGGGAACCTTGCCCAGCATCTGCTTGGCTTCCCTGCCGACGGCCTGGATCGTCTTCTTGCCGTTCGGGCCGCCCTGCTGGCGAATCGCAACGACTGAAGGTTCGTCGAGCACGATGCCGAGGCCGCGCACATAGATCAGGGTGTTGGCAGTGCCGAGGTCGATTGCAAGGTCATTCGAAAAGTAACTGCGTAAAAATCCAAACATGTATGGTCCTGATGCGCAACAATGGTGCGCTTAAGCTTTTTGCGGATGATGTGGGGGCCGCCGCGGCCGCCGGGCGCCGCAGGTGCGGCATTAACCCGATATTCTACCTTATAATCCGACTTAAATTAGCGCGTGGAAACCCCTAAAAATACGGTCCTGTTGCCTGATTTTGCAGAGTTTTTACCGGCATTAGCGCGCTGTTTGACAATTTAAAAACATTTTAGGCGCGGCTGGTCCGTGCCCCCAAACCATGTCCCTCGATCTCTCCGATGTGAAGCGCCTCGCGGTTCTGGCGCAGCTTGATCTGACCCCGGAACAGGCGCAACAGACGCTTGCCAAACTCAACGGCATCTTTTCGCTGGTCGAACAGATGCGCACCGTCGATACCACCGGCGTCGCGCCGTTGAATCATCCGATTGCGGCATTGCGCCCCGATCTGTCACTGCGTCTGCGCGACGATGTGGTGACCGAAACGAACCAGCGCGAGGCGTATCAGAAGAATGCGCCGGCGACCAAGGACGGGTTGTACCTGGTACCGAAAGTCATCGACTAGGCTGCGCCGGGAAGCACTGCGGACGACGCTGCCGGGGGCCTGATTGCCCATGGCTGGAAATTGAACAAAGACTGGATTGCGATGCATACGCACACTCTCAAAGAACTATCGACCTTGCTACAAGAGCGCAAGATTTCGGCAACTGAACTGGCGCAGGCCTACCTGCAGCGCATCGGCGTCAGCGACCTGAATGCGTTCCTGCACGTCGATCCCGCATTGACGCTGCAGCAGGCGGCAGACGCGGATGCGCGTCTGGCAGCCGGTACCGGAACCGCACTGACCGGCATCCCGATTGCGCACAAGGATATTTTCGTCACCCGCGACTGGCGCTCCACCGCAGGCTCGAAGATGCTGGAAAACTACACGAGTCCTTTCGACGCGACCGTGGTCGAACAGTTCCGTAAGGCAGGCATGGTTACGCTGGGCAAACTGAACTGCGATGAATTCGCGATGGGCTCCTCCAACGAGAACTCGTATTTCGGCCCGGTGAAGAATCCCTGGGACCATGCGGCGATTCCGGGCGGCTCCTCGGGCGGCTCGGCAGCGGCGATCGCGGCGCGTCTGACGCCGGCCGCGACAGGCACAGACACCGGCGGCTCGATCCGGCAACCGGCTTCGCTGTGCGGCATCACCGGTATCAAGCCGACCTACGGCAGCGTCTCGCGCTACGGCATGATCGCCTTTGCTTCCTCGCTCGACCAGGGCGGACCGATGGCGCGCAGCGCCGAGGATTGCGCCATGCTGCTCAATGCGATGATCGGTTTCGACGAGCGTGACTCGACCAGCCTGCAGCGCGATGCCGAGGACTTCACCGGCGCCCTGGCGCAGCCACTGACCGGGTTGAAGATCGGCGTGCCGAAAGAATTTTTCGGTCCCGGCCTGGCCGCCGACGTCGAGCAGGCAGTGCGCGCCGCGCTGGCCGAGTTCGAGCGACTGGGCGCGACGCTGGTGCCGATTTCCCTGCCGCAAACCGAGCTGTCGATTCCGGTGTATTACGTCATCGCGCCGGCCGAGGCCTCATCGAACCTGTCGCGCTTCGACGGCGTGCGCTACGGCCACCGCGCCGCCGAATACAAGGACCTCTCGGAAATGTATTGCAAGAGCCGCGCAGAAGGTTTCGGCGAAGAGGTCAAGCGCCGCATCCTGGTCGGCGCCTACGTACTCTCGCACGGCTACTTCGATGCCTACTACTTGCAGGCACAGCGCATCCGGCGTCTGATCGCCCAGGATTTCGAGCGCGCCTTCACGCAGTGCGACGTGATCATGGGTCCGGTGTCGCCGACGGTGGCATGGGATCTGGGCGACAAAGCCGACGATCCGGTGGCGAATTATCTCGCCGATATCTTTACCCTGTCGACCAGCCTGGCCGGTCTGCCCGGCATGTCGGTGCCCTGCGGTTTCGGCGCCGGTGAAAAGAACAGCAAGCGCCCGGTCGGCCTGCAGATCATCGGCAATTACTTCAGCGAGTCGAAGCTGCTCAACGTCGCCCATCAATACCAGCAAGTGACGGACTGGCATCAGCGGGCGCCCACCGGCACATGATGCGGCTGCGCGTCCTGTTGCGGGCAATGTTGCTGGCCACCCTGCTGGCGACGCTGGACGGCGCCGCGGCTGCGCAGACGCTGCTTGCGCCACGGCTCGATGCGAAGTTTTCATGTAGCCTGAGCAAGGCTCAGGATGCCCGGCGCGACGATCAGCGCAGCACCTATGCCGACAGTGGTGAATTTCACCTGCGCGGCGATCAGGTCGAGGGCTTCCGCTGGGAGTCGTCGCTGTTTCGCAGCACGCACGGCTTTGACTGCAGCATCGACGACGGTGACGGGGTTCAGGCTGAGCTGATGGCGACCGGGCATGCCGACAGTCAGGGCTGGCGCGTGCGGCTGCGCGATGCCCGGGCGGCCCGAACGCAGCGCGGCTACGATTCGGATCATGGCTTGAATTGCAGCATCCGCATCATCCATGCAGGCGACATGCTGGAGATCATTCCGAGCTGCCCGGCCCTGTGCGGCTCACGCGAGAATTTCTCCGCACTGACGGTCAATCTGAAGACCGGTCAGTGCGGGTATGACGACTGACAAGACAAATCATCAAGCGAACAGCAAGCGAATAAGGAAACTGCCATGCAATGGGAAGTCGTGATCGGTCTGGAGACACACACGCAATTGACGACCGCCTCCAAAATTTTCAGCGGCGCCGCCATCGATTTCGGCGCCGCGCCGAATACCCAGGCGTGCGCATTCGACCTGGCGCTACCGGGCGTGCTGCCGGTCCTTAATCGCGGCGCCGTCGAGCGGGCGATCCAGTTTGGTCTGGCGGTCGGTGCGACGATTACGACCGAATCGATTTTCGCCCGCAAGAATTATTTTTACCCGGACCTGCCCAAGGGCTACCAGATCAGCCAGTTCGAGATCCCGGTGGTCCAGGGCGGCAAGGTCGCGTTCGTGTTCGAGCGCGACGGCAAGGCCGAACTGCGCAGCGTGCAGCTTACGCGGGCGCACCTGGAAGAAGACGCCGGCAAATCGCTGCATGAGGATTACCAGGGCATGACCGGCATCGACCTCAATCGTGCCGGCACACCGCTGCTGGAGATCGTCACCGAGCCCGACATGCGCAGCGCCGCCGAGGCGGTGGCCTATGCCAAGGCCCTGCACTCGCTTGTGACCTGGCTGGGCATTTGCGATGGCAACATGCAGGAAGGCTCGTTCCGCTGCGATGCCAACGTTTCCGTGCGCCCGGTTGGTCAGGCCGCTTACGGCACGCGCTGCGAAGTCAAGAACCTGAATTCGTTCCGCTTCCTGGAAGAGGCGATCAACCACGAGGTGCGGCGCCAGATCGAACTGATCGAGGATGGCGGTCGAGTCGTGCAAGAAACCCGCCTGTACGACCCGGACAAGCGTGAGACGCGGCCGATGCGCAGCAAGGAAGATTCGCAGGATTACCGTTATTTCCCCGACCCCGATCTGCCACCCCTGGTCATCGGCGCCGACTGGATCGCACGTGTCCAGGCTGCCATGCCGGAGCTGCCGGACACGATGCGCCAGCGCTTCGCCGACGAACTCGGACTGTCGGACTACGATGCCGCAGTGCTGACGCAGTCGAAGGCCACGGCTGTCTATTTCGAGACGCTGGCAAAGGCAGCCGGCACGCAGCAGGCGAAGCTGGCGGCCAACTGGGTCATGGGCGATCTGGCGTCAACCCTCAACCGCTCCGGTATCGAGATCGGCGAGGCGCCGGTGAGCGCGGTACAGCTGGCATTGCTGTTGACACGTATCGCCGACGGCACGATTTCCAACAAGCTGGCCAAGGAAGTCTTCGGCGCCATGTGGGAAACGCCGGGTGCGTCGCCGACGCTGGCCGACGACATCATCGACGCCAAGGGCTTGCGCCAGATTTCCGACAGCGGTGCGCTGGAGACCATCATTGACGAAGTGTTGGCCGCCAACCAGAAATCGGTCGAGGAGTTCAGAAGCGGCAAGGAAAAAGCCTTTAATGCATTGATTGGGCAAGCGATGAAAGCCAGCAAGGGCAAGGCAAATCCGGCGCAGCTGACGGAACTGCTGAAGAAAAAACTGGCGGCGTGAGCAGTCTGGCCGGAGCCGCCCGAGACCTGCCGCAACAGATTAGCGGCGAGTTTGGTTCGACGCCCCGCCGGTCGTGGCAATCAGTTCGCGGAAGCGGGCAAGCGCCTGATCGAATCTGGCGTTGGTACGACCGATCTCGGCCGTGCGTTGCTCGATCGAGTTCAGGCGCGACTCGACCGTGCGGGTAGCGTCTTCCAGTCGACGTTCTGCCAATGAAGCGGTTTTTTTTGCGCCCGGCACGGCATTGGCCTGCGCCGTCTTCAGTTCCTTGGATTCCCGGGTCAGCGTCGTCGTGTCAATGCGCATCTGATCACCAAGCAGATCAAGCGCACGCTGGCGCGCGTTGGCAATGTCGGTCTCGTTCCGGTAGCGCGTCATCAATGCGCGATCATAGAGCCGCTGCTCTTCTTTGGCTGCGGCATCCGACCGTTGCCGATCCTCTTCGAGTTCCCGCTCGCGTTTTTGTTGCGCTGTCAGCGGTGCAGCAATTTCGCGGCGCACCAGGCCGCTGCGATCGAGCTCTTTCACAGCCCGGTTGGCGCATTCCGGGATCGGCCGGTCGGAAGTCAGCGTACGGCCACCTGCGTCCTTGCACACATAGATCTGTGCGTTGGCGGCAAGCGGCACGAACAGGCACACCGTCGCCAGGATGCTGCCGGCGCTGCGTCTCATCGCAGGCCGCTCACGCACCGATTCGCCTGCGGCGCGCGCATGTCAGCCCACCCCGTAGCGATCGCGGTAGGCGCCGATGGCCCGCTTGATGCCGGCATCGAGGCCGGCGCCGTCGCCGCTGCCGATAAACGTCAACAAGTCGTCGAGATTGGCGATCGATATCACCGGCATCGCGAAGGCGGCGCTGACTTCCTGGACCGCCGAACGGGCCGAGAGCGCCTGGTCCGGGCCCGAGCGCTCCATGCGATCGAGCGCGATCAGGACGGCGCACGGCATGGCGCCGACGGCGCGGATCATCTCCACCGATTCGCGCACCGAAGTACCGGCGGAAATGACGTCATCGATGATCACGACCCTGCCCTGCAACTTGGCGCCGACGATGGTGCCACCTTCCCCGTGATCCTTGGCTTCCTTGCGGTTGTAGGCAAACGAAACGCTACGGCCGCGCGCAGCCAGCGCCACGGCCGTGGCCGACGCCAGGGTGATGCCCTTGTAGGCCGGACCGAACAACATGTCGAATTCGATCCCCGAATCGATCAGTGTCTGCGCATAAAAATCAGCCAGGCGGCCAAGCGTAGCACCGTCATGAAACAGACCGGCATTGAAAAAATACGGCGAATTGCGGCCAGCTTTGGTGGTGAACGCGCCGAAACGCAGTACCCCGGCGTCGACGGCGAATTCGATGAATTGCTGGCGGAGATTTTTCAAGTGATCCTCATGGCCCGATACGGCCGTTCATTTCGATTATTGCATCCGAGCATAACCCGGTTGCTCGGGCACGATCAAGCCTGGCTACCTGAGGCGCGTTGAATTCAGTTCAATTTGTGCAGCAAGGCTACAATCCTGGTGTCAGCAATTCCACCGCCCAGATCAAGACCCGCCATGCTCACGATTATTTCAGCCAATCTCAACGGGATCCGTTCCGCCGCCAAAAAAGGTTTTTTCGATTGGATGCAGCAACAGGATGCCGACATCGTCTGCGTGCAGGAAATCCGCGCGCAGGTCACTGACATGACGGCCGAATTCAGTCACCCCGGCGCGTACCAAGGCCACTTCCATCACGCTGAAAAAAAAGGCTATGCCGGAACCGGAATCTACAGCAAGCGCGCGCCCGACTCCGTGCAGATCGGTTTCGGCGATGCCGAGTTCGATGCCGAGGGCCGCTACATCCAGTGCGACTTCGGCAACCTGAGCGTCATCTCCCTGTATTGTCCGTCGGGTTCGTCAAGCCCGGAACGGCAGCTGGCGAAATTTCGCTTCATGGCGGTGTTTTTCCCGCACCTGGCGACCCTGAAGGCGAGCGGACGCGAGGTCGTGATCTGCGGCGACTGGAACATCGCGCATCACCCGATCGATCTGAAAAACTGGAAGAGCAATCAAAAGAATTCAGGTTTCCTGCCGGAAGAGCGCGCCTGGCTGACCCGGATTTTCGAGGAAATCGAACTGGTCGACGTCTTCCGGCACATCGAACCCGGCGCCGACCATTACACCTGGTGGAGCAATCGCGGCAATGCCTGGGCCAACAACGTCGGCTGGCGCATCGATTATCACATCGCCACACCGGCACTGGCCGCCACCGCCCGCGCCCATGCAATCCACAAGGCAGATCGCTTCAGCGACCACGCTCCGCTGACCATCCATTACGACTGGCCGGCCTGATCGCAGGCGCTCGTCGCTTCACAATCGAGCCTGTCGGGAAGGACATCGGTCGCCACATATCGACACGGCCAATGACGCTCGTATCCTCATGGCCTTTGCTGAGCGGCTGCTGCTCCCAACTCCTGCGCCATTTCCTGCAACACCCGGGGCGCGCTGCTAAAGAATTCGGCGGACTCCAGCCTGTCGGTGGCTTTAATGATCGCCTTCCCCAGCGCCCTGTCGATCTGTGCCGCAATCTCGCTGCTGCTCATTTTTTTGCGGTCTGCCCGCGCGCGCGCCTTTGGTACCTGATCGATGGCGCGAAACGCTCTGGTTGTCAGCGTCGGGTAACAGGCGACGGTACTTGGCACGGCGACGATCGCCGCAACCACTGTCGCCACGGCGCGCGTGGGCATGGCCAATACAAGTAGCGCGCCGCTGCGGAACCGTCGCATGCCGGTCGCAGCGGGACGCGTCGTGTCGAAACCATCGCCTTGTAGCGACTGAAGTTGGCGCTGTTTGCTCTTCAATCGTTCGAGCAAGCGATCTGGTTGATCGACATCAGTGTTCAACATGCCGATGTTTTTGAGCTCCCGCAAGTCGCTGTCGAGACTACCGGCAATTCGTTTGACAGCGCGGCGCTGCAGTCTCGCATCGACCGGGGGCGTGCCGCGCCCCGGTCTTGCCGCAGACGCGGGAGCCGGGTCCGGCACATCGCGGCTCTGACCGATTGCTTCAGCTACGGGCTGCGCACCGGGTGCTTGTGGACGGGTGGCGTAGTGTGTTCCGACGTTCATCGAGTTCTCCTGGCAGGCAAAAACGGAATGCCCGCAGGCCACCTGGGAAATCATCAATGAACAGTTTGGGTGGACCTGCAAGGCGCGGCAGGCCATGTTGCTCTGTTCTAAATCTCGTATCTTGCCCCAGGTCACAGGGGGCGCAGGTACCGCACAGGATCACGCCAGCGGCGCGCTCCTGACCTGATCCCCGTTCCACGGCGCGATCTTCGCCAGCAGCAACATGCCCGGCAGCGCCAGTCCGAAGCAGATGAGGAAGAACAGGAACCAGCCTGTTTCGGCCACGATGTAGCCGGCCGAGGCGTTGATGAAGGTGCGCGGCACGGCGGCCAGGCTGGAGAACAGGGCGTACTGGGTGGCGGTGTAGCGCGGGTCGGTGCTGCGCGA
>JACMRD010000312.1 GCA_014376645.1 Herminiimonas sp. | reverse complement strand
GCACACGTAGTTGGCGCGCCCCTTGAGCAAGGCCACCGATACCGGCGCCTTCAAGGCCTTGCGTACGGTCGGAATGTCGCGCAGGAACAGCTGATCCTGCAGGTTCTTGGTACCGGTCGAGACAATCGTCTTGCCGCCCCAAAGCAACGCCGGGACCAGGTAGGCAAAGGTCTTCCCGGTACCGGTACCTGCCTCGGCGATCAATGTCGACTGCGTGGCGATGGCGCCTGCAATCGCCTTGGCCATGTCAGTCTGTGCCTGGCGCGGACGGTAGCCACCGACGGCGCCCCCCAGCGGCCCTGTCGGACCAAAGAGCACATCGAGCTCGGCATCGTGAACACCCGTTTTATCCGGGGCAAGTACGGGATCAGTCAAAAGCGCAGTAGGGATCGTGAAGTTGAAAGGAATGTCAAGGCGGCAGCGGCCAATTCAATGGCCCGTTGAAAGCATGCGGCAATCCATTGATGCTTCGCTGCAGACCTAGGCCGGGATATCGGGAATCAGCTGCATCTTCAACAGCGTGATGTGATCCTTGAGCTGGAGTTTGCGCTTCTTCAAGCGTCTCAATTGAAGTTCCTCATGCCGCAGATCATGAATCAGCGTGTCGATCACCACATCAAGGTCACGATGCTCGACCTCAAGTTCGATGATGCGGCGTTGTATATCTTGTGGTGGGATCATGACCACATTGTGGCACAGCCCGTGATCGGTTGGGACTGAATAAAGAGATTCCGGGCAAGACAAACCACGAAGCTTTCACCATACTGGCCGCCTTCCACGATGCTGAAGTTGGCGTCCGTCTCGGTCACAGTCTCTTAACTTAAAATTGTTCTGCGTGGAACCAGGCGGCGCGCCTCGTGTAATAATCCAGAGCATATTGCCCAATGGAATTTACCGTGGCTACCAAGATGACTTACAAGATTGACGCCGGGACCGGCCAGCACATCGGTGACCGCAGCGAACAGCAGGATCGGATTACGCTGATGGGCGCACCAAAGGCACCCGGGTACATGATGGCCGTACTGGCTGACGGCATGGGCGGCGCCAGCAGCGGCGTGATGGCAGCCGAGCAGGTAATCCGTACCGCAAGCCATGCCTTCGAAAATTTTTCACCTCTGACAGACGATATCGAGTCGATGCTGCGTGACGTCGCCAGCGAGATCCACACGGTGATCAAGCTACAGACGCTCGCCTCCGAGGCCCGGCCGCAGAGTACGCTGGTGCTGCTGGTGCTGACCCCGGAGCAAACGGCAATCTGGGGTCACGTCGGTGACTCCCGGCTCTACCGCTTTTCCGGACCGAACCTGGCAGAGCGCACAGTCGACCATACGCAGCCTGGCACGCCGCAGTCAGGCACGGCGGGCTGCGGCCTGTCCGAAAGACGGGCCAGTCCCAGGTTGCTGCTGAACGTGCTGGGACAGAACGGTGGCGAGCCGATTCTCACGATTGGTCGTCATGCAGGCCTGAAGGAAGGGGACGCTTTCGTCCTGTGCACCGATGGCATGTGGCAGTACTGCAGCGATGCTGAATTCGGCGCCGCCATCGCCATGAACGCACCGCGCGAGGCAGCCCAGATGCTGATGAGGAAAGCGCGCGAGCGAGCGCTTCCCGGCGAGGCGGATAATTGCTCGCTGGCGATCGTCAAATTGGTCGCATCACCCAAGCAGAAACCGGATTTTCAGATTGGAAAAATGCGGCGGGCGGTCTGATACAAGCGGATCACGGGGCTACTGGTGCCGCCTCGCTGGCGGCGGCGCGGGCTTTCTTTCCGGCACGATCACGTTCCTTTTCTGCTTTCTTCTCTGCCAGTACACGCTGGCGCGCAGCCGATTCGGCCGCCTTCCGGTCGAACGATGCAGCATTCGCGGCCTGCGCGGCGGGCGAGATCGGCGCGCTCAGTGGTTTGGACGCTCGCTGCGCAACCGGGCGATCGGGCCTGATGTCAGTCGGCGGCTTGGCCGTTCGGGCCTTACCATCGCCTGCATCCGGTGCAGCTGGCGGCCGGCCATCGCGGATTTTCAGCGCGCGCTGGTCCGGCGACGCTTCCTGTTCCGATTTCAGGCGTTTTTCGTCGAGCGCTCGGTCGCGCTCGATCACGCGAGCACGGCGCTTGAACGCGTTGGCTTCGATTTCCGGGGTTCGCAGCCTGGCCAGCTCGGCCCGCCGATGCTCGCGTGCGGCGTCCAGGCACCGGGTCATGAAAAACGCCGTCGAACAGGCTTGCTGATCCTTGGCGTACCGGGCAGCGACTGCGGCGCGTTGCCGGGCGCCGTCGCGGATCACGTCATCGGCGCGTTCGACCGAATCGATCGCGGGGCCGGTGTTCGCTGCAACAGTGGCAACCGTGTTAGCACCGGCAATCTGCGCCGCCGGCACTGAGGGTGCGGCAGATACCTGTGCATGCAGCGGCGAGCCTAGCATGCTGCCGAGCAGGCAGAGCGCACTCATCCAGCGCCGCGCAGATACCTGTCGCACATCAGATTGCATCGGCGACGACGCGTCGCTGCGCGCCCATGTATTGCGCCGATTGCATCTCGACGATACGGGAAACCGTTCGGTGAAAATCATTTGCCAGCATGCCTTGGGTATAGAGCTGATCCGGAGCCACTTCGGCTGACATGATCAAGCTCACTTTGTGATCGTACAGGACGTCGATGAGCCAGGTGAAACGACGCGCTTCGGACGACATCGAGGCCGACATTTGCGGTACCGCCGACAGCACCACCGTATGGAAGCGACTGGCAAGTTCGAGGTAATCGTTTTGCGAGCGCGGACCGCCGCACAAAGTAGCAAAATCGAACCAGATTACGCCACCGGCACGCCGCAGGGCACGAATTTCCCGCGACTCGATGCGCACCAGCGGATTCTCGTCAGCGGTCTCGGCAATGCCGGCGAAGGCGTCGCGCAGCGCCCGGTCGGAATCGGCATTGAGCGGCATATGGTACGCATCCACCTGCTCCAGCGCGCGCATCCGGTAATCGGTACCGGCATCGACATTCATGACGTCGAGGCGCTGCTTGAGCAGAGCGATCGTCGGCAGCATGCGGTCCCGGTGCAAGCCGTCTGGATACAGCGTGTCCGGTTCGTAGTTGGAGGTGACGATGAACGATACGCCGTTGTCAAACAATGCTGAAAACAGGTTGTAGAGAATCATTGCATCGGCGATATCAGCGACGTGGAACTCATCGAAACAGATGAGCCGGTACTTCTTGGCGATGCGACGTGCGACTTCGTTCAACGGATCGGCGATCCCCTTGAGATCGTCGAGTTCGCGGTGCACGCTGCGCATGAACTCGTGAAAATGCACCCTGGTCTTTCGCACCACCGGCACCACCAGATAGAAGCTATCCATCAGAAACGATTTGCCACGTCCGACGCCGCCCCACATGTAGACACCACGCGGCACTTCGGGCCGGTTGATCAGACGCTTGAAGGAGCTCGATCGCCGACCGCGGTACGCAACCCACTCGTCGTAAGCTTGCTGCAACCGGTCCACCGCCGCACGCTGCGCGCCATCCGCGCTAAAGCCTCGTTGGGTAAGGGCATGCTCGTAATACTCGCGTACATTCATCGTCATCAAACTACTGCCAATCAAGATTGCTGCATCTAATTGCTACAGCCAACAACAAACAGGCGAGCCGCAGCTCGCCCGGGAAACCATCGATGACACGCGCGTCAAACCGGATTAAGATCGATCACCAGTCTTTTCGGATAAGGCGCGGCCGCACTACCCAGTGGGAAGCTCAGACCCAACCCTACGCCACTGCCATAGCCGCGGGAACCGAAGCCGACGCTGCCCGACGATGTGATGCCGGGCTCCGGTCTGAAATAGAGCTCGGAAGTCCGGAATCCCGGCATGTCGCAGACGATGTGCAGTTCACCGCGCGCACCTGTCACGCCAAGTATTGCCGGCGTCGTAACATCCCATCGCAGCGAGCCGATGGTCGCGCTACATCGGGCGCCGGAGATCGGCTGCCCGCGCACCGCGGTCTCGAGCACCACCCCCTGCTCACCCTGCGGCCCGCTCACGCAGGCCGCCAACATCAATGGCAGCAACATCGCAACTGCCGCCGTGCGAACGTGCCGCAAACCCAGAGCCTGCATGCCGGTCTCCTTAAAAATTCAACGCCCTCTTGTCCACGGCCAGTGCCGCTTCCTTGGTAGCTTCGGACAGCGATGGATGCGCATGGCAGATCCGTGCGATGTCTTCCGACGAGGCGCGGAATTCCATCGCCACGACCGCTTCCGAAATCAGCTCGGAGACCATCGGGCCGACCATGTGCACACCGAGGATTTCGTCGGACTTGGCATCGGCCAGGAACTTGACCATGCCGGTCATGTCCCCTAGCGCCCGTGCCCGGCCGTTGGCCATGAACGGGAACGTGCCTGCCTTGTACGCGACACCCTCTTCCTTGAGCTGCTGCTCGGTCTTGCCGACCCAGGCGATTTCCGGCGAGGTGTAGATCACCCAAGGCACGGTGTTGAAATTGACGTGGCCATGCTGCCCCGCGATACGCTCGGCGACTGCGACGCCCTCTTCTTCGGCTTTGTGCGCCAGCATCGGACCACGCACGACGTCACCGACGGCCCAGACGTTTTTCAGATTGGTCTTGCAATCGCCGTCGACGATGATGAAACCGCGCTCGTCGAGCTTCAGGCCGATCTTGTCAGCATCCAGGCCGATGGTATTCGGTACCCGGCCGATGGAAATGATCAGCTTGTCGAACACCGCCTGCTGTTCGGCGCCCTTGTCGTCGGCATAGACGACCGAGACATCGTTCTTGCCGACGGTGATGGCGCCGATTTTCACGCCGAGGTGAATGCCGAGACCCTGCTTGAGGAACTGCTTGTGCGCTTCCTTGGCGATCTGCTCATCGACTGCGCCGAGAAAGGTCGGCAAGGCTTCGAGTACCGTGACTTCGGACCCGAGGCGACGCCAGATGCTGCCCATCTCCAGGCCGATCACGCCGGCACCAATGAGACCGAGCCGCTTCGGCACGGCATCGATCGCCAGTGCACCCGTGTTCGACAGGACCATTTTTTCATCGAATGGGGTGCCGGGCAGTGCCCGTGGATTGGAACCGGTGGCAACCACGACGTGCTTGCCGATCAGAGTCTCATTGGCTGTGCCGGTGACGCTGACCTGATAGCCCGCATCGGTCGCTGGTACCGCCATGAAGGCGGCGCGGCCGTGGAAAAAGCTGATCTTGTTTTTCTTGAACAGGTAGAGAATGCCGTCGTTGTTCTGCTTGACGACAGTTTCCTTGCGCTTCTGCATTTGCGGCAGGTTCAGCGTCAATCCCTTGATGTCGATGCCATGCTCGGCGAAACCATGCCCCGCATGCTCGAAATTCTCGGACGACTGCAACAACGCCTTTGACGGGATGCAGCCCACGTTGGTACAGGTGCCGCCCGGCGCCGGTCCGCCCTTGTCATTCGACCATTCATCGACACAGGCAACCGAAAACCCGAGCTGCGTGGCGCGGATTGCAGCGATGTAGCCGCCGGGTCCGCCACCGATTACCACTACGTCAAAATTCTTTGCCATGGATTACCTAAATGTTGGATTACAGATCGAGCAGCAGACGGGCTGGATCTTCCAGCGCTTCCTTCATCGCCACCAGGCCCAGCACTGCCTCGCGACCGTCGATGATGCGGTGGTCGTAAGACATGGCGAGGTAGTTCATCGGACGGATCACGATCTGTCCATTCTCGACCACGGCGCGGTCCTTGGTCGCGTGCACGCCCAGGATCGCCGATTGCGGCGGGTTGATGATCGGTGTCGACAGCATCGAGCCGAACGTACCGCCGTTGGAAATCGAGAAAGTACCGCCGGTCAGGTCGTCCAGGGTCAGCTTGCCTTCCTTGGCCTTGTTACCGAATTCGCCGATCTTCTTTTCGATGTCGGCGATCGACATCTGGTCCGCGTTGCGCAGGATCGGCACCACCAGGCCACGCGGCGAACCGACCGCGATGCCGATGTCGAAATAACCGTGGTAGACAATGTCGTTCTCATCGACCGACGCGTTGATGATCGGGTATTTCTTCAGTGCGGCGACCGCGGCCTTGACGAAGAACGCCATGAAGCCGAGCTTGACACCATGTTCTTTCTCGAACTTGTCCTTGTACTTGTTGCGCAAGTCCAGCACCGGCTGCATGTTGACTTCGTTGAACGTCGTCAGGATGGCATTGGTCGATTGTGATTGCACCAGACGTTCGGCGATCCGCGCACGCAGGCGGCTCATCGGCACACGCTCTTCCGGGCGGTTGCCCAGATTGACGGCGGCCGGCGCGGCAACCTGTTGCAGCAACGGCTTGGCTGCGGGCGCAGCGATCGGCGCGCGCGGTGCGGCAACTGCAGCCGGGGCCGGCACGGCCTTGTTGTCGAGCGCATTAAGGACATCGCCCTTGGTCACGCGGCCATCGCGGCCGGTACCAGCGACGTCCGACGTTGCCATCTTGTTCTCAGCCAGGATCTTGGCGGCAGCAGGCATCGCAATGCCGGACGCTGAGGTGGAAGCCGGTGCCGAAGCGGACGGCGCCACCTCAGCGGCGGCAGCCAGTTCCGGCTGCGGCAGTGTCGTGACTTCCATCGGGCTGACCTTGGCCGATGCGTCAGTGTCGATCAGTGCAATGATCTCGCCAGCGACCACGGTGCTGCCGTCACCCCTGACAATCTGGGTGATGATGCCGTCAGCGGGTGCGGGCAATTCGAGCACCACTTTATCGGTTTCGATATCAATGAGATTTTCGTCACGTGCGACGGGCTCACCAACTTTTTTGTGCCACTGCAAGAGGGTCGCTTCAGCGACGGATTCCGATAACTGCGGGACCTTGACTTCTAGAATTGCCATGTAACTCTCCGTTTCGGGTGGTTCGTGCGACGCGCCGGCTTCCAGCGCGCCGCAAGTTCATCATTTTGTCAGTACAAAGCCCTTGAGCTTAGAAAATGCCGTGTCGATCAGCGCCTTTTGCTGAGCGTAATGCTTGTCGTAGTAACCGACCGCCGGTGAGGCGCTAGCCGGACGACCTGCGTAGGCAAGCTTCTGCCCATCGCCCAAATTCTCGAAAATGTTGTGCTGGATCTGGAACCAGGGCCCCTGATTCTGTGGCTCGTCCTGCGTCCACACCAACTCGGTAAAGTTCGGGAAT
Source organism: Herminiimonas sp. (assembly GCA_014376645.1). Taxonomy (GTDB): domain Bacteria; phylum Pseudomonadota; class Gammaproteobacteria; order Burkholderiales; family Burkholderiaceae_D; genus JANXSS01. Next base: position 3,359 of record JACMRD010000312.1, on the reverse strand, counting down.
TTCTTCAGCTCGGTTGCCAACGCCTTGTGCGGGAACGGATACAGCTGTTCGATCCGCACGATCGCCGTATCGGTCTGCCCGCGCTCTTTGCGCGCATTGACCAGGTCGTAATACACCTTGCCGGAGCAGGCCACCACGCGCTTGATCTTCTTCGGATCAAGCTTTTCGTCCACTTCGCCGATGACGGTCTGGAACGAGCCTTTGGCCAGATCGCTCAGGGGCGAACCTGCATCCTTGTTGCGCAACAGCGATTTCGGCGTCAGGATCACCAGCGGCTTGCGGAACAAGCGGATCATCTGACGGCGCAGCAGATGGAATATCTGCGCGGCCGTGGTTGGCTGAACCACCTGCATGTTGTTGTCCGCGCACAGTTGCAGGAAACGCTCGGGGCGAGCCGATGAATGCTCCGGTCCCTGCCCTTCATAGCCATGCGGCAACATCATCACGAGGCCCGACGCCCGACCCCACTTCACTTCGCCGGAGCTGATGAATTGATCGATGACGACCTGCGCGCCGTTGGCGAAATCGCCGAACTGCGCTTCCCAGATCGTCAGCGTATTCGGCTCGGCCGTCGAGTAACCGTATTCGAAGGCCAGCACGGCTTCTTCCGACAGCACCGAATCGATGATGGTGAAAGGGGACTGCTGCTGAGAGACGTTTTGCAGTGGAATATAGCTACCGGCGTCCCAACGTTCGCGGTTCTGGTCATGCAGCACGGCGTGACGGTGCACGAAGGTGCCGCGACCGGTGTCCTGCCCGGTCAGGCGGATTGCGTAACCCGAGGCGACAAGGGAAGCGTAAGACAGATGCTCGCCCATGCCCCAATCAAGGTTCATTTCACCGCGACCCATGCTAGCGCGATCGCCCAGCACTTTTTCAACCAGCGGATGGACCTTGAAATTTTCCGGCACGGTCGTGATGCGGGCGGCAAGCCGCTTGAGTTCGGCCAGTGGAACGGCCGTATCGGCAGCGTCGGTCCACTTGCGGTTGAGGAACGGCATCCAGTCGACCGCGTACTTGCTCTTGAAGTTCGAGAGGACCGGATCGACCGTGTGGCGGCCTGCATCCATCGCATCGCGGAACTCCTTGACCATGACGTCGCCGCCATCGGCCACGATAGTGCCCTGCGCTGCCAGCTTGTCGGCGTACAGCTTGCGGGTGCCAGGATGCTGGCCGATCTTCTTGTACATCAGCGGCTGCGTCAGTGCAGGAGTGTCCTGCTCATTGTGGCCGAGCTTGCGGTAGCAGATGATATCAACCACGATATCCTTTTTGAACTCCATCCGGTAATCCAGCGCAATTTGGGTACACAGCACGACCGCTTCCGGGTCGTCACCGTTGACGTGCAGGACAGGCGCCTCGATCATCTTGACCACGTCCGAACAGTACAAGGTCGAACGTGAGTCCCTCGGGTCGGAAGTGGTGAAGCCGATCTGGTTGTTGATCACGATGTGGACGGTGCCGCCCGTGCCGTAGCCACGGGTCTGCGCCAGATTCAGCGTTTCCATCACCACGCCCTGGCCTGCGAACGCGGCATCGCCGTGCACCAGGATCGGCAGCACCTGGGCACCGTCCTTGTCGCCGCGGCGCTCCATGCGTGCCTTGACCGAACCCTCGACCACCGGATTGACGATCTCCAGGTGCGAAGGGTTGAACGCCAGCGACAGATGCACCGGTCCGCCCGGTGTCGTGATGTCAGACGAAAAGCCCTGATGGTATTTGACGTCACCGGCCGGCAGGTCGTCGGCATGCTTGCCTTCGAACTCCGAGAACAGTTCCTGCGGTGTCTTGCCAAGAATGTTGACCAGAACGTTAAGACGGCCCCGGTGCGCCATGCCGATCACGATTTCCTGCACTCCACGCTCGCCGGCGCGCTGGATGGTCTCGTCCAGGGAGGCGATGAAGCTCTCGCTGCCTTCGAGCGAAAAACGTTTCTGGCCGACGTACTTGGTGTGCAGGTAACGCTCCAGGCCTTCGGAGGCGGTCAGGCGCTCGAGAATATGGATTTTCTTCTCGACGGTGAAATTCGGGGTCGAGCGAATCGATTCCAGTTTTTCCTGCAACCAGCGCTTCTGAGCCGGATCGCTGATATACATGAACTCGGCGCCGATCGCGCGACAATACGTGTCGCGCAACGAATGCAGCAGATCACGCAGGGTTGCCGTCTCGGTGCCGAAATAGGTATTACTGATGTTGAAGACGATGTCCATGTCGGCATCGGTGAAGCCGTAGGACACTGGCTCGAGTTCGGGAATGCCAGGGCGTTCCTGCCGCTGCAGTGGATCGAGATTGGCCCAGTTATTGCCGAGGAAGCGATACGCCGCAATCAGCTGGGTTACGGCCACGCGCTTGCGGCCCATCTCGGCATCTACCGAGGCGACCACGGTGCGGATCGGACCTTGCTTTGCACGTTCAGCGAACGAAGCGATAACGGGTGCATGGGCAACGTCGGGCTTGTTCGAGCCGTCGACGGCCGGCACATGCTGCATCGTGTCGAAGTAGGCACGCCAGTTGTCGGGCACCGAGCCGGGATTGTCCAGATACGCTTCGTACAGTTCTTCAACGTACGGCGCATTTCCTCCGAACAGATAGGAGTTGGATTGGTATTGCTGCATCATATTGCGCACCTTTCTTCGCGTTTCGCGAGATTAGCGGGTTAATCTAACCTTCCGCGACACGGCCTGACCGGTTAGCGGATTGCACATCAAGTTGTGGGGAAGGGCTTGTTTATTTTGCGATGAAGCAATGCATAATGGTCATTGCTGCAAAGTGCGGAGAGAATAACATACCTGGCCGACTCACCGGCCGTCGCAGTTCTCAAATGGAAGCGAATCTGTGGGGTGGGTGTGCTGCAGACGCGGATCTTGAAAGATGCGATGCATCGCAGGTGCGGGGCCGATGTGGCGCCTGGCAGCGCCACATCATCAAACAGTTGACCGTGATCAGGCGCGCTCTCCGATCGGCTTGACGTCACGTACCGTGGCGCCGATGTACAGTTGACGTGGGCGACCGATCTTTTGTTCCGGGTCCGAGATCATCTCGTTCCATTGCGCAATCCAGCCGACAGTACGGGCCATGGCGAAGATACCAGTAAACAGCGAGACCGGGATGCCAAGTGCCGACTGCACGATGCCCGAATAGAAATCGACGTTCGGGTAAAGCTTGCGGGAGACGAAATATTCGTCTTCCAGCGCGACCTTTTCCAGGGCCATCGCCAGCTTGAACAGCGGATCCTCCTGCAAGCCGAGCTCTTCCAGCACTTCGTAACAGGTCTCACGCATGAGCTTGGCGCGCGGATCGAAGTTCTTGTAGACGCGATGACCGAAACCCATGAGCTTGACGCCGGAATTCTTGTCCTT
>JACMRD010000073.1 GCA_014376645.1 Herminiimonas sp. | reverse complement strand
CGTTGCTGGCTTCGACCTCTGGCTGGCTCTATGCGCACCTGCAGCGGGCGGTCAACCCGACGCCGTTCGGCCTGAACGCCGGTATCGAATACCTGTTCATGGCAGTCGTTGGCGGCATCGGTTCGGTGTGGGGCGCGCTGCTCGGCGCCGGGGTATTGACGCTGCTGAAGGATTATCTGCAATCGCTGTTGCCGAAGCTGCTGGGCGGCAGCGGCAATTATGAAGTGATCGTCTTCGGCATCCTGATCGTGCTGCTGCTGCAGCGTGCGCGCGATGGACTATGGCCCCTGCTGGTGCGCCTGGCCGGACGCTGGTATGTAGCGTCGCCGCTGGCCCGTGCGCCGGCGATGGCGCCCGCCGCGCCACTGGTCAAACGCGCAAAACCGTCGGCCGGTCAGGAGATCCTCAAGGTTGACAACGCGCGCAAGCAGTTCGGGGGCCTGGTGGCGGTCAACGACATGGTGTTTGCGGTCGGCGCGGGCGAGATCATCGGTCTGATCGGGCCCAACGGCGCAGGCAAGTCGACCATGTTCAACTTGCTGACGGGCGTGCTGCATGCCAACTCCGGCAGCATCGTGTTCGGCGTCGGCGATGCGGCACGTCGTATCGAGCGTTTGCCGTCGCGCGCCATCGTGCGGCTCGGAATCGGCCGCACCTTCCAGCACGTGCGCCTGCTGCCCCAAATGAGCGTGCTGGAAAACGCCGCCATCGGCGCCCACCTGCGGCGCAAGAGCGGCGACCATCACGGCGACATCGCGGCCATCGCCGCCAGCATCCTGCGCCTGAACCGTCAGGAAGAAGCGCGCCTGCTATTCGAAGCCCATGCCCAGTTGGAGCGCGTCGGACTGGCCGAGCTGGCACATCTCGAAGCGGGCAGCCTGGCGCTCGGCCAGCAACGCATCCTGGAAATCGCGCGGGCGCTGTGCGTCGATCCCGCGCTGCTGCTGCTGGACGAACCGGCGGCGGGATTGCGCTACCAGGAAAAACAGGCCCTGGCCGCACTGCTGCGCAAGTTGCGCGGCGAAGGCATGAGCATCCTGATCGTGGAACATGACATGGATTTCGTGATGCAACTGACCGATCGCCTGGTGGTCATGGAATTTGGCACGAAGATCGCCGAAGGCTTGCCGGCGCAGGTGCAAAGCGATCCTGCCGTGCTGGCCGCCTACCTCGGAGGTATCGATGACTGAGCCGATTCTGGAAGTGCGCAACCTGCACGTCGCCTACGGCAAGGTTGAGGCGGTGCATGGTATCGACCTGACGGTCGGCGCCGGCCAGATCGTGACCGTCATCGGGCCCAACGGCGCCGGCAAGTCGACCCTGCTCAATGCGATCGCCGGCGCCTTGCCGACGATCGGTTCGGCGCGCGGCACGGTGCTGCTTGACGGTCGCGATCTGGCCGGCGTGCCGATCGAGGCCCGGGTCGCGCGCGGCATGTCGCTGGTCCCGGAGAAGCGTGAACTGTTCGCCAGCATGACGGTGGAAGACAATTTGCTGCTGGGCAGTTACCGCCGCTACCGGGCGCGCGAAGCCGGCTACGACGATCAGCGCGAGGTGGTCTATGACCTGTTTCCGCGCCTGCGCGAGCGCCGCCGGCAGGCAGCAGGCACGCTGTCGGGCGGCGAGCGCCAGATGCTGGCGGTCGGACGCGCGCTGATGGCCAAGCCGCGCCTGCTGATGCTCGACGAGCCGAGCCTGGGACTGGCGCCGCTGATCACCAAAGAGATCTACCAGATCATCGTGCGCCTGCGCCAGACCGGCGTGGCGATTCTTCTGGTGGAACAAAATGCGCGCGCCGCGCTGCAGGTGGCCGATCAGGCGACCGTGCTGGAACTGGGCGAGGTGGTGCTGTCCGGTCCGGCGGCCGAGGTCGCGCATGATCAAAGAGTGGTCGATACCTACCTCGGTCTGGCGCGTCCCCGCACCTGATCCGCAGCTTCGGGATGGTGTGTGCCGATCACGAGAAACATGTCGCGCATTGCCTGTTCTGCTGTAATCATGTCGGTGCATTCGATCTGCCACCGACGGTGAGCTTTACGGTTCCCATGCTTGCCAATCAGGATTTTTTTCCCGCGCTTTTTTATCAGTCACCACGTCCGCTGTTTTTGTGGGCCGCGGCACAGTCTCGCCTATGATTTTTCGCCGACGGTACGCGCCAGTTACACCCTGGGCTATCGGGAGAACACTGCCGAAGGCCGGCCGAACACCTATCTGCGCAACGCCGCAACCGGCGCGCCGGTCTACTCCAGCCCGGTCAGCATCGGCGGCAAGGGCTACACGTTGACGCCGACCGATTTCAGTCTGAGCAACGACTCGCTGCAGCACATCATGCAAGGGCTTTCGCTTAAATCCAATACGAAGGGCACCTGGGACTGGGAAGCCGCCGGCCGCATCGTTGACTATGTAAAGGACCAGCAGCGCGTGGCAACCGTGGCATCGTCCGCTGCGGCCAATGGCGGCGCCGGCACGATCCCGAATCAGGACGGTACGGGCTGGAACACGCTGGCGTTGAAAGCCATCTGGCGGCCGCAGGGACGGGGTGGCGCGCATTTCGTCGACTTCGGACTCCAGCAAGAGAATTACAAGCTGCACATCCTGAAATCCAACATCGCCGGTAACTGGCTCACCGAGGACGCCGGCACGCTGGCCAACGAAGTCGGCGGCAAGGCCACGCTGCGCAGCCTGTACGCCCAGGACCGCTGGGTCCTGTCGCCGCAGTGGCAGGCGGTACTGGGAGTGCGGCTTGAAAATTGGCGCACCACCGACGACTTCACGCGCTTCTCCGCCACCAGCGCGGCCAACACGACCTACCCGGGATGCAGCGAGACCTTCACCTCGCCGAAGGGGCCTTGTGGTATCAATAGTCTCCGGACCCCGTGCTCAAGGCGTCGTTCGGCCGCGCGGTCCGCATGCCGACCGTCTCGGAACTCAATGGCGCGACCGCGACCACCAATTCACGCTACATCAACGACCCCAACCTGAAACCTGAGAAATCCTGGACCACCGAACTCACGGCAGAAAAGGATCTGGGTAACGCGCTGCTGCGTCTGACCTTCTTCACCGAAAACGTCCACGACTCGCTGTACGCGCAAACCAACTTCGATCCTGCGGCCAACAGCAACATCAGCCGGGTGCAGAACGTCGCCCGGATCCAGACCAACGGTGTGGAACTGGCATTGAGCGGCAATGACCTGATCCGGAAAGGACTGGACCTGTCGGGCAGCGTGACGTACGCCGATTCACGGATCAAGGACAATGCCGGATTCGTCAGCACCCCCGGCGACACGATCGGCAAAGTCCAGCCGCGCGTACCAGTGTGGCGTGCCACGGCGCTGGCGAGCTACCGGATCGATCCGCAGTGGACCACCACGTTCGGCATCGACAATCTGAACAACTACAAGTACTGGAATTTTCATCCGTATCCGCAGCGCAGTTATGCGGCTGAGATGCGGTTTGATTTGTGATTACCGTGAGCGGCGGTGAGGTCGGGACAGCACTTTGAATGTCAGGCTGCACCAATTAGTGTTAATCACTATGATTAAGCAATCGCAGATAGACAGGAGAATGCAATGGCGCAGGTTGAAACCAGAGTATCGACCGCGCATGTTCCGCGACCGCTGGCCGAAAAGGTCGATCTGTTGGCGGCAAAAATGGAGCGCTCCCGAGGCTGGATCGTCAAGCAGGCGCTGACCGCATGGATCGAACAGGAAGAAGAACGTCATCGACTGACGCGTGAGGCCATGGCAGACGTGGATGCCGCACGTGTCGTTGACCACGAAAGCGTCCAAGCCTGGGCCGATAGTCTGGGTACCGTGGATGTGTTGCCGGTACCGCGTTGATGCGCTTGCAGTGGACTAGCAAATCGCTATTTAATCTGGCCCGGTCGTATGAATTTCTCGCACCTGATAGCCAGACGGCGGCCGCGCGGATGGTGCGGGCTGTCGTCGCCGCGCCGGAACATCTGCTTGCCAATCCGCGCATTGGCGAAAGGCCCGACGAGTTCGACCCGCGTGAAGTGCGCCGCATTCTCGTACGGGACTACGAGATCCGTTACGAAATCCACGCAGAGACGATTTATGTGCTGCGGCTATGGCACAGCCGTGAGGACAGGTAGCCGTAGCGGCAGGTTGGCGTCACTGAGCGCGCTGTCCTGCACCAGAAAATCTGTTCTT
>JACMRD010000311.1 GCA_014376645.1 Herminiimonas sp. | reverse complement strand
GTGCATTAGGGAGCGGTCCGAGATTCATCAGACCCGCTTCTGCAGGGGCGCGCGCTGCGACCGTCGTCCAACGGATAGGATAGAAGCCTCCGAAGCTTTAGATACAGGTTCGATTCCTGTCGGTCGCACCACCAGATTTGCAGCACGTCCGCATCAAGTCGGCATCACGGCAGCACCACGTGCATACCACCACCGTTCATTCAGGCTTCCCACTTTTCCGACCGCTGTCCAGGCAGACCGGATCGAGGCACCGGTGCAATCCATACCAACGATAGACGTCGGCATGGTCCGGCCCGCGCGATCGTGAGCGTCGAGATGGAAGTCGATCGGCTGCTTCATGCTGCCGACGGTAGCGCGCATGGTCCGCTCTCGGATGCCTTGCCGCGTTGGACGATATGACGGTACAGTCGACGCTTTTCATCCCGCAGGCCAGCCCCTCATGTCCTTAACCGCGGCGCTCGCGCCAGCATCCGATCCCTTCGCCAGCCTGAACGATGATCAGCGCACCGCCGTCGATCACGACATCGGGTGCGTTCCGGACGTGGTGCGGCCGCTGCTGGTTGTCGCCGGCGCCGGTTCCGGCAAGACCAGCACCCTGGCGCACCGGGTGGCGCGCTTGATCGTCAGCGGGATCGATCCGCAGCGCATCCTGTTGCTGACCTTCTCGCGCCGTGCCGCTGGCGAGATGGCCCGCCGCACCGGTTATGTGTTGCAACGGGTCATGACTGCCCAGCGCGGCGCAGGGGTCGGCTCAGGCATTGGCTCAATGCGGGTGGCCGAGGCGCCGGCCGGCCTGGCCTGGGCCGGCACCTTTCACGGCATCGGCGCGCGCCTGCTCCAGCAGTACGCCAGCCACATCGGCCTGACGCCCGGTTTCACGATCCACGACCGCGGCGACGCCGAGGATTTGATGGGACTGGTGCGCCATGCGCAGGGCCTGTCGGGTACGGCCAAGCGTTTTCCCCTGAAGTCGACCTGCCTGGCGATCTACTCGCGGGTCGTCAATGCCGAAGTGAGCCTGACCGAGGTCCTGAAGACGGTTTTTCCGTGGTGCGGAGAATGGGAGACCGAACTCAACGCCCTGTTTGCCGGTTACGTCGATGCCAAGGAGCAGCAGAATGTGCTGGACTACGACGACTTGCTGCTGTTCTGGGCCGACATGCTGAGCGATGCGGTGCTGGCGCAGGACATCGGCGCCAGGTTCGACCATGTTCTGGTCGATGAATACCAGGATACCAACCGGTTGCAGGCGACCATCCTGCAGCGCCTGAAACCGCGCGGGCAGGGCGTGATGGTCGTCGGCGACGACGCCCAGTCGATCTATTCCTTTCGCGGCGCCACGGTGCGCAACATCCTCGATTTCGAACAGCAGTTTACCCAAGCGGTCCGGGTTGTCACGCTGCAGCGTAATTACCGTTCGACGCAACCGATCCTCGACGCCTCGAATGCGGTGATCGCCGCCGCCGTCGAGCGCCATGCGAAGACTCTCTGGACCGATCGCGCATCGACCCGCAAGCCGGAACTGGTCCTGATTCCGGACGAAGCGGAACAGGCACGCTGGGTCGCCAATAGGGTGCTGGAACACCGCGAGTCGGGCATCAAGTTAAAGGCACAGGCCGTGCTGTTCCGCACTGCGACCCACAGTGCCGCGCTGGAGCTCGAACTGGTCCGGCGCAACATACCGTTCGTCAAATTCGGTGGGCTGAAATTTCTGGAAGCGACCCATATCAAGGATCTGTTGTCGCTGTTGCGCTTCACGCAGAACCCGGGCGGGCGGATTGCCGGCTTCCGGCTGCTGCAGCTCATTCCCGGCATCGGTCCGACCATCGCCGGGCGAATCCTGGATCTGGTTGCGGCCGCTTCCGATGCGCAGGCGGCACTGGCCGCGGTCGCCGCCTTTAAGCCACCGGCCGCAGCCGCCGGAGACTGGCGGGCTTTCGTCGATGTGCTGGAGGCGTTGCGTCCGGGATCGGTGCACGCGGCCTGGCCGGCCGAGTTGGCGCTGGCATGTGACTGGTACCTGCCGCATCTGCAGCGCCTGCACGACGATGCCGAAGTGCGGGCGATCGATCTCGATCAGTTGGTGCACCTGGCTGCCGGTTATGCCTCGCGTGAGCGTTTCCTGGCCGAGATTACGCTCGATCCGCCGGAGGCCACCAGCGACCGAGCCGGTGTCCCGCTGCTTGACGAGGATTACCTGATCCTCTCGACCATCCACTCGGCAAAGGGCCAGGAGTGGACTTCGGTGCATGTGCTGAACGTGGTCGATGGTTGCCTGCCGTCGGACCTGTCCACCGGGTCGAATGCCGAGCTGGACGAAGAGCGGCGGCTGCTCTATGTCGCCATGACGCGTGCGAAGGACTATCTGCACCTGATCGTGCCGCAAAAGTTTTTCATCAAGCAGCAGAGCCGCCTTGGTGACCGGCATGTGCTGGCCTCTCGCACCCGCTTCATTACCACCGGCATGCTCAAGCACTTCGAGCAATGCGTCTGGTTCAGCGCCGACACGCCGGGTGCGCGCACGCCGATGCCCGACAGCGTACGCATGGCCGTGCGGGAGCGTGCCCGCAAGTCCTGGCAGAGCTGACCCGGGGCGTCGCACCGGCGGCGCTGCGGTCGTCTGCCAAGCTGGTGGCCATGCCGATGACTCTCGCGACCACCGGCCTTCAATCCAGCCAGGCCGCGCGCATCGGTGCGAATCCTGCGCCGAGAAGTTGGGTGAAGACTGGCGCCGGCACCGCCTTGCTGTAAAAATAACCCTGTGCCTCGCAGCATTTGCAACCCAGCAAAACTTCGGCCTGGCGCGCGTTTTCCACACCTCCGGCCAGCACTTTGAGATCCAGGCTGTGTGCCATGGCGATGATGGCCCTGACCATCGCCGTATCGCTGCCATCGGTGTCCACGCCATGGATGAAAGAGCGGTCGATCTTCAGGGCCTGCACCGGAAAGCGCTGCAGATGCGCCAGGCTGGCGTTGCCGGTGCCGAAATCGTCGATCAACAGCGCTACCCCCAGCGTGTTGATTTTTTTCAGGATCGCCACGCTCTCGCGGCCGCGTTCCATCAGGACCGATTCGTTGATTTCCAGGGACAGCGCGCTGGCGGGCAAGCCCGTCTCTTCCAGGGTGCGCTTGACCATCGCCAGCAAGTCCTTGTGCAGGAACTGGCGCGCCGACAGATTGACTGCGACGCGCACGTCGGCGGCGCTCTGTTGCCGCCATTGCCGCGCCTCGACGCAAGCCTGGCGCAGCACCCATTCCCCGATTGGCACGATCAGGCCGGATTGCTCGGCGATCGCAATGAACTCGCTGCACGGCAGCGGCGGTTGCTGTACACGACGCCAGCGCAACAAGGCCTCGGCCGCACAGATGCTGCCGCTGCGCAGATCGACCTGTGGCTGGAAATGGACTTCCAGTTCATCCCGGGCCAGCGCACCGCGCAGGTCGATCTCCATGTCATGCTGGAGATGGGCGGCGCGGTCCAGGACGGCGGTAAAGAACTGGTAATTGCCGCGCCCGCGTTCCTTGGCGTGCACCATCGCGGTATCGGCGGCGCCGATCAGGCTGTCGGCGTCGAGGCCGTCGTTTGGATACAGGCTGATGCCAATGCTCGCGCCGATCTGCACGATCGTGTCCTGGATGACGATCGGGGGAGCGAGCGCGGCCAGCAGCTTTTGCGCCACCAGTGCCGCATCCCGGTTACCGTGCACGAGCGGTGTGGTCAGGACGAATCCGTCCCCGCCCAGGTGTGCCACGCTGTCGCCTTCGCGCAGACATTCGCGCAAGCGCACTGCGACCGTCTGCAACAGGCGGTCGCCTCGTGCGTGTCCCTGCGTCTGGTTCGCGTGGCCGAAATGGTCGAGGTCGAGAACCAGGACCGCTACTTGACTGGCGTGGCGGTTGGCGTGCGATATCTCCTGTTGCAACCGGTCGTGCAGCAGTGTCCGGCTGGGCAGGCCCGTCAGGGGATCGTAATGCGCCAGGTAGCGGATGCGCTGTTCGGCGACCTTGCGGTCGGTGATGTCGGTCATGCAGTTGACGGCGCCGGTGAGCATGCCGGCAGCATTGCGGCGCGCCGCGATGTTGACCATCACAACGCGGCGCGAGCCATCCAGACGCTCGATTGTCAGTTCTTGGTTGATTTCAGCGTAACCGCCGTGGAGCACCCGCGCCATCGGACATTCGGCATGGGGAATGAAGGCGCCGTCGCTGCCATAGAGCCGAAGCGCGCCGCAATAGCGTTCGGCCGGATCGGCGCAGTGCGGCTCCCGGCCCCACAGTCGCGCGGCACTGGGATTGAACGTTTCGATCATGCCATCGGCGTCGCAGACATACACTGCCGTCGGCAGGATGGCGAGGAGTTCGGTCAGATCGCAGGCGCTGCCTTGACTGGGGCCGGTGACGGACGCCCCCGTTCCGTTGTTGCCGGACTGCGGCATTTTTCACCAAAAACTTGATTCTCAGGAAACTGAGATCGAACGTGGGATCAATAGTTCCTTGCGCCCATCGTTTGATCAGCGCAAAGCCCCGGGCGTGTTGACGAAAAAAACCCGCCTGGTGCGAAACAGGCGGCTTTGATTGCTACTTTGACGCTTAGTTCGGGATGGTGACCACGTTGTTGGCAAACGTGATCTTGTCCGTCGCCGCCGGCGCAGCCTTGATCGCCGGTACGTTGGCCAGGCTGATCGGGTTGGCAGTAGCGCCCGTCAGGCCGCGCGGCGTGGTGCGCACGACCTGGCTCGGTGGCAGGGCGGCGCCGGTTTTCAGGTTGGCGTACATCAGGTCGAGCGCCTGGATCAGATACCGGTGCACCGGCACGAAGCGGGCGTCGAAACCCGGAAAACCCAGGAACGAGTCGAAATGCTGCCCGTTCGTGATCTCGATGTACGACAGCTTGCTGTTGGCGCCTTCGACCATCTGGTTCACGCCAAAGTACGGACGAGAAGCGAAGGCCACCGGAATCAGCGTGTCGGACCGGCCATGGACGATCAGGGCTGGCTTGCCTTTCAAATTGCCGGTGCGGGTAGCTTCGGCAATGCCGGTCTGGAGACGTTTTGCATTGGCACTGGTGCCGACGGCCAGCTCGCGCTGACAGAGGGCGCCATCGATGTTGTAGTCCTGTACCTTGGTGCTCGGGCTGATCGACACGGCATCGGCGATCGGTCCACCGACGCTGTTGTTATTGAAGATCGCAATGCCCGCGCTGGGAGGAATCCCGTTGCCGGTGCCGAACGAGGTCGGCAACCCGGCAGTCGCACCGGAAAAGCTGAATCCGCACAGGTTGTCCTTGACGCTGAAACGCCCCAGCGTATTGCTGTAGGTCATGGCGATCGCCGGTGTGGCGAAGGCAAACATGGCAGCCTGCAGGTCGTTGCTTTCGGCTTGCCAGCCGGCGGCCAGCAAACCGTTCTGGGCGCTGGCGGCCTGCTCGGCGGTGGTGGTGCCGGTGATGATGCCGTTGGACTTGAGCGCTGCGCAACGGGCCGTGGCGATCGGTACGTTGACCGTGTTGAACACGTTGGTCGTCGGCGACACCAGCGCCGCGCATGGTTGCAGCAGATTGGCCAGGGTAAAGTAGTCGTACAACGGCCGGCCGGTGCCGACCAGCGTGGTGCCGCCTCGGGTGACGCTCAATTTGCTGTCGGGCGTCATCTGCACGTGCGGTTCGGCCACGGCGACGCCCGTGATCAGGCCCTTGGTATCTTGTTCTGCAGCGGCCAGCGCGGCGCCGGCGCCGTTGGAAATGCTGGAGGCGATCACGATCGTGTTCTTCGGCTCCAGGGTTTGCAGACGGCGGGTGCCGTCCTTCGCCAACGCGCCGAATTTTTCATTCAGGATGAAGTAGGCGAACTCGATCGACTGCAGGGTCCACTTGCCCCAGTCCTTTTCAGGATTCTGCTGCGAATGCGCGTGCTTGACCGCAAACCGGTTCGGCGTGGCGGCGTTGAAGGCTGCGCGTTCGGTATCGGTGATCGCCGCCGTGAAGTTGGCGTTCTTGCCGGCGGCCGTGGCATCGCTGCGCACGCCGTTCTGCAGGTGGACCGTGTTGTTCTGGAGGTCGTGAATGCCGTTGCCGGTACCCTTGTCGGTGTAGGCCACCGCGCAGCCGTGCTTGAGGCCCCATTCGCCGGAACTGCCGATGGCGCCGTACACGCCGCGCGAGCCGCTGGAGGTGCCGGTGATGATGCACGGGCTGGCCGGATTGAAGCTGGCCGGTACCTGCACCATCAGGGTCACGTTCTGGTCGCCCGTACCGTCGTCGGTGTAGGCAATGTATTCAGTGCCGGCGATCAGCCCTTCGGAAGTCGTGCTGTTGCCGTTGATGTCGACGTTGGGGCCGTACAGCGTCCCGTATCCGCCGCCCGGCGTGATGTCGAGCACCGCACGGTAATTGGTGAAAATGGCCAGCTTGCGCAGTTCGGCCGCCGTCGGCTGCAATGGATTGGCCAGCGTCGGCGCGGTGCCGCCGAGCTTGGTCTTGCCCAGTCCTGCGGTCAGGAGGTCGTCGCTGACGCCATCGTAGAGCGTGCTGGAGACCAGTCCGAGATAGACTGGTTTGACGTTGATGTTTTCGACCGCGGTGCTGCCGCCGCAGGCATTCAGGAAGACCAGGCCGATGGCCGTCGCCATGCACGTCTTGTGGTGTCGTGCAGGCGCGTGGCGCTGCAGGGAGGAATGCGGTTGCAAATGCTGCGGCTTGCCAGCCTTGGATGGATTCATGGGTGTCGCCCTCTGTTCTTGATTGATTTTTTGGAACTGCCTGCCGTCGTCTTTGCGAGCGGTGCTTGGTTTTATCACAGGCGAGAGGCACATGGTGGAGTTTTCGACAACAATCCGGGAGGCGATTGCAGGCAACATGGCGGGCACTTTTTCTGGTGCGCCGCATCATCCTGGCGGATGCGCGATTAAAATGTCTCGCAAGCCGTTCTCTACCATCACGCCACTCCAAGGTACACCGATGACACTTTCAATCGAGCGTTTTCCCGATGCGGCACAGGCTGCCGCCGCTCTGGCGCAGGCGATCGGCGCTGGGCTTGGTGCCGCGCTTCGACACCAGCCGCGCGCCTTGCTGCTGGTGTCGGGCGGGCGTAGTCCGCTGGTCCTGTTCGAGGCGCTGAGCGCGCAGCCGCTCGACTGGACGCGGATCGACATCTCGCTGGTCGACGAGCGTTGCGTGCGCAGTGACGACTCGGCTTCCAACGCGGCGCTGGTGCGGTCGCATCTGATGTGCGGTGCGGCGGCGGCGGCGCGCTGGATCGGCCTGATGCCCGAGGACCGGGCGCTTGCCGGATCCGACCCCTGGGAGTGGGCCCAACAGGCAGCTGCCGAGGCGAATGCTAATCCGGCATTGGCGCGACCGGCCGTGGTGGTGCTGGGGGTGGGCACCGACGGCCACACAGCCTCGCTGTTCGCCGATGCGGCGCAGTGGCCGCTGGCGCGCACGACGGCGTTGCGTTACCTGGCCGTACAGCCGAATTCGGCGCCGCACGCGCGCGTGAGCCTGTCGTTGGCGGCGTTGCGGAAGCAGGGTCGATGCAAAGTGTGGGCAGTCGGTCCGGACAAACTGCAGGTTCTCATGCAGTTGCAGCAGAGCGTGGCAGGTCCGGGATCACCGACCGTCACGGCAGGTCCGGTGGCGTGCCTGATCGCCGATCCGGCAGTCACGTTACAGGCGTACTGTAGCGAGCAATCCGCTGCCTGAAGGCGGTATCAATGCAGGCCGGCGATCAGCTCGGCGCGCCGGGCGTCCGGCATCACGAAGCGCAGGCCCACGCGCACGTCCCGGGTCGCGCTCTGCGTGGAATAGACCACCGCGACCTCGGCCGTGAGGATATATAACGTCCCCCGTCGCGGTATGGCAAAGGTCAGAGCGTATCGACTGCCCACGACCAGATGATCGTTTGCCATCACGCTCAGTCCCCCGACGGTGATGTCGACAGTCCGCACGTCGATTCCGGCGCCGCCAGCGGGCACGAGCAGGCCGCGTGAGCGCAGTGTCTTGCGCGGATTGGTAGAGGAACGGGACTCCTGCAGGACCTGTGCAATCATGGGTGAGCTCTAACGTGGGCGACGGTCGGTGATCCGACGCGCCTGGGTGGCGGCTGACGGCCCACGGGCCTTGACGAGCGCTGCTTCGGTCATTGCGATCGCATTGTCCTGGACTTCCGAGCGGTGCTGGTCGATGGCTGCCACGACCCGGGCGATCGAGCTGTCGGTTTGCTGTTCGCAGGCGTTGCGGGTGGCGCTGAAGTCCGTCTGCATCAGGTTGGCCAGCCGGTTCAGGTGGGTGCTGCTGGCCAGCAGCGCCTCCAGATCGCGGCGCAGGGCGATGCCGGCTTCGGATGCCTGATCTGCCGGACTTTGCGCGGACAGCATCATGCGGATCGCTGTACTGGATTGCTCCAAGGATGAAATTGCGGATTGCAGACGCGACTGGATCAACTCTTCGGCCTGATCGAATTCCTGTTTCGTCACCTTGTTAAGCAATGACAACTGCTTGAGCATCCCTTCATCCTTGCATGAATGGTCAGCCGATGATTTGTACAAGTCCACGTTGTTCTCCCTTGAGTGCCCAATGGTGGGTTTTAATGCCTGGATGTAACTTAGGCATTTTGTTACTTTCAGTCAATAGCCATTGAATCTTTTGGTTTTTGTTGAGGAACTGGGGCTGTTTTTTGACCGGTTGCTCTCCTTTATGCTTGAGTAGCCTGTGTGTCGGAGACTGAATCGGCATGGCGATGGACGCACAAAAATCGGTAGAATCACAGGGCAGTGCATGACCCGCCGCCACGAGGCCAGACCGGTCCGCGAGCGCCCTATTCAATTTCTCCCGGAATCCCCGCCATGTTCCAGCACGTCCCGACGCAAGATGCCCCGACGCACAATGTCTTTACTTACGGGTCGCTGATGTTTGCCCCGGTCTGGGAGCGGGTGGTGCAGGGGCGCTATCGCAGCGCTGCGGCGCGGCTCGACGGTCATGGCCGCTTTGCCTTGGTCGACGATACCTATCCCGGCATGGTGCCGATGGACGGCGCCACGGTCGCCGGCGTCCTGTATTTCGATGTCGGCGTGGCGGACATGGCGATGCTGGATCATTTCGAGGGCGACGAGTATCGGCGCACGCCGGTACAGGTGCAACTCGACGATGGTGGCCAGGCGGCTGCGCAGACGTACGTCTTCGAAGCGCACCGGCGACTCTCGAGCCAACCGTGGAATCCCGAGGCCTTCGCCCTGGACCGCTTCCTGGATTCGTATTGCCGGGATAAATTGGGCTGATGAGCGTGGTCGAGCCAGTATAATTCCTGCATTCACGGCACTGCCGACCGCCGCCATCGGCCATACCTGCAAACGCGGCTGCCCGAACGCGAATGCGGGCCTCGGGCACTACCGGCACCGCCGGCAGTGCCGGGTTTCCCGACATGCGCACTGTCTGTTCCGAACCATTTTCTATCTGCCAACCACCGTCGCCCGCCCATGCTTTTTTCACAAAAACACCGTATCGCTGCGCTTTTCCAGACCGCTCTCGCTCCTCATCTGGCGGGCACCGACGTGACCGCGGAGGTCGTGCTGGAGCGCCCGCGTGACCCGTCGCATGGCGACATCGCTTGCAACATCGCCATGCAGCTGGCCAAGCGTCTCAAGAAGAATCCGCGCGACCTCGCCCAGGCGCTGGTGGCCAGCGTGTTGGCTGACCCGGACCGCGTCGGTCTGATCGACAGCATCGAGATCGCCGGTCCCGGTTTCATCAACCTCCGGTTGGCTTCGGCTGCGCGCCAGGCAGTCGTCGGCGAGATCGTGCGCGGGGGTGCGGCCTACGGCCAGAGTCGTGCCGGTGCCGGCAAGAAAGTGCTGGTCGAATTTGTCTCCGCCAATCCGACCGGACCCCTGCACGTGGGCCACGGACGCCAGGGTGCCCTGGGCGACGCCATGGCCGCGCTGTTCGAATCGCAGGGTTATGCGGTGCTGCGCGAGTATTACTACAACGACGCCGGTGTCCAGATCGCCAACCTGGCGCTGTCCGTGCAGGCGCGCACCCGCGGCCTGGCGCCGGGCGATCCGGCCTGGCCCGAAACGGCCTACAACGGCAGCTACATCCAGGACATCGCCGTCGATTTCCTGGCAAGGAAAGCCATCGCTGCCGGCACGGGCGACTCCGTGCAGGCCAGCGGCGAGGTCGAGGACCTCGATTCGATCCGCCAGTTCGCCGTCGCCTATCTGCGCCGCGAGCAGGACCTCGATCTGCAGGCATTCGGCGTCAGATTCGACAATTACTACCTGGAGACCTCGCTCTACAGCGACGGCAAGGTCGCCGCCGCCGTCGCCGCCCTGATCGCTTCCGGCAAGACCTACGAACTCGATGGCGCGCTGTGGTTGCGCAGCACCGACTACGGCGACGACAAGGACCGCGTCATGCGCAAGTCGGACGGCACCTTCACCTACTTCGTGCCGGACGTGGCGTACCACATCAACAAGTGGCAGCGCGGTTACGGCAAGGTCATCAACGTTCAGGGTAGCGATCATCACGGCACCATCGCCCGCGTGCGCGCCGGCCTGCAGGCGGTCGGACTCGGCATACCGGCCGGCTATCCCGACTACGTGCTGCACAAGATGGTCACCGTCATGAAGAACGGCGAGGAGGTCAAGATCTCCAAGCGCGCCGGATCGTATGTCACGCTGCGCGACCTGATCGAATGGTCCAGCGGCGAGGTGGCCGAAGCCGTGTCGGGCGAGCCGGGAGTCTCAGACGGCCTTGCACGCGACCTCACGCGCGGCCGCGACGCCGTGCGTTTCTTCCTCATTTC
>JACMRD010000072.1 GCA_014376645.1 Herminiimonas sp. | reverse complement strand
GCTGAAGGCGCATCTGCGCAAAGCCGCCGAGCGCACCATCCACGGCCTCTGGAACGCCATCGGCCGCATCCTCGACCCATACTCCCCACAGGAGTGCGCGAACTACTTCGCCAACAGCGGCTATGATGCAGACTGATGGGAAACCGCTCTAGCTGCCAGCGATGACCGCAGCCGGATCAGGGTTCGCCGGCCCGGCGGCTGTCGCACCCGTGGCGTGGATCACGAGGAAAGCAGCGGCTGATACAAAGCGAGAAATGGTTTCCCTTCAGGGTCAGCCTAACGCGATTGGGTTTTCGATAGCGTCGTTTCGACAATGGTGGCCGAATACAATGAGCGATCTTGGGCGATGCGCAACTCTCCGGTGTCCTTGTTGAACCTCCGCGTCCAGCGATCGAGTGCCCCGATAGCGGCCACCGGGTCGGTTATCTCCAGAACCTGCACCTGCCGCAACTCCCCGTCGCGAGCCGCCAACCGGCGGTCGATTCCGGGAACGCCGGCATAACGTTCGTCGAGCCGTCCCAGTGCCGACCGCGCCGCCGCCAACAGCAGATGAGCCGCCTGTTGGTCGGGCACCTGCAAAAGCGCGCGCGCTGCCGCGATTGCGGCGCGGGCAGTCGCTGCTTCACCCGCAGCCGTGCGTGCCATATCGCTGCCGCATGGCCCGCCCAAAGCACCGACATAGGCAGCGAGTCCATCAAGCACGGCGGCAGGCGGTTCAAGCCCGTCGAACTCCTCGACGATCTGGCCATGGATGAAGCGGCGCAGATCGGGCTTTGCCGGGTTGTGATCCACCTTGGCTAAATCGGTGACAAGATCGGGGATCGGCTTGGGATTGAAGACGCCGTCGCCGCGCTTGCTGCTGAATAGCGAGCTGGTGACATCGGCCGTGCCAGGCGCGCCCGATACGCCGGGAAAGGTAAAGTGCGGATTGCCGCGACCGGCGCGGTGGCATGAGGCGCACGATACGCCGGCCCGCGCCGCTTGCCCGCCGAGCAATAACGGCGATCGAAAAACCGCGCGGCCGATGGCAATCTTTGCCTGTTCCGTCGCATCGCCTGGCACCAGCAGACATTCGGCAGGCTCGGTCGTCAGTGCCCGCACCACCTCGGCAGGCGGCAAGCCAGGGTCGATCCACCGCATTTCGCGCAACGGCGGCGATAACTGGCTTGCTGCCGCGGCGATACCAACCGTCAGAACCGAAATTAGCGCTACAGCGAATGCGGTGAATGTCCGACGCTGATCCAAGCGCGCAGCTCCTCTGCTTCGATGCATCCAAAACGGCATTGCGCGTCAAGCTTGACCAGCATCCGCCGCGCGCCGGCGATGTCGCGTCGTTCGACCATTAACTCGCCGAAATATTCGGTAGCGCCGCGATGAGCGGGTGCTGCGGCAAGCGCTGCCCGGTAATAGCTCTCGGCAATGTCGAAGCGGCCAAGCTTGCGATTGGCAAAGCCCAGATAGGTCAGGATATCGGGATGGGCACCAAAGGCCCGCTGGGCCGATTGCAGCGTCTCGATCGCCTGTGCATATTTGCGATCATTGATCAGCGCGACGGCGGCCAGATATTCACTGTCGCCAAAGCCGCTGGACGCGAACAGCAGTGCTCCAGCCGCGGCACCTGCTGCCGGGGCAGCCGATACGGTGGGTACCCCGTTGAGTGCTGCAGCCACGGCCTCATCGGCCTCCTTAAGCGCAGCCGCCTGCGGGCAGGTTTCGGCGCAGGCGCTGCGCTGCGCCCTGATGGCGGAGAGGGTTTCCTGGGCCTTCACCTTGTCGCCAAGCTGGCCGTCCGTGACGCCCAGATCGCGCCAGGCGACAATTATGTTCGCATCAAGCTTTGCCGCCTTGGCGTAGAATTTCCGCGCGCCCTTCAGGTCGCCAAGCCCGGTTCGCGCCACGCCGGCCAGATACTGGGTGTTGGCATCGCGCGACGCGACTGAAAGGGCATGATCAAAAGCCGTCTTGGCAGCTTTGAAATCCTTGGCCTGAAGTGCGGCAACACCCGTGCGATACTCGGCTGCCGCGTCATATTGCGGCGCGCTGGCGCTGGGTAACGAAGGCATGCCGCCCCCGCCACCACCGCCGGACGCAAAGGCCGGTACAGCTAACAGTCCGAGCGCAAGAACCGGTATCTGGATTCGCATGTAATCCACCCCCAATGTCGCGGAGTGCTATCATTCTATTGATTGCCGAACTAGCGGCTTTGCGGATCGACCTGTAGATGCGGCAATTGCGCCGCAAATCCCGGCGCGCGACACCAGCTGCGGCTGTCGCCGATGCCATCGGCGCGGTTTTCTTTCGGTCGAATGGCGGCATCTGCCAGGAGCAG
>JACMRD010000071.1 GCA_014376645.1 Herminiimonas sp. | reverse complement strand
TTTGATGAGGTTTCTCATGTACGCGGTCATAAAAACCGGTGGCAAGCAATACAAAGTTGTCGCTGGCGAAAAATTCAAAGTAGAACAGATACCGGCAGACATTGGTTCCGAAATCACCATCGATCAAGTGCTCGCAGTGGGCGCGGGCGACACCATTCGTTTTGGTGCGCCATTGGTTGAAGGTGCGACGGTACTGGCTACGGTTTTGGCGCATGGTCGCCACGATAAGGTAAAGATTTTCAAGATGCGTCGCCGTAAGCATTACCAGAAGCACCAAGGCCACCGTCAGAACTATACCGAATTGCAAATCGTTTCGATCCTCGGCTGAATCATCGGCTGATCGAGCGAACAAACTAACCAGTTATCCAGGAGTCTGAAATGGCACATAAAAAAGGCGGCGGCACGACGCGAAACGGTCGCGATTCCGAGTCAAAGCGACTTGGCGTGAAAGTGTATGGCGGTCAGGCAATCAATGCCGGCGGCATCATCATTCGCCAACGCGGTACCAAAACCCACCCGGGTGAAAACGTCGGCATGGGCAAGGATCACACCTTGTTCGCGCTGGTGCAGGGCAAGGTACAGTTTCTCGTCAAGGGCGCGGCACAACGCCAGTTCGTGACGGTCGTACCAGTTGCAGTCCCGGCTGAGGCAGTTGCAGCGTAAGCTGGCAACAGTCAATCCGAGCATGTAAGACAAGACCGCTGGCAAAACTTTTCCACATTGTTTTACTCGCGGTCTGAGGCGCAAGCCTTCAATCGAAAGGCTCTGCCAAGGTAGAGCCTTTTTTGTTTTTTGGCGGTTCAAAATGAAGTTTATCGACGAAGCAAAAATCGAAGTCATCGCTGGCGATGGCGGCAACGGCGTTGCCTCCTTTTGCCGGGAAAAATTCCGGCCATTCGGTGGCCCGGATGGTGGCGACGGCGGCAAGGGCAGCAGCATCTGGGCTGTCGCCGACCGGAACATCAACACACTGGTCGACTTCCGTTTCTCGAAGTTGCACAAGGGCCGTAATGGCGAAAACGGTCGCGGTGCCGATTGCTACGGCAAGGGCGCTGACGACATCATGCTGCGTATGCCGGTCGGCACCCTCATCGTCGATCAGAACGACGGTGAACTGGTGGCCGATCTGACCGAGCATGGTCAGGTGGCGCTGCTGGCCCAGGGCGGCGAAGGCGGCTGGGGCAATATCCATTTCAAGAGTTCGACCAACCGGGCGCCGCGCCAGAAGGGCGACGGCAAGGAAGGTCAGCGCCGGGAACTGCGCCTCGAGCTGAAAGTGCTGGCGGACGTCGGCCTGCTCGGCATGCCGAACGCCGGCAAGTCGACCTTCATTTCGGCCGTATCGAATGCGCGGCCGAAGATCGCTGACTATCCCTTCACGACCCTGCACCCGAATCTGGGCGTGGTGCGCGTGAGTCACGAAAAGAGTTTCGTGATCGCCGACATTCCCGGCCTGATCGAAGGCGCGGCCGACGGCGCCGGTCTGGGTGTGCAGTTCCTGCGTCATCTGCAACGCACGCGGGTACTGCTGCACATCGTCGACCTCGCGCCATTCGATGAAGCGGTCGACCCGGTAAAGGAAGCCAAGGCGATCGTCAAGGAATTGAAGAAGTACGATCAATCGCTGTTCGACAAGACCCGCTGGCTGGTCCTCAACAAGCTCGACATGGTGCCGGAAGAGGAGCGCGCCAAGCGCGTCAAGGCATTCATCAAGCGCTTCGGATGGAAGGGGCCGGTGTTCGAGATCTCCGCACTCACCCGTGAAGGTTGCGAAGACCTGGTCATCGAGATCTACAACTACCTGGCCGAGCAACGCGCCTCCGAATACCGTTCGGAAGAAACGCAGATGGTCGAGGAAGCACGCAGCATCGTCTCGATCGATCCGGACGATCCTCGCTTCAAGGTCATGGAATAACGGATTCGGCGTCATGCAAGATGTGATCAAGAAAGCGCGTCGTCTGATCGTCAAGGTCGGGTCCTCGCTGGTAACGAACGATGGCCGCGGGCTCGATCACGCGGCCATCGCACGCTGGGCGGCGCAAATTGCGCAGTTGCGTTTGCTAGGCAAGGAAGTGGTGCTGGTCAGTTCGGGGGCCATTGCCGAAGGCATGCAACGCCTTGGTTTCGAGCGGCGTCCGACCGCCATTCATGAACTGCAGGCGTGCGCCGCAGTGGGTCAGATGGGCTTGGCGCAGATTTACGAAACCAGCTTTTCGGCGCACCGGTTGCGCACTGCGCAGGTCCTGCTGACGCATGCCGACCTGGCCGATCGCGAACGGTATCTCAATGCCCGTTCGACGCTCTTCACGTTGCTGCGGCTGGGCGTGGTGCCGATCATTAACGAGAACGATACCGTCGTCACGGACGAGATCAAGTTCGGTGACAACGACACGCTGGGCGCCCTGGTGGCCAACCTGATCGAGGCCGATGCCTTGATCATCCTGACGGACCAGAAAGGCCTGTATTCGGCCGATCCGCGTTCCAATCCCGATGCAGTGTTCGTGCATGAAGGGCGGGCCGGCGACGCCAGCCTGGAAGCGATGGCCGGTGGTGCAGGGAGTGCCATCGGACGCGGCGGCATGTTGACCAAAATCCTGGCCGCCAAGCGGGCGGCGACATCGGGCGCGCACACCGTCATTGCGTGGGGGCGGGAAGACAATGTCCTGACCCGGCTGGCTGCAGGGGAAGCCATCGGCACGCGGCTCACCGCGCATACGGCGCAATTGACAGCCCGCAAGCAGTGGATGGCGGATCACTTGCAGACGGCGGGCCGAGTCGTGCTGGACGCCGGCGCAACCCAAAAAGTCGTCTCCGAGGGAAAATCGCTCCTGGCAATCGGCGTCGTCGAAGTCGGTGGCGAGTTCGGGCGGGGCGCCGTGATCACCTGCATCGGCAGCGATGGCGTGTCAATTGCGCGCGGCATCACCAACTACACCAGCTCCGAGACGCGGCGCATCATGCGGCACGCTTCTTCCGAAATTCTATCCATTCTCGGCTTCGTCGAAGAGCCGGAACTGATCCATCGAGACAATCTCGTTCTGCTTTAGCCTGCACCTGCACCTACACCTACACCTGCCCTGCACTGACCTGACCTGACCGGCTCGTCGCGGTTAACCTGTGTGCGATCCTCTCCGGCGCCAGGTAGTCCGCCTGGCAGTTTCCATCGCAGTTCCCATCGCCCGATCTTCCTGATTTTTCAGCGAGATGTCCCCTATCAACTCCCGTACCCGCGAAGTCGTCAATCGTAACAAGGTTGTAACAATCGGCTGTTAAGCTCAAATTGATTTCAAATCAGCAATTAATTGCGCGCTAACGTAACAATCAATCAACAGTCGGGGAAGACAAAAATGACGTCCTATCGCATTCCTTTATTCGCCATTGCCGCAAGCACGGTCGCCATTTTAAGTGCGTGCGGTGGTGGAAGCAGCAGCGCCACTGCCGACGCAACAAAATTACTTTCGACTACCAATTTCTTTCTGGCGGGCCTAGACACCACGAGCGGTTTGACTTCACCGACCGCTTCCGATCTCTACGACGCGAAGTATCTGGACATGGGTGTAAAGAAGGCCGACGTGCTCGCTGCACTGTCGGCAAATGCGCAAGCGCTGCCAGCAAACGCTGAGCTCTCCCTGTTTCCCGGAGGCCAACTTTCAAACGCCACATTCACCAACTGCGACAGCGATGCCGTGTGCACCATGATGGCGACGCTGACCAATTCCGATGTTGACGTGACGACGGTCGACATTACGACCAAGGTCAAGATCGTGTCTGGCGTCCTCTATTTGTACGGCGACCAGTCCGCGACTTCCTCAATCTAAGCGTCAACCAGCGAACATTAAAGGCATTCCCCATGAACAAAACATTTACTCCCAGCCGTATCGCGATGGCGGTTTCGTCGCTGGTCGGTTTGATGTCCGTCGTTGGCGCGCAATCGGCACATGCGGCCGACAAAGCCAACACAAAGGCTGCCGGCAGCTACGTGACCGGCGATTTTCATAATCACACCACCTGTTCGGACGGTTCGATTTCGATGAAGAAGCTGATCGACAAATCGGCGAAAACCTTCAACCTCGACTGGTTCGTCCAAGCCGATCATGGTGGCAGCAGTGCACGCAACTGTACGTTGGCAGAAGACCCGTTCGAGCCTGTTCCCGCAGGCCTCGGCTTGACCAACAGCCCGACCGGACCGTATCCACCCGCGACCTATCCGACCGGTGGCCAGCCAGCCAGCACGAAAAAAGGCCCGAGCCAGACTTGGGAGGCAACGTTGCCAAATGGCCGCGCCGACATCAAGGGCGACGGTACCGCGACCCCGAAGGCAATGTGGCGCTGGCAGGAAATCAAGGAATTTCAGTACAAGGTCACGGAAGACGAGAGCCGCGCACGGCAAAAACCGATCTGGATCGGCGTGGAGCAAAACGTGCCTGGTCATGAGCACGTGTCGACCACCGTGCTGAAGGGTCAGCTTCCGTGGCCCCAGGCTGGTGTAGCGGGAAATGCCACACTGCAGGCGCAGTTCGAGTACTGCTTCGATAATAGCGATACCGATACCAGCCGCGGTGCCGAGAACCAGTTCGACTGTACCGTCGCTGGCAGTGCCAACAACGGTCAACTCGATTCGGTGGCGCGCAAGATCACGGGCACGAACTCTGCCGCTACGGCAAATCTGGGCCATTTGAAGACCGTCGAAGGCATCAAGTGGATGAATGAAAAAGCGCCGACGACCAGCTATTTCATCCCGGCTCACCTCGAGCGCGCGGGACCGTACGATCCGATTCGCAACCGCG
The DNA here is from genome assembly GCA_014376645.1 of Herminiimonas sp. Lineage (GTDB taxonomy): Bacteria > Pseudomonadota > Gammaproteobacteria > Burkholderiales > Burkholderiaceae_D > JANXSS01. The sequence goes on along the minus strand of JACMRD010000071.1, from coordinate 7,204 downwards.
GCTTCAACATCGAGCACCTGCGCAACTTCAACAATGCGGCGCCGAATGTCGCTTTTGGCTTCGAGTCGATGCCTGGCCATCAGGCATCGGCTACCCGGGGTGAATACTCGCCTGCACGCGGCAATCCGCCAGTCGATTCGGTGGGTGTCGGTACCTACGGCGGGTCCGGTATTTACGCCGCCAAGGTCGGTGGCGTCTGGGATGCGCTTCTGGGCGAAGGACGCAACTGGTGGTTCTTTGCCAGTTCGGACTACCATAACCGCGGCCAGTTCGGTCCGGACCAGCGCGAAAGCAGCCAGGATTTTTTCCCGGGTGAATACCAGAAAGACCACGTGATGGTCCGCAAGGGCGCCAACAGTCTTTCGGCCGAGGGCATCATCGACGGTCTGCGTTCCGGCAACAGCTTTGCGGCTACCGGCGATCTGATCGACCGACTCGCCTTCGTCGCCTGTACCGTCAATCCTGCCTTGCCGCGTGCGGCATCGAAAGCCCTGGTCGAAAAAGCGGCTGCCAATGCGCTGACCAAGAATGCGGAAGTCCGCATCAACGGTTGCGCCACCATGGGCGAAAAGCTGGTCGTTGCGCCTGGCGCCGATGTCATCGTCGCCATCGCCGTGCGGGACCCGCAGGGCACCAATAATTCGCCCTACGCGTTTGCCAATCCCTCGCTCAAGCAGATCGGCGTGACACAGCCACTGAATGCTCCGGTGCTCGATCATATCGATCTGATCGGCGGAAACGTCACTGGCTATGTCAGCCCGACCGATACGACGAAATACGCTGGTCTTGAAGGCTCGGCAGCGGCTGTCAATGCGTCGGCAGCAGTCAAGAAAGTCTTCAACAGCACCAGCTGGACTGCGACCGCCGACGGCGTGCGCGTGATGAGCATGCGTATGCCTGCTGTCAAGGCCTCGCAGTACCTCCGCTTGCGTGGCAGTAATTTGCCGGCGTCGGTGCCGTTCGAAACGGATGCCAATGGCAACCCGCTCAACGACTACGAAGTCAGTCCTTTTGACCAGACCATTGCTGGCAAGGTGCCATGCACCGATGCGGCCTGCCCGGCGCATCTGCGCACATCGAATGGTGTCAAATACTCCAGCTACGATGTGGCGGCGTGGTCCGATCTCTGGTTTTACAGTAATCCGATCTATGTTCAGGTGACGAACTCATTCAAGGTCGCTGGAACGAAGTAATCGTTGATTGGTTTGCCCGGCCGTTGGCCGGGCTTTTTCTTTTTGAAAGTGCATGTGTCGGTAATAGAAAGTTTGAATGCGCACGCGGTGCCAGATGAACATCAAACGCACACCATGAAAGTGGGTTTGGCGCTTGTAATCATGTTTGCTTCCGGGGCCGCAGGGCTGGTCTGGCAAATGGTCTGGACTGCAGAACTGGGTGTCGCACTGGGTCACGAAATCGTGGCCGTCCTGTCGGTCATGGCAGCCTTCTTTGGTGGTCTTGCCGCAGGCGCCTTGTTGCTGGCAAACCGGATTGAACACAGCCGCTATCCGGGGCGCTGGTACGCGTGGCTGGAGGCATTGATCGGTGTTTGGGCGCTGCTGGTTTCCGTGGCATCGCCTGCCACCATGGGGACACTGTCCCAATGGATCGGTGCAGAACCTTCGACGTCCTGGCACTGGACCATCGCTTTCTTCGTGCCTTTTGTGGCGCTTCTTCCTGCCACCATCGCAATGGGCGCGACCTTGCCAGCGATGGAACGGCTGCTCAGGCGTCACGAGGGGCGGCCTTTGGGGTTGATTTACGCGATCAATACTGCCGGCGCGCTGGTCGGTCTTCAACTCGCCATTTTCTTTTTCATTCCGAACGTGGGGCTGCTCGGCACGAGTCTGCTGTTCGCAGGTGTAAACCTCGTCTGTGCGGTCGTGGCTTGGTGCGCCTGGGGACAGCAAACAGGCGTGGTGACGGACCTGCAGACGCCGACACCCGGCCGTGTTGGGGTCGGTCCGGCGCAGGAGCCGGGGACGGCCTCGGGCAGTATTCCCACCCGCCTTTTCATGAGCGGGTTGCTCGGCGTGGGCTACGAAGTGCTGGCAGTGAGGGTCCTCGCTCAAGTCACGGAAAACACCGTGTACACCTATGCTTTGCTGTTGGGAGATTTCCTGATCGGGACGGCAGTAGGGGCAGCTTTGTTGCGGCGTTCCGGTCGGATTGCCGATATTTCCGCAGACCGGATCGACCGTGCAATCGCCGTTCTCGTCGTGGCGGTGCTGTTGGGGGGGCTGAGTCTGTGGTGGGCCCAGGATACCTATGTCCTGGCCGCGCGCTGGGCCGGTCCGGGCGTGGCCGGCGCGCTAGTCGGCGAATGGGCCGCTGGCGCGGCTGCGATGATTCTGCCGGCCATGGCCATGGGGGCACTGTTTACGTTGTTATGTCGACAGGCACAGCAAACCGGGCTGCCGCTCGGGTTTGCCTTTGGCATCAACACGCTTGGCGCGGCGCTGGCGCCGGTCTTGGTGGGACTGTTGTTGTTGCCTCATGCAGGTGCCAAATTCGTGCTGATTGTCTTGTTGTGCGGATATCTGGCAATGCGCACTGGCAAAAGCTGGGGTCATTCGTTTGGCTGGACTGCAGTGGCTGTTGTCGTGGCGTTCGCCGTGTCGTTGACACCATTGCGTTTTGTCGATGTACCTGCCGGCGGCCGGTTGCTGAGCTATCGCGAAGGCGTCATGGCCGCAGTCAGTGTCGTGGAAGACGCAGAAGGGGTAGCGCGATTGCACATCAACAATCGCGTGCAGGAAGGCAGCAGTGCAAGCGGCTTGGTCGAAACCCGTCTGGCGCAACTGCCATTGTTGTTGCATGCAGAACCGCGCACGGCCCTGTTTTTGGGCTACGGGACGGGTTATACGGCCAATGCGGCGGCGATCGATCCACGCGTCACGGTCAAGGCGGTCGAACTCTTGCCTGAAGTCATTGATGCCGCCGGTATCTTCGCGCTGAGAGCCGGCGCGCCTGCCGCCGCCAGACCCGTGACGGCCGTCGCCGCGGATGCGCGCCGCTACATCCAGTCCACGTCGGCGCACTACGACGTGATCGTGTCGGATCTGTTTCATCCGGCGCGCAATGGTGCGGGCAGCTTGTACACCGCCGAACATTTTTCGGCGGTCAAGGCACGCCTGGCGCCCGGCGGGCTGTTTTGCCAATGGCTCGCATTGCACCAGATGGATGTAGCCACCCTGCGCAGCATCGTCGCTGCCTTCGTGCAGGTCTACCCGAATGCAGTAGCCGTCCTTGCAAGCAACAGCCTGGATACCCCGGTCATCGGTCTGGTCGCCCGTCCCGACGCGTCTGTCTGGCAGGTGGACACGGTACGACGCCGGTTGTCGGACTCGCCACCTGCGGTAGTGAACGCCCTGAAGCAGGCGAACATCGATGACGCCTTTGCCGTCCTCGGCAGCGTCATCGCGGGGCCCGATGCACTGCGCGCATTTGCAGGCAATGCGCCGGTCAATACCGATGATCATCCGGTGGTGGCGCATCGTGCGCCATGGATGAATTATTCCTCGCGCGAACCTGCGCGTGATCGACTGGCAGCGCTGATGCACGGTTTGACGCCGCGCCTGGCGGGCGTGGTCGATGATCCGCACGGAACCGATGCTGCGCGCCTGTCCGCTTACTGGAGGGCGCGCGGCGCCTACCTTGCGGTCGGCATGAAGGTCAGGCCGAATCCTGATCCGCAGGTCATGCTGGCGCGCCTGCGCGAACCACTGCTTCGTATTGTTGCAATCAGTCCCGATTTCCATCCCGCTTCAGAACCGCTCCTGGCGCTTGCACAGGCGGTACGCCCCAGCGATCCTGACCTGTCGGCCCAGGTAGAAGCCGAGCTTCGGCAGGCCCTTTCTTTCCAACCTACTACGATGCATTGATGCCATGGCGACTACGAACACTCTTCCTGCGACAAATTGGTTGCAACGCGCAAAGCGCGAACCCCTGGTCCATTTCCTGGTACTTGGCACCCTCATTTTTGCAGTCGATCACGTCCTGCTCAACCTGCGAGGCAATCCCCAGGACATCGTGGTCACAAAAGAAGCCTATCAGGAGGCGCGGGAGACCTTCGTCGCCGGGCTGAAGCGGGAGCCGAGCGCTGCCGAGCTCAAGACGCTGACCGATCGCTGGGTCGATAACGAGGTGCTGTATCGCGAAGGGCTGGCGCTGGGTCTGGACCGGGGTGATCCGGCCATGCGCGACCGGGTGGTTTTCAAGACCCTGAGCCTGGCCCAGGCCGGCCTGGCCTTGCCGAAAATCGATGAAGCCGGTCTGCAGCGATGGTTCGAGTCGCGCCGTGAACGTTACGACATTCCGGCGCGCTTCGACTTCGAAGAGGCCGTGCTTGGCGGGACCGAGGCAACCCCAGACAAACTGAGCAAATTTGCCGCCGCACTCAATGCGCGCCAGGCGCCGGATGCCGAAGGCAGCCTGCGCATTTTCAAGGACCGGCCACGTCCGAACCTGGTCCAGAGCTATGGTGAAACGTTTGCCAAGGCGTTGGAAAAACAGGAGGTCGGCAGCTGGAGCGTCGTGCAGGGCAAAGACGGTGGGCGTGTCGTCCACCTGGTCGCCGTCAGGCCCGGCCAGGCAGTGCGCTTCGATGAGGTCAAGGAGCGCGTGTACCAGGAATGGAAGGAGACCACCACGACCGAGCTGACCAAGACCGCGATTCGGGAAATTGCCAGGAAATACCGCATCCGTGATGAAGGAAAAGTGTCGTGATGGCCCGGCTGTTCTGGCGTTTCCTGTGCTGGGGTTGCATTACGCGCCTGGGCATCGTGCTCGTCCTGCTTGCAGGCCCGGGATGGGCAGCCGCGCACGAGATGACGATGGCCGACCTTTCGCTGCGGGAGGTAGCGGCAGGTGAATTCGTATGGTCCTGGGGGGTGCCCGGTAAAAACACGCCGATCTCGCAAGACCTGACGCCGGTCTGGCCGGAGCGTTGCGCCGGTGATGCGAAAACGGTGCGTTGCGGCGGCAAGGGAATGGTCGGAACGCTATCCATCGACGGCATCGGCAAGAACTACTCGGCCGTGATCGTGCGCATTACCTGGCGCGGCGAGCAGCGCAGCACCTATACCTTGAGCAAGAATCAGCCGAGCACGCGTTTATTCGGCGCGGCACAGGATGACCGGAACATGCTGGAAGTCGCGCAAACCTACGGTGTGCTCGGCATCGAACACATCCTCAGCGGCGTCGATCATCTGCTGTTCGTGCTGAGCCTGCTGTTTCTCGTGGGCTTCAGAAAACGGCTGCTGGCGACCGTGACGTCGTTTACCCTGGCACACAGCCTGACGCTGGCTGCCAGTGCGCTCGGTGCGCTGACCTTGCGGCCGCCGCCAGTCGAGGCGGTGATCGCGTTGTCGATCGTGCTGGTGAGTGCGGAAGCGCTGAGCAGCAAGGATACGCTGACGCGGCGCCTGCCAGCCCTCGTAGCGTTCATTTTCGGGCTGGTGCACGGCCTCGGTTTCGCTGGCGCGCTCAAGGAAATCGGCCTGCCTGAACAGCACGTCAACATCGCCCTGATCAGTTTTAATCTAGGTGTGGAGGCGGGGCAGCTTCTGGTGATCGGCCTGGCCTGGATGCTGTTCATGGCGATTCGACGCTTGCCTTGGGCTGCGACTGCGCGACGCGCCGTGTTGTACGGCATTGGCAGCGTCTCCGTGTTCTGGACGCTGTCGCGACTCACCGCGATCTTCGGGTAACCGGCGATGGCAGAGGTATTCGAACTATTCCCGACCCCCGTGATGCGCATACCGGGGTTGGTCTCGCCGGTTGCCGCCCAAGCGCTGGCAACGCGGCTGGCGCAAGCGGCGAGGGTGGCCAATCAGCACTCCACGCAGCTGGCCCATACCCGGATCCTCGGTCCTGGCGACGACGTCGAGATCGATGCCGTGGTCGATCAGATCGGTGTGCATCTTCAGGCGTTCGGTCATCTGCTGTTCGGCGAGTCGTTGCGCTGGCTGGTCAAGGAAGTCTGGGTCAATGTCCTTCAGGCAGGCGGCAGTCAGGCTTTGCACAACCACGCAAATTGCTTCGCTTCTGGCGTGCTGTACCTGACCCCTTCCGACAGTTCCGCCTGCACGGTCTTTACGCGCTCGCTTGGTGGCAACGAGTTCGTTTTTCGCAACACCAATCCGGGATCCGCGTCGGGTCCTTTTTGTGCGGAAAAATGGATTGCACCGCAGCCGCAGCCGGGCGACCTGATCCTGTTTCCCAGCTACCTGTTGCATGAAGTGCCAGTCAATCAAGGCGCAGAACGGGTCACGCTGGCATTCAATGCCGTTCCGCATCGCCTGGATGCGTGGGGCTATACCGTCTCTTTTCAATCCTAAAAATCTTGGAGCTGCACCTGATGGCATCAACATTCCCTGGCCGCTTTATGGGCCTGCTGCGCGTGGCGGCGCTCGCCGTTCTGATCATGCCGGGAGCGGCGCGGGCGCACGAATATTACGCCGATGGCTTCATGATCATCCACCCATGGGCGGCGCCGACTCCCCCGGGCGCGGTCGACGTACCGGTGTATTTTCACCTGGCAGAGATTACCAAGGGCGATCGACTGATTCGGGGATTCTCGCCGCTTGCAGATCGCGTCGAATTCCGGGCTGATGACAATCCCGATCGGCCGGCGCTTGCGCAGCTTGCGTTCGGACCTGGAGACAGCGGCGACTTCGGTGTCGGCAAGCCCCATGTGATGTTGCGAGGCCTGAAAAAACCGTTTGAAGAAGGCCGGAGCTACATGTTGATGCTGGAGTTTGAAAAGGCCGGTCAGATCGTGACGGTCGTGTCAGTCGGTGCGGATTAGGCATCAAGGCGCATCAGCCATCCGAAGATGCCTGATGCGCCAGGTCCGGTTCGGCGTCGAGATTGGCGACCTATCGTCGACGAATTCCAACGCAGAAGGTTGACGATCAATTCAGCAGGTCCTTGTTCAGGACTTCGCGCTGTCGCAGTCGCCGCAGCATGTCCGGCAGCTTGCCGGCCACACCGCCGCCGCGGCAAAAATAGTCCCCGGCCAGTGCAGCCTGCTGCCGGTTCATGGCATTGTTGATGATCGGGTCCCACTGATCGCGGCGCGCACGAGACCAGGTTCCGTCGGCTTGACCGAGCGCGTAGATCTTGTGTTCGTTTGCGGCACAGCGAATGCCCTGGTAGCTTACGTTCCTGGCGCCGGAGGTGCTGATTGCAACCAGCGTGAAAC
>JACMRD010000070.1 GCA_014376645.1 Herminiimonas sp. | reverse complement strand
TATCGTGACCCATCCGGATGGGGCGTCCAGGCATTCCCAAATCCTTGTGGCTGAATGTGCCGTACAAGCACTGCGGATAGGCTTCCTGCACCCGGTTTGGAAACGGGTGCAATGCCCGTCCGCATCCGGTCGCACTACGTTGCCCTGCCTGTACCGGTACCTGCAACGCCGTGGCAACACGCGGGGAAGCTGGAACCTGAAATGCCTGCTCGAGGCGTGTGGTTGTTGCAGAGCGTGCGAGCGCAACTCCGAGCGCGGCGGCAGGGCTTGTGCGCCCTTGGCGCCTGCCCGCGCCTGATGAAGTTCCGCCGCCGGTCTGCGGCAGGGCTGATGCGTCCGCAACCGGCTCCGATGGTAGGGACGGAACACTGGCTGCAGGCGTTACGCTACGGCCCTGGCCGCTATTTACTGAGAAACACTGGCCCATATCAACTCTCCTTGTCTGGAAAACACCGGATGCCTGAGAATGCCATCGGGTGTTTTGCACAGTGCAACGAAAGGTGAACGCTGCCGATGCGCAGCGCGAATGTCCGGTAGCCCGAGCGTACGGAAAGTGTTCATGGTTTGCCGATATTGCGGTCCAGGAATTTCTCTACCCGCGACCAGAAATCGATCCGGTTCTTGATCAGCGCCCAGCCGTGGCCTTCTTCCGGGTATTCGACCCATTCGACATCGCGGTTGGTGCGCTGGACCGCATCGCGGAAGCGGGTGCCGTGTTCGATCGGTACGCGCCGGTCGGCGCCGCCGTAAGCCAGCAACAATGGCTGCGTGATGCGTGCGGCCTGCAGCAAGGGTGAGGTGGTCTTGAGCTGGCCGGCGTCCTTGACGCGGTCGCCGACCAGGCGCGGCATGCCGTAGGTCTGCCACTCGGTCGAGGCGTCGCTCCAGCCGATCGAATAGAGCATGTCGATATCGGTCACGCCGACCCAGTCGATACCGCACTTGAACAGATCCGGGTCATTCAGCAAGCCCATCAGCGTGGCATACCCGCCATAACTGGCGCCGGCGATGCAGATGCGCTTGGGGTCGGCGATCTTCTGGGCGATGGCCCAGCGTGCGCCGTCGGCGACATCGTTCTGCATCGCCAGCCCCCATTGCTTCCAGCCCGCCTGGAAATGCTTCCAGCCAAAGCCGGTGCTGCCGCGGAATTCCGGCTCCAGCACCGCGTAACCGCGCGAGGCCAGGAACTGCGCCTGACCGCTCCAGTTCCAGGTGCCGCCACGCACATAGGGTCCGCCGTGGACCAGGACCACCATCGGCAGATCGGTCTTGGCAGGACCGCGCGGCAGGGTCAGGTAAGCCGGGATCGCCAGCCCGTCGCGGGCCTGGTAGCGCACCATGTCCTTGGTCGCCATCTGCCTGGCGTCGATCCCGGGGAAGGCTTTGCCCAATGGCGTCAGCTTGCCGGAGCCGCTGTCATAGAGCAGGAAGACGCTCGGCTGGGTGTCCGAAAACGCCTGCACCAGCACGTGCGGCCCTGCTGCCTGGCGTCCGACCGACAGCCGGTTGATCGTGCCCGGCAACAGGGTGTCGATCTCTTCCTGCATTTTTTTCATGCGCGGGATGAACCAGACCGTGGCTTCGGCATCGGTCAGGTATTGGGCGCCCAGCAGCTCCTTGCTGCTGGCGATGAGGTTCCCGGAAAAATCGTAATCGGCCAGTGACACCAGGGGTTCGGGCTCCATGCGATTGTTTTTCAGGTCGTAGACGTAGAGGGCGGACTTGTCACGGCCGTGCGGCTTTGCCGTGACATACAGCGTGCCGTCGGGTCCGAACATGAAGGGAACGAAACCGGCCATCATGTCGAATTCGGCAATCTTGCGCCAGGCATCGCTGCCCGCATCCCGGTAGTAGACGGTGTCCGTGCTGCCTTCGCGGGTCGTCGTCAGCCGCGGTTCGCCGTTCTGATCGAGCAGCCAGCGGCGCGAGGCACCCGGACGGTTGACCGTCACGGCGCGGCCCGTTGTGGTGTTGAGCCGCAACAGATTCAGGGCCGACAACTGGTTGAGGTTGGAGAACTGCGGCCGTATGACATAGATATCGTCGGAATCGACGCCATCGATGGTCGAGAAGAAAAAGGTATCCCAGGGCAGTGCCTCGCGTACCGCATGTTCCTGCACCCGCGAGGTCGACCGCTGGACCAGCGCACGGAAATTGCCACCGTCGCGGTCAACTGCATACAATCCCGGTCCGGCAAGCGTGTCGCCCTGTGCCGTCTCACGGTCGGTGACGTCGTAGACCAGCCGCTTGTCATTTACCCAATGAAACTGGCTGATGTCGGCATCCGAAAAGCCGGCCACGATCTTCGGCGTCAGCGTCGTCAGGTCGAGCACCGCCAGTTGTACCCGACCCGAATCGGCTGACACCAGCGCCGCCAGGAACCGGGCATCCGGCGACAGCGCCGCCGCGGAAAATGCTGGATTCTGGAAGAAACTGTCGATTGGCGCTCGCGCCTCGGCAGCGCGAGCGGTGCTGCCAGCGGCCAAGGCACACCAGAGCAAGGCAATCATGGACCGGGCAATGTTGCGCAAGGTGCCGTGGGCGAACCCGGTGAGCCGAGCAAGGTGTTGTGGCGTGAACGCTAACGGTAAATGATTCAAATCGTGTCCCTCAGGAACTGATTGGTTGGATGGCACGGAAAGATCGCGCCGACGGTCAGGCTGGCAGCAAGAATCATGCTGCAATGGAAAGTTGTTACTATTCAATAATAACAAGTTAGTCCAGCAATGCGATACCGAATCGTGGGTAGTTGAGCGGCTGACAGGATGAGGCGGGCGGCAGTTTTCGACGCAATGTCATTTCTCTGAAAATCTGCTAACACATTGTATTAATTACGTTAAATAAAATACTTTAAACAATGTACTTCAACGTGGAACACGATCAAGCAACGTTGTGAAGGTCGAGCGCACCGAGAGGAAAGCTGTCGTCAGCATGTGATATCTGTCATCATCGCATCTGTCTTTCAGGCACGAGACTTTACACTTGCGGCGCGGCGCGACAATTTTCCCGCGGCGCGCGGCGCCATGCCACTTTCTCCAGGATCCACGCACGTGCAGCATTCATATTGAAAACCCCGAAACGCCTCCAGCCACTGGTCGACGAAGGTCTGATCGACGAAGTCATGCGCCAGCTCATGAGCGGCAAGGAAGCCACCGTCTATGTGGTGCGTTGCGGTGACGACATCCGCTGCGCCAAGGTCTACAAGGACGCGACCGAGCGCAGCTTTCACCAGGCCGTGGCCTATCAGGAAGGCCGGCGGGTCAAGAACAGCCGCCAGGCACGCGCCATGGAAAAAGGCACCAAGTTCGGCCGCAAGATGGCCGAGGAAGTCTGGCAGAACGCCGAGGTCGACGCCCTGTACCGGCTCGCGGCGGCCGGCGTGCGGGTGCCGACGCCGTTCATCTGCTTCGAGGGTGTGCTGCTGATGGAACTCGTCACCGCCGCCGACGGCAATGCCGCTCCGCGCCTCAATGACGTCGAACTGAGCGCCGAGCAGGCGCTGCTGTTCCATGCTGCGCTCCTGCGCCAGGTCGTGCTGATGCTGCTGGCCGGCGTCATCCACGGCGATCTTTCGGAATACAACATTCTGGTCGACGAGCATGGCCCGGTCATCATCGACCTGCCGCAGGCGATCGATGCCGCCGGCAGCAGCGTGGCGGCCAGCATGCTCGAGCGCGATGTCACCAACCTGGCGAATTTTTTTGGCGCAGTGGTGCCGGAACTCTTGGGTAGTCAGTACGGCAAGGAGATCTGGGCCCTCTACGAAGCCGGACTGCTGACGCCGGACGTGCCGCTGACGGGGCGGGTGGCGGCGCCGACCGCGCCGGCCGACGTCGATGGCGTCATCCGCGAGATCGCCATCGCCCGCGAGGAAGAAGAAGAGCGCGTGCGCCTCAAGATGGAAGCGCAGAGCTGATCCATCACACTTTTTCAACTTGCCCGTCGACCCAATGAACGACCTTTCAAAGCTTGGCAGAATCGGCATCATCGGCATCATCGGCATCGGCGCCATGGGCATGGGCATGGCCCGCAACCTGCAAGCCCGGGGTGCAGCGGTGCGCGTGCGCGACATTATGGCCGACGCCTGCGCGCAAGCGGCTGCCGCCGGCATGACGGTGTGCGATTCGCCGGGGGCACTGGCGTCGGAGGCCGGGCTGATCATTCTGGTGGTGGTCAATGCGGCGCAGGTCGACGCGGTGCTGTTCGGCGCCGATGGCGTCGTCTCCGGTACGCCCGCCGGTAGCGGCAAGACCGTCATGATCTGTTCGACCATCGCGCCCGAGGATACGGTGCGCATCGCACAGCGGCTGGCCGATCATGGAATCGACCTGATCGATGCGCCGATTTCGGGCGGGCCGGTGCGGGCCGCCGACGGTAGCATGAGCATGATGCTGGCCGGAGCGGCAGCCGTTCTGGCGGCGTGGGAGCCGGTACTTGACGCACTGGCCGCAAAACAGTTTCGCATCAGCGAGCGAATCGGTGACGGCGCCCGCGCCAAGCTGGTCAATAATCTGCTGGCCGGGATCAACCTGGTAGCCGGCGCCGAAGCACTGGGGCTGGCGATCCGGCTTGGACTGGCACCCCATCAGATCTTTGAACTGATCTGCGCCTCCAGTGGCCAGTCCTGGATCATGGCTGACCGCATGGCGCGTGCCCTGCAGGATGATTACGCGCCGCGCGCGGCGGCGCACATCCTGACAAAGGACATGACGCTGGCAACCGCGATGGCGGCAGCGGCACACTATCCGACGCCGCTCGGCGATGCGGCCCTCGCGCGTTATCGTCAGACGCTGGCCCGTGGCTGGTCGGCGCAGGACGATGCCGCAGTCCTCAAGACCTACCTGACGCCTGACCCGTCCGCATAAGGACGCACGGTCGCCGTTCCCCGGCATTGTGGGTGCCGGCGCGCATGGATCGAGGCGCGCGTGTTTGTTGACGCCCGTCAGTCGCGCCTGCTCTCCATGCCGAAGACCCTGGACTAACCTTTGGAAGGTCGCGCGGCGACCGGGATGCCCCTTGTGGTCGCTCTCAATTCTTTCTGAAGGAACCATCATGTTCATGCGTACCGCAACGGTAATCGTGGCAGTCGCGATTGTCGCGTTCAGCAGCAGCGCCAAGGCGCAGATTGCCACCAGCGCGAAGCAAGCAAATCCCGTGTCCGATTCGCAGTCGAAGAAACGCAATGGGGGTTATCGGCCGGAGCCGCTGGTCCTGGTCGACGCCACCGGCAAGATCGTCGGCGCGTTTTTTCCGCCGGGCGGCGTGATCTTGAACGTTCAGGGCGTACTCATTCCTGCCAATGTGACGAATCAGATCAATCTCGTCGCGCCCTTCACGGATTCGGGCGTGCAGAGCGCGACGAAATATCGCTGGGCGATCGCCGGGACGACGAATTTTCTGACCTCCAATTGTTCCGGCCCACCCGTGCCGCTCGCCTCGGGTGGGTTGCGTGCGGTCGCCTACACGCAGGATCTGGCTACTGGCGTGCTAACCGCTTACATCGGCGGTAGTGGCTTGTCCGTCCCGAAATTCACCAGCTCGTCGACTCTGTCGACGTTGGGAAACGGCCCCTTCAGCGGTCGCTGCACGTCCGGCGTGCCGGCACAGGGAGGGAACATCCAGGGATTCGACGTGGAACAGACCGTGAATATTTCGCAGCGCTACCCCGAGCCGTTGACCGTTAAATGAACGACGCAGCCGCCGGCGAAATCAGCGCCGTCGGCGATGCTACCCGGGCCTGTTCAAAGAAACCCGATTGAAATCCACGGTAGCGCGGCAATCAGGATCAGTGCTGCCAGCAAGGCGCCCAGGTAGGGCCAGACATGCGGCATGGCCCGGTCGGGGTCGACCCGGCCAATGGCGCAGGCCGCATAAAAGCCGACGCCGAAGGGCGGTGCGAACAGGCCCAGGCCCATGGCGAAGATCACCACCATCGCATAGTGCACTTCATGGATGCCCACCGCGCGCGCCACCGGAAAGAGCAACGGCCCGAACAGGACGATCGCCGGAATCCCTTCCAGGACGCTGCCCAGGATGATGAAGGCCACCACCGAAATCGCCATGAAGCCGGCGGCGCCACCCGGCACCGTCGACATGACGGTTGCCAGCTGCCTTGAAAACCCGGACTGCGTCAGTGCCCATGCCATCGCCGTGGCGCAACCGATGATGAACAGGATCGCACCCGACAGGGACGCGGTTTCGACGAGCATCGGATAGATGCGCCGCCAGTCGAACTTGCGGTAGATGAACAGACCTACCAGCACCGTATAAGCGATGCCCACGGTCGACACTTCGGTGGCGGTGGCGACACCTTCGACCACGACGGCGCGGATGACGAAGGGCAAGGCCAGCGCGGGCAGGGCGACGACGAGTGCGCGTCCGATCTGGGCGCGGCTGGCACGTACGACGTTCGACAGATCCTCGTCCCGGTTATGAAAGAACACCACCACGGCCAGCGCCAGCGCCCCGACCAGCGCCGGCAAGAGGCCGCCGGTGAACAACGCCGCGATCGACACGCCGGTAACCGAGCCGATGGTGATGAGCACCAGGCTCGGTGGAATCGTCTCCGACATGGCGCCAGAGGAAGACAGCAGGGCGATCAGGCGGCCCTCGTCGGCGCCGCGCCTTTTCATTTCCGGAAAGAGCGCCGGCACCACCGCCGCCATGTCCGCCGCTTTCGAGCCCGAGATGCCGGAGACCAGATACATCGCGCCCAGCAGGACGTACGCCAGGCCCCCTTTGACGTGGCCCAGCAGCGACGCGAGGAAATCGACCATCGCCTTGGCCACCCCGGTCATCTCGATCAGCACACCCAGAAAGACGAACAGCGGCACCGACAGCAGGATCAGGCTCGACATGCCTTCATCCATGCGGCTGACCACGATGGTCAGCGGCGTGTTGGTGGTCAGCGCCAGGTAGGACAGAGTGGCCACGCCGAAGGCAAAGGCGATCGGCACCGCGCAGGCGACGCTGGCGGCCACCAGCAGCACGAAGAAAATCAGCAGATTGATATTGCCAAGCTTCATGAACAGTGGCCGCGCGAACCACAGACCGAGCACCAGCACTGCGCACAGCGCCAGCGCAATGGCCAGGCGCCGCCCGCCGGTGTTTTCCAGCAGGCGCATGAGAACGATGCCCATCATCAGGATGGCGCCCACCGCGATGGCGCCGACGCGCAGGCCATCGTGAATTTCCAGTGCCGGAGTCGAGATCGCCCACTGATCCTGGAAGTACTCCACCGCCGGCAGGATGATCTCCAGGACGAAGGCCGCTACCACCAGTTCGGCCCCGAGCGTCACGCGTGACCGGACGCTGGCCGGCATGCGGTTGACCAGCGTGGTCAGTCGCATGTGCTCGCCACGCCGCAGAGCGATGACGGCGCCCAGCATGGCCAGCCACAAGAAGAGGATCGACGCCAGTTCGTCCGACCAGGTCAGTGGCGCATTGAAGACATAGCGCGCCACCACGCCGGCCAGCAGGATCAGGATTTCCAATGCCACCAGCAGCGCCGCCGGTACCTCGCTGGCCAGGGTGATGATGGTTTCAAGTCCCCGGAAAAATCCGCTCCGAAGAGGCGCCTTTGCAGCAAGCGCGTTGCTGCCGGCAGCGTGGTCGCTACCGTGGTCGATGATCTGCATGATGCCAGCCGTTCCGGGTTATTCCAGCTTGCCGGCGTATTTTTCCAGCACGGTCCAGGCTTCGACACCGTACTTCTTTTTCCAGTCAGCGTAGAAGCCGGATTTTTTCAGGACCGTGCGGAAGGCGTCGGCATTGACCGGATTGAAGGTCATGCCCTTGGCTTTCAATTCCACTTCGACCGAATTGTTCAGGCGGCGGATGTCGTTTCGCTCGGCCAGGCCAGCGGCGTTGATGTGCTTGCTGATGACAGCCTGCAGATCGGGCGGAATGGCGGCCCACTTCTTGCCGTTGGCCAGGAACCAGAAACCGTCCCACATGTGGTTGGTCAGCGAACAGTATTTCTGGACTTCATAGAGCTTCGCGGTCTGGATGATGGCCAGCGGGTTTTCCTGCCCCTCGACGATCTTGGTCTGCAGGGCCGAATACACTTCGCTGAAATTGATGCTGGCCGGTGCGGCGTCGAGCGACTTGAACATCGAGGTCCACAGAGGACTCACCGGCACCCGGATCTTGAACCCCTTCAAGTCGGCCGGGGTCGTGATCGGCTTGCTGGAGCTGGTGATTTGCCGGAAGCCGTTGTCCCAGATCTTGTCGAAGGCATGGAGGCCCGCCTTGCCGATGTTGGTGCGCACCAGCGCGCCGAGGTCGCCGTCCATCGCCGCCCACACTTGCTGGTAATCCTTGAAGGCAAAGCCGATGCCGTTGATCGAGGAGGTTGGTACCAGGGTCGACAGAATCAGTCCCGACAGGGTCATGAAATCGATCGCGCCCGAACGTACCTGGGACAGCATGTCGGTGTCCGAGCCAAGCTGGTTGTTTGGGAAGACCTGCAAGTCGACCCGGCCGTTGGTCTCTTTCCGGATCGCGTCGGCTGCTTCCTTGGCGCGCACGTTCAGGGGGTGGATGGCGGGCAGGTTGCTGCCGAACTTGAGCGTGAATTCCGCGCTCTGGGCAAAAGCGGATTGTGCTGTGAGCGTACCGGTGAAGGTGCCGGCAGCCAGGGCTGAAGCACGGGTCAGGAAGGTACGGCGGGCTTGGTGCGACATGGTGTCTCCTCTGGTAAAGCGTTGTGTGCCGTGGACCGGTACTTATGGTTTCAGATTGGTGCGGGCTGTCGTCAGGCAGCAGGAACCGCCTCCGGCGCGTCGGCAAACAGCTTGTCATATGCCGCCAGTAGCGTCTGATGCATGGCGCTGCCTTCCATGTTCGGGCCCAGCGTCATCAATCCGAAGAAGCGTTCGCTGCCGTCGAGCAGTGCTTCCGCCTGGCGCACGGTCCCGGCCCCGTACAGGAGCGTGAGCGAGCGCTGGAACGGCGCCGTATCCTCGAGCTGTATCAGGCTTTCGATGCAGCGGTAGACCAGCCGCCGGGCCGGATTCAACTGTTTGTAGGAGTGGATCCAGTCGCAGCCCTCGCGAATGGCATCCTGGTCGCCGATGGCCAGCGCCAGCAGGGTCTTGAGTTCGCCGATGCGCAGTTCCTTCCAGGCGGTGCCGACCGGGATCGCCAGGCCCAGGATTTCCCACAGCGGGCGCTCGTCGTTCAGGTTCGAGGTCTGCAGGTACGCCAGCAGTTCGGCCGCTTCGGCATTGTCGAGCGACGGCAGACGGACCATCGCGGCGCGGATGTCGTTGCCGACGCTGTTGTTTTCCCATTCCAGGTCTTCGACCGGATAGATTTCCGACATGCCCGGCACCAGGATGCGGCAACTGTAGGCACCCTGCTCGGAAAAATCGGCGACGTAGATGTCCTTGCCTTCTTCGGCCACGCAGGCGCACAGCCAGTCGTAGTCTTCCTGCGTGGTGGTGCTGAAATTCCAATCCGCAAACGGGAAGTCTGGTTCATCGCCCAGGAAATCCCAGCTGATGACGCCGCTCGAATCGACGAAATGGATTTCGAGGTTGGCCACGGCGGTGATTTCATCCATGTCGAAGCCGGGTTCCGGGAAGCTTTCCAGCGACTCCAGGGCGCGGCCCTGCAGCAGTTCGGTCAGGGCGCGCTCGAGGGCGATTTCGAAGCGCGGGTGGGCGCCGAAACTGGCGAAGCAGCCCTGGTCCTTCGGATGCAGCAGGGTCACGTTCATGACCGGATAGCGACCGCCGAGCGAGGCGTCACGCACCAGGATACCGAAGCCGGCCTCGCGCAAGCCACGGATGCCGGCGGCGATGCCCGGATAGCGGGCGATGACCTCGTCAGGCACCTCCGGCAGGCACAGTCCCTCGGCAATGATGCGGTACTTGATATGGCGCTCGAAAATTTCGGACAGCGCCTGGCTGCGCGCCTCCATCATCGTGTTGCCGGCTGCCATGCCGTTGCTGACGTACAGGTTGCCGATGACGTTTACGGGAATCCAGGTCTGCGCGCCGTCGGCCAGGCGGGTGTAGGGCAGGGCGCAAATGCCGCGTGCGACATTGCCGGAATTCAGATCGACCAGCACCTGAGCGTCGATCTCGCCTTCCGGATTGTAGAAAGCGCGCAGTTCCGGGTTGAGCAGTTCGGCCGGCCAAATGCCGTCCTCGGTCGGTGCGAACCAGCGTTCCTGCGGGTAATGCACGAATGAGCGGTTGGCGCGGGTTTCGCCGAGGTAGAAGTGGGTCCAGAAATAATGGGTGCCAAGCCGCTCGAAAAATTCGCCCAGCGCACTGGCGCGGGCCGCCAGTTCGGACGCGCCCTTGCCATTGGAAAACAGCATCGGGCAGTCATGATCGCGCATGTGGCAGGACCAGATGGCCTCGACCGGGTTGAGCCAGGAGGATTCATCGAGGTGGAAGCCGCGGGCGGCCAGTTTGGCCTGCATGGTGGCGATGGTGGATTCAAGCGAGGCGTCTTTGCCCGGGATAAAACTTTCGGTTTGCATGGGGTGTCTGGAGTAAGTTGCCCGGTACGCGAAGTCGAATCCGGGTTCGCATTGTAATTGGCTTGTTTCACAATTCCTAATAAGGGATTGCGCGTGCGGTCGCCTGCCGACGTGTCCTGAACTTTACTGCAATTGAACCGGTACCACGCCGCAGCGCTCGCTCAAGCGCCACAGCACAAACTTTAAACTCAACCGCGCATGCCAGGCGAACTGGGCAAACAGCTTCCTGCCGATATTCATTGCACCGTTCACATCTGAATGGACTCGCTGCAAGCATTCCCGTGGTTGGGAGTGAACGAACCAGTGTCGGTTCGAGGAGCGCTTGCCGCAGGATGTCGCTAATGTGACGGGCGCGACGTCGGGTGATGCCGAGGATAATGAAGTTAGACTGTCTGCCGGCACCGCCATTGGCGTCTTCTCGCCATAGCAGGCCAGGGTTTCGTTCGCTACGAAGCTGGTGCGCGACGTATAGCTTTCTTCCACGGTCACCACCGCCATGCCCAGCAATTGGGCCTTGTAGCGGATGAATTCGATCAGACGCGCGTGCGCTATTTGGCAGAAGCGCCGGTTCTGCTGGCGCCCCATGTCGACTTCATCCTTCCACCGGGCGTTTTTGCCGATGACGATGACTTCGATGCCCCGGTCGGCGCAGTGCCGCACGATGCCGCGTGAGAGCCGGTGCAGATACTGCTCCTTCCAGACCTCTCGACGTGCAGTCAGGTCCTGGTACCGGGGCTCTTCATAGATCGGCTTGAGGAGCGCTCCCAGCTCCCGGTGCTCTGCTTTTGTGAGGGTGTGTTTCTCCTTGCGCAGCGCGTTCTTCTTACCTTGCAGCTCGCGGGCGCGCAGTGGCGTGTTCTCGCTGACGAAGCGGTCGATCACCTCGTTCATCGTCGCCATGACGGCATCGAAGTGACCACCGGTGTGCACCGCCGCCTGGTGCCCGGTCGAATAGGCCACGGTGGCGATGTTATTGGTACCCAGGTCAATCGCGGCAAAGCGTGGCAGCACCTTGGCAGGGAGGTCTTTCAGGTAATTGACGATCCACTTGTCGCGCTCCTTCTCCTTGGTCAGTTCCGCTAGGGCCGGGCCGTGGTCTTGCACCAGGCGGGCGAGGAAGGAATTGGCCGGATAGGCGTTCGGCACCCGGACCACGGCTTCCATCTTGACGCCGGTTCGGCGCGGCACGATGCGCACGTGCTGGGGCGTGCAACCATCCTTCCAGCCGCGCTTGTGACAGGCCGTGTTGACGGCGCCGACCAGGTCGAAGGCACTGAATGCCGCCATCGTTTCATCGTCGAGCACCGACGTCTCGGCATAGTCCACCGGAATTGTCTTTCCTTTTAACGAAGGCAGGTAGCCGCGATCCGGCGTGGCCGGCTTGTCACCATCCGCTTCCATCCCGCGCTTGACGCTGATGGCGGCTATCGGCAGTTCGATGACGAATCGCTCGTGCTTGGGCAGATAGCCCGGCATGCGTGGCCGGCCCGTCAAGGTCGCCGGCGCGACGGCATACACCTTCAGGGCCTCGAAGAAGCTGCTGTAGGCGTCCCGCAACCGGCCAATGACCTGCTGGGACATGACGGCCGGGAGCCGCTTGTAGACGGCATCCCCATCATGGCTCTGCCAGTTCCGGGCGGCATTGTCGAGCAGCGTCGCGTCGAGCAGCGTGCCGGCCAATTTGGGCATGACTGCGTCCAGTGTCGGTATCAGTTTGAGATCCGGGGCCTCTTTGTTCAGCGATGTGGCTTTGGCAACCTTCTCCGGATGCCTGGCCTTGCGTGCGGCATTGATGCTCACGATCTGTGCATTAATGTGCGCGATCACCGCCGCCTGGTTCGCCTGCAGTTCGGGGCGCAGACGGTTGACCTTGGCTTGGGCATCGTACTGATAAGCGCTGGTGACCTGGCGGATGAGGAAATTGGCGGTGTTGAACAGGTTTTTGGCTTGGTGGCACAACACCAGGCACACCTGTTCCAGCGCGCCTTTCGGACGCGCCAGCATCAGCGTGAGAACGTCATAGGGACAATCGGTGGGGCGCATGCAGGGCGGTGCAAGGAAGCGAACAATCCAATGTTAAACAATCAAAGTCATTCCCCCT
This sequence comes from Herminiimonas sp., assembly GCA_014376645.1. GTDB lineage: Bacteria > Pseudomonadota > Gammaproteobacteria > Burkholderiales > Burkholderiaceae_D > JANXSS01. The sequence continues at coordinate 6,113 of JACMRD010000070.1, read as the reverse complement.
GCTGCCTCTGGAGACAATCATGATCAATCTTGATGCCTGTCATGCAGGCCATTTGCAGACTCTTACAGGTTGCCGGTATCCCGTGCTCCGCTTGCTACATGCCCGCCTGCGGCGCCAGCTGCAGGGCGCGCAGCAAACGACGCGAAGACTATTCCGGCTACAAGCGCCATCGCCTGCACAAGCTGCAAGTCCTGTGTGGTGACCACGGCCGCATTGTGGGCGTCTCAAAGTCCTATCCTGGCAGCGTGCACGATCAACGGATCCGGAATGCAGAATGGTGTGCACTGCAACCCCTCCTCAAAACGACGGTGTTCGGCGACAAGACCTGTGCGGGTGCAGCCGGTGAGGGCAGCGTGTTGCAACGCCCGGTCAAACGCAACGAGCGCCGTTTCAAAGAAACTCCCTGCGCAGCGCGCATTTGGAACTGCATGATCAGCACGCTGCGGGTGCGCATCGAACATGTCTTTGCACGACTCAAAAGCTTCGCTATTCTGGCCCGAACATTTGCCCTGCACTGGTCACGGCTGGCTTGCGTAATAGGGGCACTCGCGGTCGTCTACAACACCATACTCGAAGAAAAATGTGAGGCATCAATGTGAAACACGCTCAATGTACGCAGCGCGATCATGGCGCGGCGCGGGAACCGTTTGCGGCTTCGCATGGCCAGAGCGCATGGCTGTCAGCCCCGATCCGGGTGATGACGTTGAACCTGCATCTCTTTGAACAAGTGTCCTCTCAATGATTTCTTGGAATGCAATTACTTTTATTGGCGACAGCGTGGTGCTGTTGCCTGCCGCCGCCTTGCTGCTGGCGTGGATGCTGGTGGGTCGCTCCTGGCGGATGGCGTTCTGGTGGAGCCTGCTGTGTGGACTCGGCCTGTTTCTGGTCGCGGCGACCAAGATTGCCTTCATCGGCTGGGGGCTGGGACTGGGTCGTTTTGATTACACCGGCCTGAGCGGGCACGCCATGCGCGCAGCGGCGATCCTGCCGGTGCTCGGCTGGGCTGTGTCTTCCGGTGGCCCAAGCCGGCCGGAGGGACGTCTCGGGTTCCTTGCAATCGGGCTCGGGGTCGCTGGCGGTATCCTGGTATCCGTGTCGCGCGTCGTCCTGCACGAACATTCGATGTCGGAGATGATTTTCGGCTGGGCGCTCGGTAGCGTGACGGCGTCGGGCTTCATCGCCCTGGCCCAGACGCTGGTCCGCCCACGCCGCAATCCGTGGATCCTGGCGCTGTCGCTGGCGGCGATGCTGCCGGCGTCGCACGCCGAACCGGCGCCGACCAACCGCTGGATCACGGCCGCCGCACTCTACCTGTCGGGGCATGAACAACCTTATGTCCGACGCACACAGCCTTTGCAACGCTGTGTGTCCTGCCTGTACTTGAACTGAAACTGCGCCTGCGCCGGCGTCACGGTCAGACCCGGCATCAAGTACCGACAATCGCACTGAACAAATCTGCGCGGGGGAACGTGTTTTCGGTTAGCATAAAAATGCTTAAGAACAACCAATAATAATCCGGAGACAGAATGAAAAAGAAGAATCCGCCAGTCGTGGCGCGCGTGATCACGCTTGCCACGCTAGTCGCAACCATCTTCGGCACTAATTTTGCCCTGGCCCAGCAAGGGGCCGCACCAGCCGCACCAGCCGCAGTGGCAGCACCTGCCGCAGCACCCGCAGCGCCGGCCATTCCACCGACCTGGGCGCAGGGCCGCACCGCCGAACAAGCCAACTCCGGCCTGACGCCGCACCCGCCGGGCCTGACCGCGATGGCCGCCGCCGACATTCCGACCGCCAGCCTGAAGACGCCACCCGGCTTCAAGGTCGAGCTGTGGGCATCCGGCATGGCCAATGCGCGCTCGATGGCCCTGTCGCCGGCTGGCGTGCTCTATGTCGGCACGCGCTTCCCGGGCAACGTCTACGCGGTCGTCGACAAGGACGGCAAGCGTGAAGTCAAGGTCATCGCCAAGGGTCTGCATCGGCCGAACGGCGTGGTCTTCAAGAACGGCTCGCTGTATGTGGCCGAACTGTCGAAGATCAGCCGTTACGACAACATCGAAGCCGACCTCGATCATCCGCCGGCACCGGTTGTGGTGTTCGACGCGCTGCCGAAGGACGAAGCGCACGGCTGGAAGTTCATGCGCCTCAGCCCGGACGGCAACTACCTGTATTTCCAGATCGGCACGCCGGCCAACATTACGGTGCAGCCGGTCACGCATGCGACCATCGTGCGCCTGAACCTGACGACCAAGATCCTCGAAACCGTGGCCCAGGGCGTGCGCAATAGCGTCGGCATGGATTTCCATCCGGTGACCAAAGAGCTGTGGTTCACCAACAATGGACGCGACTGGGTCAACGACGAACTGCCGAACGATACGCTGAACCGCATCACCCGCAAGGGCATGAATTTCGGCTATCCGTTCTGCCATCAGGGCGATCTGCTGGACCTGGATTTCGGTCGTGGCCGCTCGTGTGATGAGTTCGACAAGCCGGTCATGAAGATCGGTCCGCACGTGGCGGCACTGGGCATGCGTTTCTACACCGGCAAGCAATTCCCGGCTGAGTACAAGAACAACATTTTCATTGCCGAGCATGGCTCATGGAACCGTACCAAGAAAGTTGGCTATGACGTCGTCCGCGTGGTCCTGGATGCCAAGGGCAATGCGGTCAAAAAGGAAGTCTTCGTTTCCGGCTGGTCCAACGGCGAGGATTTCTGGGGTCGTCCGGCTGACGTGCAGGTCATGCCTGACGGCGCGCTGCTGGTCTCGGATGACGTGGCCGGCGCGATCTTTCGCGTCTCGCATGTGCAATGAGTTCAGGTAAGCGTATTCCGGGCATACAGGCACTCGCGGTTGGCCTGCTGACTGGTTTCATTTCGTGCGGCGCTCTGGGCGCACCGCCGGATGCGGTGGCTGGCAAAGCCAAGGCGCAGGCCTGCTTTGCCTGCCACGGCGAGAGCGGCATTGCCGCCATCGCCGGCGTGCCGCATCTTGCCGCCCAGCCGCCGCAGGCGATCCAGTACCAGCTCGTGCAGTTTCGCGAGAAATACCGTAGCGGCGGCGGCATGGAAGTCATGGCCGCCGGCCTGTCCGACCAGGACATGCGCGACATCGCCGCGTATTACACGGCCCTGCCGGCGCCAGTGCGGCGCGATGCCGATGCCCAGAAGATCACGCACGGCCAGCGCGTCTCGCAGGCCAGCTTTTGCCAGTCCTGTCACGGCGCCAGCCTGCAAGGGCAGAAGCACGTACCGCGCATTGCCGGCCAGGCGCCCGAGTATGTCGTCACGCAATTGCGCAACCTGCGTTCCGGCACGCGCGTCGACATGGACGGCAACATGGCCAGTGCCGCCAAGGGCCTCAGCGACGAGGACATCGAGGCGCTCGCTGCCTTTTCCGGCGCGATGCAGCAATGAGTCCCGGCGTCAGCAATCCACTACCTACAATTGACCAGGAAAACTCTGATGATGCTGTTCAAAGCCTTGTTTCGTAATGTCTGCCAAGCCGGGTTTGTGATGCTGACTGTTGCCGCAGGGTTGGCTCAGGCAGCCGATTATCCGGCGCCGAAAGAGGGCGACTGGATCGTCCGGGACTTTCGTTTTCATGGTGGTGAAGTCTTGCCGGAACTGCGCCTGCACTACACCACCATTGGCGCCCCGACCGGCGAGCCGGTCCTGATCCTGCATGGCACCACCCAATCCGGCGCCAGCATGCTGACCCCGGCCTTCGCAGGTGCGCTGTTCGGACCCGGCCAGGTGCTGGATGCGAGCAAGTATTACATCATCCTGCCGGACGCCATCGGTACCGGCAAGTCGACCAAACCGTCGGACGGCTTGCGTGCGGCATTCCCGAAATACAACTATGCCGACATGATGTCGGCGCAGTACCGGCTGGTCAAGGAACACCTCGGCGTGACCCACCTGCGCGTGATCGTCGGCCACTCGATGGGCGGCATGCAAGCCTGGATGTGGGGTGAAAACTATCCCGGCTTCATGGATGCGCTGGTGCCGATGGCTTCCCAGCCAACTGAAATGTCGAGCCGCAACTGGATGCTGCGGCGTCTCGTGATTGATTCGATCCGCAACGATCCCGAATGGATGAACGGCAATTACACCAGGCAGCCGCGCAGCCTGCAGTTTGCCTCCGTGTTCTTCAACATCGCCACCAACGGCGGCACCCAGGCCTATTACAAGGCGGCACCGACGCGCGAAAAGGCTGACCAGTTTCTCGACGCCCGGCTCAAGGCCGCATTCCCGGCCGACGCCAACGATCACCTGTACCAGTGGGAGTCCTCGTTCGACTATAACCCGGCGCCCGGACTGGAAAAGATCCAGGCGGCCGTACTGGTCGTCAATGCCGCCGACGACGAGCGCAATCCACCCGAAACCGGCATCCTCGAACGGGAACTCAAGCGCGTGCGCAACAGTCGCTACTACTTGATCCCGGCCAGCCCCGAGACCGCCGGGCACAGCACCACGGCGCAAGCGATTTTCTGGCGTGATCAGTTGGGCGAGCTGCTGCAGCGGACACCGCGCAGCGCGCCGAAGTAAGGCATCCGGCTGCCGGCGCCATCGAGCGCGCCGGCAGGTTCTCGAAAGTTTCTTCCATGTTCCAGCCCGATTCCCAACGCTTGCGCGACCTGCTGCCGTTCGCGCAGCTGATTCCGGCTCTGCGCCAGGCATTCATCGACGGCGCGAGCGTACCGCTGCGCCATTCCCATGGCATCGGCGCGGGCAGCGATGCCGGCACCTCGCTGCTGATGCCGGCTTGGGACGAGGCGTTCTATGGCGTCAAGATCGTCAACATCTACCCCGGCAATGCGGCGCGCGGCTTGCCCGGGCTGCACTCGACTTATGTACTGCACGACGCCCTGACCGGCGTGCCGCTGGCTCTGCTCGATGGCAATGAGATCACGTCGCGGCGCACTGCTGCAGCCGCAGCCCTGGCCGCCTCGTTCCTGGCGCGCGCCGATGCGACGCGGTTGCTGGTGGTGGGCGCCGGCCGGGTCGGCTCGCTGGTCGCGCCAGCCATGGCGGAGGTGCGCTCCCTGACCGACATCGCGATCTGGGACATCGATCCTGCCGCCGCCCGCCGGTGCGCCGCGACGTTGTGTGATGCGGGTTTCCCGGGGCATGCCGTGGCCGAGCTGGAGCCGGCGGTACGCAGCGCCGACATCGTCAGCTGCGCGACCCTGGCCACGTCGCACCTCATCGAATCCGGCTGGCTGGCGCCGGGCAGTCATCTCGACCTGATCGGCAGTTTCACGCCGGCCATGACCGAGGCCGCGCCGGCATGTTTTGCGCAGGCCGAGGTCTGGGTCGACACGGCGGAAGCGGCCGTCAAGTCGGGCGACCTGCTCAACGCTTTTGCCACCGGGTGCCTGACGCCCGAGGCCATCATCGGCGACATGGTGGCGTTGTGCCGGGGCGAGTGTGCTGGGCGCAGCAGCGAGCAGCAACGCAGCATCTTCAAGGCGGTAGGAACGGCGCTGGAAGATCTGGCCGCAGCCAGGCTGGCTTATCGAGGACGATCGGATTGCATTTTTTCAGGACGCTCGTGATCGCGGTAATCGTGATGGCGACCTGCGTCACACGCATTGATGCCGGGCTTCGAAACTGAAGATTGCGGCGGGACCGATGGTCGAACCGGTCTTACGCCTTATCTCTGGAGGAACCCTGCACTGCCAGGTTCTTGATCTGGATTTCCAGCGCTGTCAGATTGTCAGGCGATTTGTTCTTGATGTAGCTCTCAAGCAGCGTCTGATCATAGCGATGGAATTCGAACAGGCTGCTCATGATATTGAGTGAGTCGCGACTGCCGACGGCTAAATGTTTCAATAGATTTTCGGTAAGACTTGCGTCAGGGCCAGTCAATCCAGGCCAAACTGGAAAACTTGCGGGCGTCATCGTTACCTTGTCTATTTTTCGAGGCGACCGTTGTTTCAATGCACCGAATTTTTCTTCTAAAGATGGACGTCGTGCCAACACGGGTTCGGAATCACTCCGTTTCGACCCGGACTCCTTCTCTTCCAGACGCAAGGAACCCATGCCAGAAATATCCGTGCTATCAGTACGTTGTGCGACATCAACGGGTTGTTTTGTCTTGGTCGATATTTTC
>JACMRD010000310.1 GCA_014376645.1 Herminiimonas sp. | reverse complement strand
CGCGACGACGCGAACCATCTCGAGGCACTTATTCGAATAACCCCATTCGTTGTCATACCAGGCGATGACCTTGATGAAGGTGCCGTCCAGTGCGATCGAGGCATCCGCGTCGAAGATCGAGGTCCGCGTGTCACCGCAGAAGTCGGTAGCGACGACCTTGTCTTCGGTATAACCAAGGACGCCCTTGAGTGCGCCTTCGCTTTGCGCCTTCATTTCTGCACAGATCTCCTTCAGCGTTGCTTCCTTGTTGAGTTCGCAGGTCAGGTCAACCACGGACACGTCGGAGGTCGGCACGCGGAAGGACATGCCGGTGAGCTTCTTGTTCAGTTCGGGAATGACCACGCCCACGGCCTTGGCGGCGCCGGTGCTCGATGGGATGATGTTTTCAAGGATGCCGCGACCACCGCGCCAGTCTTTGTTGCTCGGGCCATCCACCGTCTTTTGCGTCGCTGTCGCAGCGTGCACGGTCGTCATCAGGCCACGCTTGATGCCCCACTTGTCATTCAAGACCTTGGCAATCGGCGCCAGGCAGTTGGTGGTGCACGATGCGTTGGAGATGATGGCTTCGCCCTTGTAGGTCTTGTCGTTGACACCAAAGACGAACATCGGGGTGTCGTCTTTCGACGGTGCCGAAAAAATGACTTTCTTGGCGCCGGCAGCGAGATGCTTTTCACCCGAGGCCTTGTCGAGGAAGAGACCGGTGGATTCGAGCACCACTTCGGCGCCGATGTCGCCCCACTTCAGGTTCGCCGGATCGCGCTCCTGGGTCAGGCGGATCTTCTTGCCGTTGACGATGAGCGTGTTACCGTCGATCGATACGTCACCGTCGAATCGGCCATGCACCGAATCGTACTTGAGCATGTAGGCGAGGTACTCAGGCTCGAGCAGGTCGTTGATGCCGACGATTTCGATATCGCCGAAGCTCTTGATTGCAGAGCGGAATACGTTACGACCGATGCGGCCAAAGCCGTTGATGCCAAGTTTGATAGTCATATTCTTTTTGCTCCTGAACAGTTGAAATCAATGATCGCTGTCAATGCCGACAACGGCAGCGAATGAAGGGCACTTCTTCAATCGGGTGATCTCAGGCCAGCGTCCGCTCGACAGCCGCCACGACCTTTTCCACCGTGAACCCGAAATGCTTGAACAGGACACCCGCCGGCGCGGATTCGCCGAAGGTGTCGATCCCCACCACGGCGCCATCCAGACCGACGTACTTGTACCAGGCGTCGGTGACGCCGGCTTCGACGGCAACCCGCGGCAAACCCCGCGGCAGCACGGAAGCCCGATAAGCGGCGTCCTGACGATCGAACACATCCGTCGACGGCATCGACACCACCCGCACCGGCACGCCGCGGGTTGCCAGGTCACGCGCCGACTGCATCGCCAGCTCGACTTCGGAGCCGGTGGCGATGATGATCGCACGCGCATCCGGTGCATCGTGCAGCACGTAGCCGCCACGGGCGATGTCGGCCACCTGTGCCGCATTGCGCTGCTGGAACTGCAGGTTCTGGCGCGAAAAAATCAGCGTGCTCGGACCGGTCGAGCGCTTGATGGCCTCGATCCAGGCGACTGCCGATTCGGTGGTGTCGCACGGACGCCAGTTGTCCAGGTTCGGAATCAGACGCAAGCTCGCCACGTGTTCCACCGACTGGTGCGTCGGGCCATCCTCGCCCAGGCCGATCGAATCGTGGGTGAAGACGAACAGGACACGGATCTTCATCAAGGCGGCCATGCGCAGGGCATTGCGGCTGTAATCCGAAAAGGTCAGGAAGGTGGCGCCGAAGGGCAGATAGCCGCCATGCAGCGCAATCCCGTTCATGATCGCGCTCATGCCGAATTCGCGCACGCCATAATTGATGTGGTTGCCCGGCTGGTCGGCGCGCACGGCCACGCATTCCTTCCAGTTGGTGAGGTTTGAGCCGGTCAGGTCGGCCGAGCCGCCGAGGAACTCCGGCAAGCGCTGCGCCAGGGCCTGGATCGCATTCTGGCTGGCCTTGCGGGTGGCGATGGTTTCCTGCTTGTCGACGCAGGCTGCCAACAGTGCTTCGGCGGCAGCGGCGAAATCGCCCGGCAGGTCGCCGCGCATGCGCCGCTGCAGTTCGGCCGCTTCATGTGGAAACTGCACCTGGTAGGCGGCAAAGGTCTGGTTCCATGCGGCTTGCAGGGTGCTGCCGGTTGTGCGGGCATCCCAGGCGGCATAGACGTCGGCCGGTATCTCGAACGGCGGCGCGGTCCAGCCAAGTGCGGCGCGCACGGCAGCGATTTCTTTGTCACCGAGGGCGGCGCCGTGGACCTTGTCGGTACCGGCCAGATTCGGCGAACCCTTGCCGATGACTGTCTTGCAACAGATCAGGGTCGGGCGGTCGGACTTCCTTGCCTGCGCGATTGCGGCATCGACCGCGGCAACCGAGTGGCCGTCGATATCCGGAATGACATTCCAGCCATAGGCTTCGAATCGCTTCGGCGTGTCGTCGCCGAACCAGCCGGCGACATGACCGTCGATCGAAATCCCGTTGTCGTCGTACAGCACGATCAGCTTCGACAGGCGCAGCACGCCGGCCAGCGAACACGCTTCGTGCGAAATGCCTTCCATCAGGCAGCCATCGCCGACGAACGCATAGGTGTGGTGGTCGACCATGTCAAAGCCGGACCGGTTGAATTCGGCCGCCAGCAATTTTTCCGTCAGCGCCATGCCGACCGCGTTGGCCAGGCCCTGGCCGAGAGGACCGGTGGTGGTCTCGATGCCTGGCGTCACATCGACCTCGGGGTGGCCCGGCGTCTTGCTGTGCATCTGGCGAAAGTTGCGCAGTTCGTCCATCGACAGGTCATAGCCGGTCAGGTGCAGCAGCGCGTAATGCAGCATCGAGCCATGGCCATTGGACAGCACGAAGCGGTCGCGGTCGATCCAGTGCGGGTCGGCCGGGTTGTGGCGGTAGTGGCGCGACCAGAGGGCAACGGCGATTTCCGCCATTCCCATCGGCATGCCGGGATGGCCGGAATTGGCTTTTTGGACAGCGTCCATTGCCAATGCACGGATTGCATTGGCCATAGTTTGTTGCACGGGAGGATTTGAAAGCATGGAAGTCATGATGGGCGGGTCGACTGCGTGAGGACGAAAACTGCGGTTGGACGGGGCGGACTGCCACGGAAACGGCGTGACGCCGGAAGCCCGATATTTTACCAGAGTGAATTTCAAGGACTAGAATCCGGGATCGGCAATTGTCCCCGCTTTCGAAAGGATCGCCCATGGCGCGTTTTTATTGTCCCCAACCGCTGGCCATCGGCGCCATGTTTGAGCTGCCTCAGGCTCTGGCGCACCACGTGCAGGTCCTGCGAATGGCCCCAGGCAGCAACATTACCCTCTTCAACGGTGAAGGTGGCGAATACATTGCCACTCTCGTCGCAGTCGAACGCAAATCGGCGACGGTCGAGATCAAGGCTTTTTCGCCGCGCGAAGTCGAGTTGCCCTATGCCCTGACGCTGGCGCAGGCACTGCCGGAATCCTCGAAAATGGACTGGATCGTGGAGAAGGCGGTCGAACTCGGCGCCACCGCGCTACAACCGCTGGCTGCCCAGCGCTGCGTGGTGCGGCTGTCAGCCGAGCGCGCCGCCAAGCGCCAGCTGCACTGGCAGGCCATCGCGGTCGCCGCCGCCGAGCAGAGCGGGCGCAACCGCATCCTGCATCTGGGCGAGCCAGCCGATTTCAGCAGCTACGTGGGGCAGCAGGACCTGCACCGGCGCATCCTGCTGAGTCCCCGTGCCGAGACCTCGCTGTCGCACTGGGCGCGCCATCAGCCGCCACAATCGGTAACCCTGATGATCGGCCCGGAAGGCGGTTTTTCGGACGCCGAAGAGAGCCTGGCAATGCAGCACGGCGCCCTTGCCCTGTCGATGGGCGAACGGGTGCTGCGCACCGAAACGGCGGGCTTGGCGGCGCTCGCGGCGCTCAACGCGATCTGGGCCGGGATGTAACACTTGCCAGCGTCGGGCGATCGGACTCGGATCGCGCGGAGACTGGGCAGGAAACCATTTATAATCAAGAGCTTTGCAACTGAATCACGACCCGGCCAGATGAAGGTATTTCGCGGACTTCCCAATGCAGCATCGCGTGCACCCTGTGCCCTGGCGATCGGCAATTTCGACGGCGTGCATCGCGGCCATCAAGCGCTGCTGGCGCGCCTGCGCGAGGCCGCCGATACGCTGGGGGTGGAGGCGGCGGTCATGACGTTCGAGCCACATCCGCGCGAATTCTTCGCGCTGCAGGCCGGGGATGCGTCTCATGTCCACCTGCGTGCCCCGGCCCGCATCGCCAATTTGCGCGATAAGCTGCAGTCGCTGGCCGACGCCGGCATCGACCGCGTGATCGTCGAGCATTTCAATGTGCAGTTCGCCGCCCTGTCGCCGCAAGCGTTCGTCGAGCAGGTGCTGGTGCGGGGTCTGCATGCCAAATGGCTGCTGGTGGGCGAGGACTTCTGCTATGGCGCCCGCCGCGCCGGGAACATCGACACTCTGGCCGCGGCCGGCCGCGAGCACGGCTTCGAGGTGGTGACCTTGCCGACGGTGTGCAACGATGGCGAGCGGGTTTCCTCGTCGGCGGTGCGGACATCCCTGGCGGCGGGCGACTTCGACCGCACACGCGACCTGCTCGGCCATTCGTACCGCATTTCCGGCCACGTGATCCACGGCCAGAAGCTCGGCCGTACGCTCGGCTTCCCGACCCTGAACCTGTCGCTGCCGCACCGGCGCCCGGCGCTGTCCGGGATCTTCGTGGTCCAGATCCATGGCCTGGCCGATCATCCCCTGCCTGGTGTGGCCAGCCTCGGGGTGCGGCCGACGGTCGACGACAGTGGCCGCGTCCTGTTGGAGACGCACGTCTTCGATTACCACCAGCAATGCTACGGCAAGGTGGTGCAGATCGAATTCATGCACAAACTGCGCGACGAAGAAAAATATGTCGACCTGCCGACGCTGACCGACGCCATCGCCCGCGATGCCGAGCAGGCGCGCGCCTGGTTCCTGCGCCAGCAGCCGGTACCGATGGCAGCCACCGACCGAATTTGAGGCCACCAGCCCGTCGACTTACCGCACCGGCCGCGCGCCCGATCCGTCGGGACCGCGCCCTTTTCCCATTTTGATGACCGCAGACTGACCACGCCATGTCCGAGAATAAGCAAAACCCGCAAAACCCGCAAAACCCGCAAAACCCGCAAAAGCTGTCCGACCAGAAACCTGCCAAGGGCAACCACAAGGCAGACGCCAAGCCCGCCAGCCGGTATCCCGTGAACATGCCAGACACGCCGTTCCCGATGCGCGGCGACCTCGCCAAGCGCGAGCCGAACTGGGTGCGCCAGTGGCAGGAAAAGCAGGTCTATCAGCGCATCCGCGCCGCGTCCAAATTGCAGAACCGGCCGAAGTTCATCCTCCATGACGGCCCGCCCTACGCCAACGGCGACATCCATATCGGACACGCGGTCAACAAGATCTTGAAGGACATGGTCGTCAAGACGCGCCAGATGAACGGTTTCGACGCCCAGTACGTACCAGGCTGGGATTGTCACGGCATGCCGATCGAGATCCAGATCGAAAAAATGTACGGCAAGAGCCTGCCGACCATGGAAGTGCTGCAGAAATCGCGCGCCTACGCCACCGAGCAGATCGAGCGCCAGAAAAAGGATTTCATCCGTCTGGGCGTGCTGGGCGAGTGGGAGCGGCCATACAAGACCATGGATTTCGGCAATGAAGCCGACGAACTGCGTGCCCTCGGCACCTTGCTGGAAAAAGGCTATGTCTACCGCGGCCTGAAACCGGTCAACTGGTGCTTCGATTGCGGCTCGGCGCTGGCCGAAGCCGAGGTGGAATACCAGGACAAGCGCGACCCGGCCATCGATGTCGGTTTTCCGTTTGCCGAACCGGACAAAGTCGCCACTGCCTTCGGTCTGGCCGAGCTGCCGACCGACCACGGCTATTGCGTCATCTGGACCACCACGCCCTGGACCATCCCGGCCAACCAGGCGCTGAACATGCACCCGGAATTCACCTATGCGCTGGTGCAGACGGTGCGCAACGGCGTGCCGACCCTCTTGATTCTGGCCGAGGAACTGGTGCCGGCCTGTCTCGCGCGCTTTGGGCTCGAAGGCAGCGTGATCGCCACCTGTCTCGGCGCCGCCCTGTCCTTGGTCAGTTTCCATCATCCGCTGGCCGCAACAGATGCCGGTTACGACCGTCTGTCGCCGGTCTACCTGGGCGAGTACGTGACGCTCGATGCCGGCACCGGCGTCGTCCACTCGTCGCCCGCCTACGGCATCGACGACTTCATTTCGTGCAAGGCGCACGGCATGAAGGATGATGCCATGCTGAACCCGGTGATGGGCGATGGCCGCTATGCTTCCTGGCTGCCGTTCTTCGGCGGCCTGACGATCTGGGAAGCCTCCAAGCCGATCTGCCAGAAGCTCGAGGAAGCCGGCGCGCTGTTCAAACTGGTGATGTTCGACCATAGCTACATGCACTGCTGGCGCCACAAGACGCCGATCATCTACCGTGCCACTTCGCAGTGGTTCGCCGGCATGGATATCACCCCCAAGGATGGCGGCCGCACTCTGCGCCAGACCGCCCTGCAAGGCATCGAGGACACCACCTTCTATCCCGCCTGGGGCAAGGCGCGCCTGCACGGCATGATCGCCAACCGTCCGGACTGGACCCTGTCGCGCCAGCGTCAGTGGGGCGTACCGATGGCATTCTTCGTGCACCGCGAAACGGGCGAACTGCATCCGCGTACACCTGAGCTGATCGAGGCCGTGGCCAAGCGCATCGAAGTCCAGGGCATCGAAGCCTGGCAGGCGCTCGACCCGGCCGAACTGCTGGGCGAGGACGCTTCCCACTACGTGAAGAACAAAGACACGCTGGACGTCTGGTTCGATTCCGGCACCACCCACCAGACGGTTCTGCGCGGCTCCCATGCGGCCGAATCGCACTTCCCGGCCGATCTGTATCTAGAAGGGTCGGACCAACATCGCGGCTGGTTCCATTCGTCGCTGCTGACCTCGTCGATGTTGAACGGCTGCGCGCCGTACAAGGCACTGCTCACGCACGGCTTCGTGGTCGATGGCGAGGGCAAGAAGATGTCCAAGTCGAAGGGCAACGTGGTCGCGCCGCAGAAGGTGTCGGATTCGCTGGGCGCCGAGATACTGCGCCTGTGGGTGGCCGCCACCGACTATTCGGGCGAGCTGTCGATCTCCGACGAGATCCTGAAACGCGTGACCGAAGCCTATCGCCGCATCCGCAACACGCTGCGCTTCTTGCTGGCCAATACCTCGGACTTCGATCCAGCTACCATGGCCGTGCCGGTCGAGCAATTGCTGGAGATCGACCGCTTCGCACTGGCGCACATGGCGCAGGTGCAGGCCGATATCCTGCAGCATTACCTGACCTATGAATTCCATCCGGTGATGTCGAAGCTGCAGATGTACTGTTCCGAGGATCTGGGCGGTTTCTACCTCGACATCCTCAAGGACCGGCTCTACACCTGCGGCGTCGATTCGCAACCGCGCCGCGCCGCGCAGACGGCGATCTGGCACATCACGCAATCGCTGCTGCGCGTGATAGCGCCGATCCTGTCGTTCACGGCCGAAGAAGCGTGGGCGATTTTCGCCAGCCCGGCCGCCTTTGCCGAGAGCGACGAGACCATTTTCACCCAGCTCTACCACGTGCTGCCGGAAGTCGACGGCAGCGACGTCCTGCTGGCGAAATACGCCGGCCTGCGCGACACCCGTGCCGCCGTCTCCAAGCAGCTCGAAGAAGTCCGTATCGCCGGCGACATCGGCTCCTCGCTGCAGGCCGAGGTCACCATTCGCGCCGCCGGTGAACGCTACCTGCTACTGGCGAGCCTGGAGGGCGAACTGAAGAACCTGCTGATCACGTCGAAAGCGGTGGTGACCGAAGTCACCGATGCAGCCGACGAGGGCATCACGGTGACGCCGTCGGCCCAGCCAAAATGCGAACGCTGCTGGCATTACGTGGCCGACACCGGCACCCATGCCGAGCATCCGGGTCTGTGCACACGCTGCGTGACCAACCTGTTCGGCGCCGGTGAACGCCGGCGTTTCGCCTGAAGCCTTGCCGATGAAATCCGCACCTTCACGCTCCGGGAAAACCCTTCCCCTGAAAGCCATGGCATCTAATAAAAATCGTTTTTCGTCCGCCCCGAGCACCAGCCTGCTGCCTTGGCTGGGGATTGCCACGATCGTGATCCTGCTCGACCAGATCACCAAGATCACGATCGCCAAGACCTTCGCTTATGGCCAGGCCAAGGCGATCACGTCGTTCTTCAACCTGACCCTGGTCTACAACAAGGGCGCAGCATTCAGCTTCCTGGCTTCGGAGTCGGGCTGGCAGCGTTACCTGTTTACGGGCCTGGGGATCGTCGCGGCACTGGCCATCGTGGTCATGCTCAAGCGCCATGCGGGCCAGCGGCTGTTCTGCTGGGCGCTGGCGCTGATCCTGGGCGGCGCAATCGGCAACGTGATCGACCGTTTGCTCTACGGTCACGTGATCGATTTCCTTGATTTCTACCTGCCGGGCTGGCATTTTCCGGCTTTTAACGTGGCCGACTCGGCAATCTGCGTCGGCGCAGCGCTGTTCATCCTCGATGAACTGCGGCGCGTGAATCGCTGAACTAATCGTTTCGCCAATTTCAGGAGCGTTGATGGATCTCGCGACAAAGACAATCGTGCTCGGGCTGACCGGTGGCGTGGCCTGTTACAAGGCGGCCGAACTGACGCGCACGCTGGTCAAGGCCGGTGCCAAGGTACAGGTCGTGATGACCTCCGGCGCGACCCACTTCATCACGCCAGTGACGATGCAGGCGCTGTCGGGCCAGACCGTCCATACCGATCAGTGGGATGCGCGCATCGCCAACAACATGCCGCACATCGACCTGACCCGCGGCGCCGATGCGATCGTCATCGCGCCCTGCTCCGCCGACTTCATGTCGAAGCTGGCGCACGGCGCCTGCGACGACCTGCTCTCGACGTTGTGCGTGGCGCGTCCCCTGACGATGCCGCTGCTGATTGCGCCGGCGATGAATGTCGAGATGTGGCAAAACCCGGCGACGCAGCGCAATGCCGCGCAATTGCGTGCCGACGGCATCACGCTGCTGGGACCCGACGCCGGCGATCAGGCCTGCGGCGAGACCGGCATGGGCCGCATGATGGAACCGGCCGACCTGCTGCATGAAATCATCGCTGCCTTCCAGCCCAAGGTGATGGTTGGCAAGCGCGTCCTGATCACCGCCGGCCCGACCTTCGAGCCGATCGACCCGGTGCGCGGCCTGACCAATCTTTCATCGGGCAAGATGGGCTATGCACTGGCCCGGGCGGCACGCGAAGCCGGCGCCGACGTGACCCTGATCTCGGGACCGACTGCCCTCTCCGCGCCACTGGGCGTGCAGCGTATCGACGTCCAGACCGCGCGCCAGATGCACGACGCGGTGCTCGCGCGCGCCGCCGGCGCCGACATCTTCATCGCCGTGGCTGCCGTGGCCGACTGGCGCGTGGCCAATACCAGCCCACAGAAACTGAAGAAGGCTGCCGACGCGGCGCCACCGGTCCTGCAATTTGCCCACAACCCTGACATCCTGGCCGACGTCGCCGCCCTGCCGCATCCACCCTATTGTGTCGGCTTCGCGGCCGAATCGGAAAATCTTCTGCAACACGGCAGCGAAAAACGCCTCCGAAAAAACATTCCGCTGTTGGTCGGCAATATCGGTCACGAAACCTTCGGCAAGGACAAGAACGAACTGCTGCTCTTCGACCAGAATGGCACCACCCATCTGCCACTGGCCGACAAGCTCTACCTGGCCCGGCGCCTGGTCGCCGAGATCGCCAGCCGACTGTAAAACCGTTGTTTCCACTTTTTTGAGCCAATGAAAACCATCGATCTCCGAATCCTCGACGCGCGCCTGCGCGACCATGCGGTGGCCTATGCCACGCCGGGCAGCGCCGGTCTCGACCTGCGTGCCTGCATCGACGCGCCGCTGACCATCGAACCCGGCAGCACCCACCTGATCCCGACCGGACTCGCCATCCATCTGGCCGATCCCGGTTATGCCGCCCTGATCCTGCCGCGCAGCGGTCTCGGCCACAAGCACGGCATCGTGCTCGGCAATCTGGTCGGCCTGATCGATTCCGACTACCAGGGACAATTGATGGTCTCGACCTGGAACCGCGGCAGCGAGACGTTCGTCCTGCAACCGATGGAGCGCCTGGCGCAACTGGTGATCGTGCCGGTGCTGCAGGTGGGCTTTAACATCGTCGATGAATTCGGCGCCAGCGAACGCGGCGCCGCTGGCTTCGGCAGCACCGGAAAACACTGATGAACAATCTCATGTCACTTCATTTGCGTTCAACCCTGCTTGCGCTGACGGGCGCGCTGCTCATGGCGGGCTGCGTCACCGTGCCGGTACCCGCCGGCACCGGCACTTTATCAGTGACCACGTCTCCGATCGACGTGCCTGCGGTGCCCACTGCCGAGCAGGAGGCGCTCAAGGCGCGCGTGGCGCTGCAGGACCGGCTGTACCGGGTCGCGGCGCCGCTGCTGGTGAAGAACCCCGACCTGTGCAAGGGCAACGCCCGCAAGCTGCTCGGTTTCACCGCCAAGAACAAGTATTCCTTCACGTCGGAATTCGTCGACGCCGCCGAGCGCAGCTTCAACCTCGATGAACGTCTGCGCGTCATGTCGGTGCTCGCCGGCAGCGGCGCGACCAATGCCGGCGTGCGCCATGGCGACGTCTTGCTGTCGGTCGAAGACAAGCCGATACCACAGGGACCCAATGCCGAACGACTGGCCGCCGCGATCCTCGGTCCGCTGGTCAATGGCCGCGACCGCGTGCGCCTGTCATTACAGCGCAACGGCACGAACTTGAATCCGACCGTACCGCTGACGCTCGCGTGCGCCTTCGGTATCGAGCTGGGCAATGCGGACAACGTCAATGCGTATTCCGACGGCCATCGCGTGATGGTCACGCGCGGCATGATGAACGTGGCCCGCAGCGATGCCGAACTGGCCGCCGTGATCGCGCGCGAGATGGCCCACAGCGCCCTGGGCCATGCCGGCCGCATGCGCATGAGCGCGACGCTGGGTGCGATCATCGACAACCTGATCCGGATCCATCCCGACCTGACGACGATGGGTGGCATGGCCGGCGTCAAGCCGTTTGCGCAAGATGTGGATGCGGCGGCCGATACGCTGTCGCTGTACATGCTGGCCCGAGCCGGATACGACGTCGATGCGGCGCGCAATTTCTGGCAACGGCTGGCCACGCAGTATCCGGCCACCGTCGTGACCAGTTACACCGCCATCCATCCTGCCACAGCCTTCAGGCTGGGCGTCATGGACCAGATCGTGCCTCAGGTGAAAGCCAAGCTGGCGAACAATCAGCAGCTGTCTCCTTGAACCGTGTCTGACGGGCTGCTAGGCCCGGCACACACAGCTTAGGCAGCGCCGATGCGAGTCACCCGCTCGATCTCGGCGCGGTCGAGCGACGGGGCGAATTGCAGGATGAAGTCGACCGTGTAGGAGCGCAAATAGGCGCCGCGCCGCACGGCCAGCCGCGTGACATTGGGCGCGAACAGGTGGTCGGCCGCGATCGCCTGCAGGGTCTGGGAACGCTGCCCTTCTAACGCCATCGAGGCAACGATGCCGATTCCCATGCCCAGCGCGACATATTGCTGAATCACGTCCGAATCCATTGCGGTGAGCACGATGTCGGGGCTGACGCCGGCGGCGGCGAAGGCCTGGTCGATGTGACTGCGGCCGGTGAAGCCGACGTCGTAGGTAATCAGCGGCCAGGCAGCCAATTGCTGCAGGGTCGGCCGCGCGACCTCACGCAGTGGATGATTCTCGGGCACCACGATGACGTGCTGCCATTCGTAGCAGGGAAAGGAAATCAGGTCCTCGAAGGCGCTCAGCCCCTCGGTCGCAATGCCGACATCGGCCTTTCCCGACAGGACCCATTCGGCGATGTGTTCCGGCGAACTCTGCTGCAGCGCGATGCGCACTTCGGGAAAGGCGGCACGGAACGATTGCACCACTTTCGGCAGTACGTAGCGGGCCTGGGTGTGGGTGGTGGCCACCGTCAGCGTGCCGTTTTTCTTGCCTGCGAATTCGAGGCTGGCCTGCTGCAGGTTTTCCGCCTCCAGCAAGAGCCGGTCGACGATCAGCAGGATGCCCTTGCCGGGTTCGGTCAGGCCGATCAGCCGCTTGCCGTTGCGCTCGAAGATCTCGACGCCGAGCTCATCTTCCAGCTCGCGGATCTGGCGCGACACGCCGGGCTGCGAGGTGAACAGTACATTTGCAACTTCGGTGAGGTTGTAGCCGCAGCGGGTCGCTTCGCGGATCGATCGTAGCTGCTGGAAATTCATACCGCCTCCCTGGCTGGCGTAGTCGATGGCATGGCGGGCGTACCGACATCGACGAAGACGCGCAGCCGCTTTGGCCGCACCACCAGCGTCTCGCCTTCCTTCAATTGCAGTTGCGTGAACCGATCGTGCGAGATCACCACTTCCAGCATGCTGT
>JACMRD010000309.1 GCA_014376645.1 Herminiimonas sp. | reverse complement strand
GGATTGCGCGTGACGGTGGCAATCGCCTTGGCCAGGCCGAATCCTTCTTTTTGCAGAAGAAAAGCGGCATGCAGCAAGCTGGCAGGAACGTAATCCGACGAAAGCACGTCCAGAAGATCAGTGCGCGCCAATTCGCCAGCCGACACATTGCCCGAGTGCGAACCGCCACGCACCATGTTCGGCGCCCCCATGATGATGCCCATGCCGAGTGTGCGCGCGGCGCCGGCTGCTGCCAGCGTGGTCGGGAATTCCGAGATCGTGATGCCGTCGCCAACGCTCTCATTCACATGCGCGATGGTGGTGTCATCATGCGCGGCCAGCGGCACGGGATGCCCAAGCTGGCGGCAAGCTGCAATCACGGCGCTGCGATTGCTGGCGGCATGTTCCTGCTGGCGCAACAACAGGCGCTCCAGCATCGAATCGATCTTGTCTTCGCTCCAGCCGCGCTTGCCACTGACATACGTCCGGTAATGGCTGATGTCGGTCCATTGCCTCTGGCCCGGCGTGTGGTCCATCAGCGAGACGAGTCGCAGCCGCTCGTCATGCAGGAAGGGCGCGAACATCTTCAGCAAGTGTTCTTCGGCGAGCTCCAGTCGAATATGCAGATAATGTTCGGCGCGCAGGACACCGGAGACGATCGCCCGCTTCAGACCGTCGGTGCAGGCCGTCAGCGTCTTGTTGCGCAGGCTGTCGGAATCGATGTCGCCCACCGAAATCGCGTCCAGCACGGTGGTGATGCCGGCAGCGGCGATCTGCGCATCGTGCGCAATGATCGCCGGCAGGATCGGCCACTGCACTTTCGGGCGTGGCATGAGGTGCTTTTCCAGATTGTCGGTATGCAGTTCGACCAGTCCGGGAATGAGGAAATCACCCTCCCAGTCGTCACCCGCTACACCGACGGTCCCTTGATTGACTTCCATGATGGATTCGCCCCGGATGACGAGGCTGCCGGTGAAATCTTCCTCGGCGGTGACGATGCGTGCATTACGGATGGCGTTCATGGGTTCGATCGTTCTGGCGCTGACTTGTTGAAAGGCGAATTGTTTGGGCGCGGCAACGGTCGCAGCGTCAGCCAACCAATGTCACCGGCTGGAGCGGCGGAATCGGGAACAGCCGCGTCGCGAGTGCATCCCGCAGCGTCTTGTCATGAAAAATGCCGACAATGGCCACGCCGCTGGCACGTCGTTCATCGATCATGCGGATGACGGTGTCACGGTTGGCTTCATCGAGTGACGCCGTGGGCTCGTCGAGCAGGAGGATCGGATAGTCGCAGATCAGCGTGCGCGCAAGGTTGACCCGCTGCTGCTCGCCGCCGGAGAACGTGGCGGGCGGCACGTTCCACAGACGCGGTGCGATGCCGAGGCGGCTCAGCATGCGTGCGGCCCGCTCTCGTGCCTCGGCGCCCGGCACTGCCCGCGCCAGCAACGGCTGGGTCACCAGGTCAAGGGTGGAAATACGCGGAATTACGCGCAGGAACTGGGTGACGAAACCGAGCGTCGACTGCCGCACGGCGTGGATCTGACGCGCCGGCGCACTGGCGATGTCGACCCAGTCGTCCTCATGCCGGATCCGCACGCTGCCACTGCTGGCGCGGTAATTCGCATACAGGCAGCGCAAGAGCGTGCTTTTGCCGGCGCCGGAAGGGGCATGCAGGACCACGCATTCGCCCGCATCGACCTGCAGGTTGACATTGTCCAGAATCGGTAACTGCATCCCGCCCTGCAGATGCAGCGTGAAGTGTTTGGACAGGTTGCTAACGTCGATGCGTTTCATGTTCACGGTCTTTATCGTTGAGTCGTTGCAGCCAAGCCTCAGGCCTGCAGTACCGAGGACACCAGCAGCTGGGTATAGGGATGCTGCGGGTCGTCGAGCACCTGATCGGTCAGCCCTTCCTCGACCACCCTGCCCTCGCGCATGACGATCAGGCGATGCGCCAGCAGCCGCGCCACCGCCAGATCATGCGTGACGATCACCGCCGCCACGTGCAGCTCGGCGACCAGTTGACGCAACAAGTCCAGCAGCCGCGCCTGCACCGACACGTCGAGGCTGGCGGTGGGTTCGTCCATGAAGATCAGGCGTGGCTTGGTCACCAGGTTGCGCGCGATCTGCAAGCGCTGCTGCATCCCGCCGGAGAACTCGCGCGGCAGATCATCGATGCGGGCCTGGTCGATCTCGACGCGCGCCAGCCAGGCACTGGCTTCACTGCGAATGGCGCCGTAATGCCGGGCGCCGACGGCCATCAGCCGCTCACCGACGTTGGCGCCGGCCGAGACATCGCTGCGCAATCCGTCGCGCGCACTCTGGTGTACGAAGCCCCAGTCGGTGCGCGAAAGCAAGCGGCGCCGCGCCTCACCGATCTGGTAGAGATCGACCACACCATCATGCAGGGTTGCGTAGCGCACGCTTCCCTCATCCGGTGCGACGTGGCCAGCCAGGCTGTGCAGCAGGCTGGTCTTGCCGGAACCGGATTCACCGACGATGCCGAGCACTTCACCGGGGTAGACCGACAGGCTCACGGCATCGCATGCGACCTGGTTGCCGAAACGCCGGGTCAGCCCGGTGGCTTCGAGTAGCGGTACGCCGGTCATTGCGCTGCCTCGGATGCAATGTCCGCTACCACAGGCGCTGCGTCGGTTTTCTCGCGCTGCTGCTGTTCCTGGCGGGTACGGCAGTAATCGGTATCGCTGCAGACATGCAGGCGCTGGCCCTGGTCGTCGAGAATGACTTCGTCCAGAAAGCTGTCGTCGGCACCGCACTGTGCGCAACGCTCTTCCCAGCGCTCGATCTCGAACGGATAGTCGTCGAAATCCAGGCTTTCCACCCGCGTGTAGGGCGGCACTGCGTAGATGCGCTTTTCGCGGCCGGCGCCGAAGAGTTGCAACGCCGGATTCAGATGCAGTTTCGGATTATCGAATTTCGGAATCGGAGACGGCCGCATCAGGTAGCGGCCGTTGACGATGACCGGATAATCGTAGGCAGTCTCGATTTTGCCGAGACGGGCGATGTCCTCGTAGAGCTTCACGCTCATCAGACCGTAGTCGGCCATCGCATGGTACTTGCGGGTCTGTTCCTCGCGCGGCTCCAGCCAGCGCAGCGGTTCCGGAATCGGCACCTGGTAGATCATGATCTGGCCGGCCGCCAGCGGTGTCTCGGGAATGCGGTGCCGAGTCTGGATCAGGGTTGCGGCCGTGGTGCGCTCCGTGGTCGCCACGCCAGTCGTGCGGCGGAAAAAACGCCGGATATTGACCGCGTTGGTGGTGTCGTCCGAGCCCTGATCGATCACCTTCAGGACATCGGCGCGGCCGATGACGGCGGCCGTGACCTGGATGCCGCCGGTGCCCCAGCCGTAGGGCAGCGGCATTTCCCGCCCGCCGAAAGGGACCTGATACCCGGGAATGGCGACCGCCTTGAGGATCGCGCGACGGATCATGCGCTTGGTCTGCTCGTCGAGGTAGGCGAAGTTATAGCCCTCGTCCGGTTCGGTCGCAGCGATCACGATGGACAGGTCCGGGTTGTGATTTGTGCCCTGAGTTTCGGCTCGATTCATGGCGTGGGTCATGGGTTGATTCATGCGGCTTTCTGCGCTGCCGCATCGACCGGCTCGCCCTGTGCGGTCACCGGTT
>JACMRD010000308.1 GCA_014376645.1 Herminiimonas sp. | reverse complement strand
TTCGACGGGATGCGGTATCAGGAAGCGGTCGATGCCGTCGCCGCCGTGCTCGCGGAAAAAGGCTTGGGTGAAAAGAAAATCACCTATCGCCTGCGCGACTGGGGCATCTCGCGCCAACGTTACTGGGGCACGCCGATTCCGATCATCCATTGCGAGTCATGCGGCGACGTACCGGTGCCCGAAGCCGACCTGCCGGTGATTCTGCCGGACGACTGCGTGCCGGATGGCAGCGGCAATCCGCTCAACAAGCATGCGCAGTTCCTGCACGTCGATTGTCCGCGCTGCGGCAAACCGGCGCGGCGCGAGACCGATACCATGGACACCTTCATCGATTCGTCCTGGTATTACATGCGCTATTGCTCGCCGGGCAACGACGCCGCAATGGTCGACGAACGCACCGATTACTGGATGCCGATGGACCAGTATATCGGCGGCATCGAGCACGCCGTCCTGCATCTGCTGTATGCGCGCTTCTGGACCAAGGTGATGCGCGACTTCGGACTCGTGAAATTCGACGAGCCGTTCGCCAACCTGCTCACGCAGGGCATGGTGCTCAACGAAACCTATTACCGTGAAGACCCGGCCGGCAAAAAGACCTGGCTCAATCCGGAAGACGTCGAGCTGACCCTTGACGAGCGTGGCCGCCCGGTATCGGCGATCCTGAAGACGGACGGCCAGCCGGTGGCCATCGGCGGCACGGAAAAAATGTCGAAATCGAAGAACAACGGCATCGATCCGAAAGCGCAGATCGACCAGTACGGCGCCGACACGGCACGCCTGTTCACGATGTTCGCCTCGCCGCCGGAACAGACCCTGGAATGGTCGGGCAGCGGCGTCGAAGGGGCTAACCGCTTCTTGCGCCGGGTGTGGGCATATGCGGTGGCGCAGGAGTCGCGCGTGCAGACCGGACTGGCACAGCCAGCGGGCGCCGCCGGTGCGCTGCCGGTTGCGTTGCAAACCCTGCGTCGCGAAATCCACCGCATCCTGCAACAGGCCGAACATGACTTGAAGCGCATCCAGTACAACACCGTGGTGTCGGCCTGCATGAAGATGCTCAACACCCTGGAAGCGGCCAAGCCCGACGACTCGGCGGCTGCGACGGCCGTGATCACGGAAACCCTGTCGATCTTCCTGCGGGTGCTGAACCCGGTTGCGCCGCACATCACGCACGTGTTGTGGCAGGAGCTTGGCTATGCCGGCGTGCATGGGGACATCCTTGACGCACCTTGGCCGCAGGTCGATCCGGCAGCTCTGGAGCAAGCGGAAATCGAACTGATGATCCAGGTCAACGGCAAGCTGCGCGGCAGCATCACGATAGCCAAGGATGCCGATCGTGCGAGCATCGAAGCAGCCGCCCTGGCCAACGAAAACGTGCAGAAATACCTGGAAGGTGCGCCGAAAAAAATCATCGTCGTGCCCGGTAAACTCGTCAACATCGTGGCTTAAGTTCAGGAAACCGACCATGCCCATCACACGTCGCGCATTCGTTTTCCTCGCCATTGTCGGTACGCTCGGATTGTCGGGTTGCGGCTTCCACCTGCGTGGCAGCAATGGCGAAGCGAATTTGCCGTTCAAGACTCTGTACCTCGGTATTTCGGAGTCCTCGCCGCTTGGGTCTGAATTGAAGCGCAACATCCGCGCCAACGGCGGCACCCAGATCGTGACAGACGTGAAGGACGCCGACGCGCGTCTGGAGATCATGTCGGAGACCCGCGAAAAAGTGGTCCAGTCGCTCAACAGCCAGGGCCGGATCCGCCAGTACACGCTGTTCTACCGTGTGACCTTCCGGGTCAAGGGCAACGGCGATACCGATCTGCTGCCACCGACGCCGATCGTGCTCAAGCGCGACATCAGCTTCAACGAAAGCCAGGTCCTGGCCAAGGAAGCCGAAGATGCGCTGCTCTACCGCGACATGCAGACCGACCTGGTGCAACAGATCCTGCGCCGTCTCGCTGCCATCAAGCCAGCCTGATCTCGGGTAACGGCGGCGACCATGCAATTGCGATTCGAAGCGCTCGATGCGCACCTGACCAAGCCGCTGGCGCCACTCTACGTGATAGCCAGCGACGAGCATCTGCTGGCGCTGGAGGCAGCCGACAAGATCCGCAAGACCGCCCGTGCGCAAGGCTTGAGCGAACGGGAGGTACTGCAGGTCGAGCGCAGCTTCAAGTGGGGCGAACTGCTGGCGGCCAATCAGTCGCAATCGCTGTTCGGCGACCGCAAGCTGATCGAGTTGCGCATCCCGACCGGCAAGCCGGGC
>JACMRD010000069.1 GCA_014376645.1 Herminiimonas sp. | reverse complement strand
TGCTGGTGTCGCCCTTTTTCTCGGCGTCACGATCGTACTGGCAGTGCGGGCGGCGATTACGGCAAACAATTTTCGACTGGCGCATCAGATTTCGGGGACCCTACGTCCAGTGTGCACGCTCGAGTCAAGTGCACGACTGTTGCAGTTTGCACAAGAGTTCCGGGCGACCATGGTCAGCTCATCGTGGTGGATGCCGTTTTGCCGATTATCCTCGGCGCCGCTGATCCTGTCGGCCGATTTGCCAGTTCTCCTGGTGCATGGCTACGGTTGCAACAGCGGATTCTGGCGGCCGCTGAGCCGGTACCTGCAACACACCGGGATCTCGCATCATGCCGTGACCCTGGAACCGGTCCTGGGCAGTATCGATGACTACGGCCTGCAAATTGGCGCTGCCATCGATTTGCTATGCCGTGCGGCCGGACAGGATCGCGTGATCGTGGTTGCGCACAGCATGGGTGGACTAGTGCTGCGTGCCTATTCCAGCGCGCATGGCCGTGAGCGCATCGCCCGACTGATCACCCTGGGTACACCGCACCACGGCACGACCCTTGCCAGATATGGAACCGGGATTAATGCACGGCAAATGTGCTGGATGCACCATCCGGCGCAACGGGAGAGGAGCTCGTGGTTGAGCGAGCTACACGCACGTGAGCATGCGGATGAACGGGGGTATCTGACATCGATTTACTCGAACCACGACAATATCGTGGCGCCGGCACAATCGGCGCACCTGGACGGCGCATGCAATATCGCCTTTGATGGCATCGGCCACGTGGCGCTGGGGTCGGACCGCCGCGTGATCGACTGCGTGATCGACTGCGTGATCGACGCGATTCACGCAGCCGCAGAGCCGGCACCACGGGGCACCCCCGATTCGCGCAAGCCTCCGCGTTGAGCAGCGACGCAATCTGTGCTGCCCTCAGGCGATCTCAACCCAGCCGAATCCTTCTTCTTGACCTGCAATCACGATTGCCGTGTGCTGCGGATCGACTACGGCACACAAAGCGTCGTGTGCCAGTGCCGGCGTATTGTTCTGGCTGCTGAGATGAGCGCCGACGACTGTTTTCAAGCGGCGCCGATCGATCGCAGCGAGAATTTCGGATGAAGTCTGATTCGAGAGATGGCCGTACGCGCCGCCGATGCGCGTCTTGAGCGACGGCGGGTAAGTCGAGTTGGCAAGCATCTTGCGGTCGTGATTACATTCGAGCATCAGGGCATCGCAGCCGCCCAGGGCATCGATCATGTGCGGCGTGGCGTGCCCCGCATCGGTGAGTACGCCAAGCCGCCGTGCACCATCTCCCAAAACATACTGCACCGGTTCGCGGGCATCATGCGGCACCGTGTAAGGAAGTATTTCGAGGTGGCCAATGGTGATCGACTGAGCGTCGCGGCAGAGATGGATCGCGACGCCGGTGCTAGCGGCGAGCACGGCTTGCAGGGTACCGTGGGTAAGCCAGACGGCGATGCCGTGCCGCCGCGCGAACTTGAAGACACCGCCGACGTGGTCCTGATGTTCGTGGGTGACGATGATGCCGTTCAGATCAGCCGGCGACATCCCCAGCCGCGACAGCCGGCGTTCGGTTTCCCGGATGCCGAAACCGCAATCGAGCATCACGCAGGTTCGGGTGGTGCCCGACGCAGCGGCAACCAGCAGCGCATTGCCTTCGCTGCCGCTGCCAAGGCTGGCAAACTTCACGGCCAGCCTTTCGCGTGCCTGCCAACCGGTCCCGCGTGCGCTTTCAAGCTAATGGCGATGTCAGGTCTATTTCAACTGTTCGTTCAACAGCGAAAGGATCTTGTCTCCAGTAGTAGAAGTATCGACCTTGCCGTCGCCTGTCTGAACGCTGACCTGGCTGTTGGCAGTGCCCGCTGCCTTGACGACCACACGATAGCGTTGTGCCGCCTTGCTCTTCTCATCCGACGAGCCGGAAAACATGCGCGCAAAGAAGCCCGGTGAGCCATCCTTGCTACCGGCTTCCTTGCCCTGATCAACGTAGCGCACGAAGTAGACACCCTGAATACGGTCGCGGTCCTCGACGGTAAAGCCGACCCGATCCAGCGCCAGGCCGACCCGGCGCCACGCGCGGTCGAAACCTTCATCGACATCTAACGTGCTGACGGTGCCGACCTTGTTCAGCTTGGCACGTGCCTGCACCGGCGTTGCGCTGGCGATGGCAATGGCAGCCTTGGTGCGTGTCGTATCAGCGCCCAGGCGCGCCATCATCCGGCCCAGGAATTCTGCTTCCAGTTCGGGATCGGAGGGACGTGGCGTCCAGACTGTGCCGTCCTTCTGAGAGCCGACCAGCACCTCCTGTGCGCCGCGATGGCTGAGGTAAATTTCGGTACTGCCGTCGGCCGCGCGCTCGAGGCGGGTGCGGAATTTGTCACGCTCGCCGGTCGAATACAAGGAATCGAGTACCTTGCCAAGCGAATTACGGATGAAATCCTGTGGAATTTTGGCACGATTCTCGGCCCAGTCGGTCTCCATCACGCCGGCCTCGGGCGTATCGACGTTGATGAGGAAACCTGCCTCTTGCCAAAAGTCCTTCAACTGCGGCCACAGCACTTCAGGCGTCTGCTTGACGACCAGCCAGCGTTGTGAACCGGCGCGCTCAATTTTCATGTCTGCCGAGGCTTTCGGTGCGATCACAGCAGGCGCCGTCGAATTGGCGGGGCGCGCCCCCTGCTCGAGGTTGAAACCAGACGCCGTGGCGGTGCCACGATTTGCTTCGGGAATGGTATAGCGGTTGTCGCGCTGCAGTTGCGTCAGATCTGGTGGCACTTCCAGTGTCGGCGCCTTGCCGGCGCTTTTGTAATTGATCTTGTCACCCTCGAGCAAGTTGCCAACCGATGTGCAACCGGCCAGGGCGGTCAGCGCTAGCGCCGTCAGAATTCCACGTTGAGCGATACTGCATTGAGCCATGTGAAGAGTCTTCCAAATAGTCATGTCGATACTGCGGTTTATTCGAGGGGAAATGCGGCGCTCATTGTAATACACCCGAGTCGCGCAGAGCCTGCCGCACGGTCTCATGGTATTCCTCGCCCAGGGTCACCAACGGCAAGCGGATACCGGAACCGATCAGGCCCATCTGCGTCATCGCCCACTTCACGGGCAGGGGATTCGGTTCGCAGAACAGCTTGTGGTGCAGCGGCAAGAGCCGGTTGTTGATGGCGATGGCAGTCTTGATATCACCTTCCATGGCGGCCACGCACAGGTCGTGCATCGCACCCGGCGCCACGTTGGCGGTCACGGAAATATTGCCTTTGCCGCCGCACAGCATCAGCGCCATCGCCGTCGCATCGTCGCCGGAATAGACGGCGAACGAAGGATCGACCAAGCGGATCAGGTCGGTACCGCGACCGATATTGCCGGTCGCATCCTTGATGCCGATGATGTTGATGATCGTCGACAGCCGCAGGACGGTTTCGTTACTCATGTCGGCAACCGTGCGTCCAGGCACGTTGTAGAGGATGATCGGCAGATCGACCGATTCGGCGATCTTGCGGAAGTGCTGATACATCCCTTCCTGCGTAGGACGGTTGTAGTAGGGCACGACCTGCAGCGACGCATCGGCACCGACTTCTTTCGCATACTGGGTCAGCTTGATGGCTTCGGCCGTCGAGTTGCCGCCGCTGCCGGCGATAATCGGAATCCGCCCTGCGGTGTGCTCGACCGTCAGCTTGATCAACTGGCAGTGCTCTTCCACCGAGACGGTCGGCGACTCCCCGCTGGTACCGACGATGACGATGCCGTCAGTTCCTTCGGCGATGTGCCAGTCGATGAGCTTGCGCAGGCCGGGCAGATCAAGGCTGCCGTCGGCGTGCATGGGAGTGACGATTGCTACTAGGCTGCCCTGAATCATGATGATCTGCTTGCAGGTTGGACGAAAACCACGATTGTAGCGGATCACTTGCAGCAATGGACAGTGTTGCCGCCAATAGCAGTCAAATGCGCGGGAGAATTTCAGTGGTGCCGGCCATCGACGGACGCACGGCACAGATCCGTTGCACCATCGCCGCCGCGGGCTGTTCGAGCACGCCCTCTTCGAATGCCACCACGCGCAATGGCGAAGTGGCGGCAGCGACAAGCTGCAGCAGTTCACCGGAGACCAGCAGAAAATCGGGATTGCTCGGCTTGCCGAATCGCTCGTTACCACGTGCGAAAGTCTCATAGATCAGGACACCACCCGGCGCCAGGGAAGCAACGATCAGCGGCAGCAGGCGACGGTGCAAATAATTAGTCACGACGATGCCGGCAAAGCGTTGCGGCACGAATGGCCAGGACGGCCCCGGGGCAGCGTCGTTTTCCAGATCGATCAGGACGGTCTGTACATGAGCGTTGCCGCGCTCTGCAAGCTGCGCCAACACCGCGCCATCCCGGTCAACCGCCAGCACATCGTGTCCGAGTGCGGCGAAGAGCAGCGCGTGGCGACCGTGACCGCAGGCCAAGTCGAGCACTTCGCCCGGCCCTACCAGCGGCGCAAACCGTTGCACCCAGGCTGATGCCTGCAGATCTGCCGCATGCAAAGGTGAGGACACCATCAACTGTAAGCCAGGCCCATCGCTTCGCGCACGTCGCGCATCGTTTCCTGCGCCATCTTGCGCGCCTTGTCGCAGCCGTCGGCCACGATCGCGCGCACCAGCGAAGGATCGTCCAGATAGAGTTGAGCGCGTTCGCGCATCGGCTCCTGTTCCTTCAGGATCGCATCGATGACAGGCTGCTTGCATTCGAGGCAGCCAATACCGGCCGATTTGCAACCGCGGACGACCCATTCTTTCGTGGTGTCGTCGGAATACACCTGATGCAGCTGCCACACCGGACATTTTTCAGGATCGCCCGGATCGGTCCGTCGTACCCGGGCCGGATCGGTCGGCATGGTCCGTACTTTCTTGGTCAGGATGTCCTTGTCTTCGCGCAGAAGGATCGAATTGCCATAGCTCTTGGACATTTTTTGCCCATCCAGACCGGGCAAACGCGAGGATTCGGTCAGGCGAACCTGCGGCTCGACAAGGATCAGCTTGCGGCTGCCTTCGAGATAACCGAACAGGCGCTCGCGGTCGATCATCGACAGGTTCTGGGCGTCGTCGAGCATGGCCTTGGCCTGCTCGGGCGCCTCGTCCTTGCCCTGTTCCTGGAAGGCCGTGCGCAGTTCGTTGTACAGCTTGGCGCGCTTGCCGCCGAGCTTCTTGACGGCGTCGCGCGCCTTTTCCTCGAAGCCTTTTTCCTTGCCATAAAGGTGATTGAAGCGGCGTGCAATCTCGCGCATCATTTCGACATGCGGCACCTGATCGGCGCCGACCGGCACCTGACTGGCGCGATAGATCAGCACATCAGCGGCCTGCAACAGCGGATACCCCAGGAAACCGTAGGTCGCCAGATCGCGGTCGGCGAGTTTTTCCTGCTGATCCTTGTAGGTCGGCACCCGCTCGAGCCAGCCCAGGGGGGTGGCCATCGACAGCAGCAGGTGCAGTTCGGCGTGCTCCGGCACCTTCGACTGGATGAACAGGGTCGATTGCGATGGGTCGACCCCGGCGGCCAGCCAGTCGATGAGCATGTCCCAGGTGCTCGTCTCGATGACGCTCGGGTCATCGTAGTGGGTGGTCAACGCGTGCCAGTCGGCGACGAAGAACAGGCACGGCAGTTCAGCCTGCAGCCGCACCCAGTTCTTCAAGGCGCCATGATAGTGGCCGAGGTGCAGCGCACCGGTGGGACGCATTCCTGAAACGACGCGATCGGGATACATGGTTTCTCAGCTCAGCAAAAAGGTCAATGGGGATAACAGCAACTGCAACGCGCCTTGGGTCACGAAAATGACCGGACCCATCCAAAAACTGAGCACATGCAGGTACGCCAAGCCGAGTACGATAAAGAAGCCATACGGTTCAAGCCTGGAAAACTGATAGGCCTGGCGGCTCGGCAGCAAGCTGGTCAGGATGCGTCCACCGTCGAGCGGTGGAATCGGAAACAGGTTGAAGGCGAAGATGACGAGATTGGTTTCCACGCCCGCCTTGGCCAGCTTGAGGAAATACGGCTCGCCCACATGGAAGGCGAACAAACCGAGCGAGAACAGTAACCACATCAACGCCATCACGAAATTTGCCGCCGGGCCGGCGAGCGCCACCCATGCCATGTCGCGCTTCGGATTACGCAACTTCCCGAAATCGATCGGCACCGGCTTTGCATATCCGAACAAAAACGGACTACCGACAAAGAATAATACGATCGGAATGAGCAGCGTACCGACCGGGTCAATGTGCTTGATCGGATTGAGGCTCATGCGCCCCAGCTGATACGCCGTAGGATCGCCAAAGTACTTGGCAGCATAGGCATGCGCTGCTTCATGCAGCGTGATCGCAAACAGGATGGGTAAAGCGTAGACGGCAAAGGTCTGGATCAGATCATTCATGAGCGGATTTTAGCAGAGGGGCCGGCGGCCGAGACGGTTGCCGGTGAATTGGTCAGGCACGCGTCAGAATCCGAACGGTGCGCTATCACCGCGCCCCTGCCGGATCAGAACCGGCTCAGCGGATGTCAGGTCGATCACGGTGGTTGCTTCCAGACTGCAGGCACCGCCGTCGATGACCAGATCGATCTGCTTTTCCAGACGGTCGCGAATCGTCTCGGCGTCGGTCAGTGCTTCGTCATCCCCCGGCAGCATCAGGGTGGTGCCGAGCAAGGGCTCACCGAGTTCTTCCAGCAGCGCATGGGCGATCCGGTTTTCCGGCACCCGCAGACCGATCGTCTTGCGTGACGGATGGCTCAGCCGGCGCGGCACTTCCTTGGTCGCTTCCAGGATGAATGTGTACGGTCCGGGAGTGGTCGCCTTCAATAACCGGTACTGGCTGTTGTCGACCTTGGCGTATTGCGCGATCTCGCTCAGATCGCGACACAGCAGGGTCAGGTGATGCTTGTCGTCGACACCGCGCAGGCGCCGCAACCGCATCACCGCATCCTTGTCATCAAGACGGCACACCAGCGCGTAGCAGGAGTCGGTCGGCAGCGCGACGATGCCGCCGGCATGGATCACCTCTGCCGCCTGCTTGATGAGTCGCAGCTGCGGGTTGTCAGGATGAAGTTGAAAGAACTGGGTCATGAATCAGATCGCGATCAGCTCGGGCGCGGACCCTGAAGGGCGGCGATGCGCTCCTCCAGCGGCGGGTGGCTGGAAAACAGGCTCATGATGCCGGGCTTGTCGCTGATGCCCAGCGCGGCCAGCGATTGCGGCAGGCCGGCAGCCTCCAAGCCGCCGAGTCGCGCGAGCGCCCTGACCATCGGTTGAGGCGTGCCGAGCAATCGGGCCGAGCCGGCATCGGCCCGAAATTCCCGGTGGCGCGAAAACCAGGCGACGATCAGCGAGGCGCCGATGCCGAACACGATCTGTGAGACGAAGACCGCAACCATGTAACCGATGCCCGGTCCGCTGTTGTTGTTGTCGCGCGAGAGTGCGCGGTCGACCGCGTAGCCGACCACCCGCGAGAGGAACACGACGAAGGTGTTCACCACGCCCTGGATGAGGGTCATGGTCACCATGTCGCCATTGGCGACGTGGGCGATCTCGTGGCCGAGGACCGCTTCGACTTCTTCGCGGGTCATGCCCTGCAACAGCCCCGTGGAGACCGCGACCAGCGCGGAGTTCTTGAACGCGCCGGTGGCGAAGGCATTCGGCTCGCCCTCGTAGACCGCTACTTCCGGCGTGGCGATGCCGGCACGTTGCGCCAGACGGGCGACGGTTTCGAGCAGCCAGACTTCGGTGCTCGAGGCGGGTGTCGTGATGATCTGTGCGCCGGTCGACCACTTGGCCATCGGCTTGCTGATCAAGAGGGAGAAGATCGAGCCGGTAAAGCCCACGACTAGGGCAAATACCATCAGCAACGGCAGGTTCAGCCCGGACGCGGTCAGAAACCGGTTTGCGCCTAGCAGCGAGAGAACGATCGTCATCACCGCGATGACCGCGATGTTGGTTGCTACGAAGAGAAAAATCCGCTTCATCGATACCCTCCTGGTGGAACTGGTCGGCGCCAGTCTATGCGTTGACGCAAATGCTATGCGAGTGCGCAACAAATGCGGGTAATGCGTTGGAATTCAAGCGTGGCAGCGCGTAACGCCGTGGGTTCGGGGCGGCTACCAGTTTTGCCAGACCGGCACCAGGCCCGGCGGGCACGGCGGCAGTGTCCCGATATCGATGCGGGACTCGCCCGGTCCGTGGAAATCAGAACCGCGCGACGCTTGGAAGCCATAGTGTTTCGCCAGCTTTGCGTAGATCGCATACTGGTCGACGGTATGGCTGCCGGTCATGACCTCGATGGCCTTGCCGCCGAGATCCTTGAATGCGTTGAAGAATTCATCGGTGGCCAGCTTGCTGAACTTGTAGCGGCCGGGATGGGCCACTACGGCCACGCCGCCGGCGGCGCGAATCCAGGTCACGGCCTGCGACAGCGTGGCCCAGCGGTGCGGCACGAAGCCCGGCTTGCCCTCGATGAGGTAATGGCGGAAGACTTCCGGCACATCCTTGCAGATACCCTGCTCGATGATGAAACGCGCAAAATGGGTGCGTCCGATCAGGTCGGGGTTGCCAACGAACTTGAGGGCACCCTCGTAAGCACCGGAAATCCCGGCCCGCTCCAGTTGCGCCGACATCTCGCGCGCCCGCCGCTCCCGCCCACTGCGGGTCGCGACCAGGCCCAGCGCCAATTGCGCGTTGGTCTCGTCGATCTGCAGGCCGACGATGTGCACCGTCTGACCAGCCCAGGTGATCGATACCTCGACACCCGGCACATAGCCCATCCCGAGTTCCGCGGCGGCGGCGCGCGCTGCCGGAATCCCATCGAGTTCGTCGTGGTCGGTCAGCGCCCAAAGGTCAACACCATTCGCCTTGGCACGCGCAGCCACCTCCTCCGGGATCAGGATGCCATCGGAAATGGATGAATGTGAATGCAGATCGACGTTAGGCACGGGACGCCCTGCCTTGGCGGGAATTGAAAGAAATCATGCTTGTATTGTACGTTGTACGCTGCCTGCCTGCTCAGCGTAGAGCCAGCCCGCACCACGAAACCAAGGCCACCGGACCAAATGTGCGCGCACGGTCAAAAATCAATGAACCGGTCGGCGACCACGGCGCCGTCTATTTCAGAAAGCCCTCGATCATCCGCGCCAGCAGTTCCGGCTGATCGTGATGCAGCATGTGGCCGGCATCCTCGATCAGTTCGGTCTTCACCTGCGCGATGCAGGCGATCCGGCGATCGATCTCGATCCGGGCACTTTCCTTCGCACCCATCCAGCGCCACACATCGGTCTGGGCCGCCTCGACCCACAGCACCGGCGCGGTGATTTTCCGCCAGCAGGCCATTACTTCCTCGACGTGATACAGGATCGGACTGCTGCGCTTGTGGCCGGCGTCACCGAGGATCACCCAGTTCCCGGCAGCGTTCGGGGCGGCCCAGTGAGCCGACAGGAACGCAGCCCTGGCGTCGGTCAGCCGTGGATTGGTTTTCTGCAGCCGGCCGGCAACGGCAGCCTGGCTCGGATAATCCCGCAGTGCCGTATCCTCCCGCAGCTCTGCCAGCCATTTCAGATACCGGCCGGGCGCTTGGTCGGGGGTTGTCGCCGGCATGCCGAAGCCTTCCAGGTTGATCAGCCGCGCGACCCGCTCCGGGCGCACGCCGGCGTAGATCGTGACCACGTTGCCACCCATGCTGTGGCCGAGCAGCGCCACCGGCTGCTCGGGACTGTAGTGATCGAGAATGGCATCGAGATCGCCGAGGTAATCGAGAAACCAGTAGGTGTCGGAACCAGAGGCATCGGTCTTGCCGAAGCCGCGCCAGTCCGGCGCGATCACGTGCCAGTCGGCTTGCAGACAGTCGACCACGAACTGGAACGAGGCCGCCACATCCATCCAGCCATGCATCATGAACAGCTTCGGCGCCGAAGGGTCACCCCAATGGCGGACATGATAGGAAAGGCCGCGGACCTTGATAAATTCGGAGCGAGATGGTTTCATTAAGAGAAAAGTAAAGGCAAAGAAAACGAACGATCGTTCGAATTATTATACCGGAGAGAACATGCCCTCGATACGCCCGTCGTCGCTGCCGCACG
>JACMRD010000068.1 GCA_014376645.1 Herminiimonas sp. | reverse complement strand
CGTGCACTCAGTCGTGGTTCAGCACGGCACGCGCAATCGCCTTCATCCGGTCCTGCGCCACCGCGTCGGCAACCGCCGTCAGTGCGCACAGGCGCGTCAGCTGCATCAGTGGCGTGTCGGCGGCGGCACTTGCGGTGCCGCTTCTGAACGTGGACTGCAGGCCAGCGACCTGCAACTGCAGCCGCTCGCGGGTGAAGCCCTGCGGGGAATCGAGGCCGAGGCTGATCTCCATCTGCAGCAGCGTCGCGTCACGTGTCGGCTGATTCTGCAGAAGGTGCTCGCGCAAGCCCGTATCGCATTGCGCCAGCGCATCCTCGGCTGCAGCGAAGCGTGCGTGCAAAACCTGCTCGAGCGGCGCCGGTAAATTCAGCGTCGGCTCCCATGCGGCAGGCGCCTGCGTGGGTGCATCCTCCGCGAACTGCAGTAGCCGCTGCTCGCTCGCCAGGCATGCCGCCAGCGCGGTGTCGAACGACACTGCATGCAGCTGTGCCGCATCGCGCCGGGTGGCATCGCGCTGGCTCTGCAGCAGGACCAGTGCGGCATCGACGCGCGCCTGCAACCCGGCTTGGGCCGAGCGCGGTACCGGACCGATCGTAGTCCAGGCCTGCCGGTGCTCGCGTAGCAACGTGGCCCGCGCCGCATCGGTCGCAGTCGGATTGGCGGCCAGTTGTTCCAGGGCGAGACACAGCGCAGTCTTGGCAGCGAGGCTCGCATTGCGTTCGGAATCGGCGCTCGCGACGGCGTCCTTGCGTTGCGCGAAGAACTGGTCGCAGGCGCCGCGAAAGCGTTGCCACAGCTCTTGCTCCTGCGCCCGTGCCAGCGGAAACGCCTTGGCGTGCTGCTGCCATTGCGCTTGCAGCGTCTGCAACTGCTCGGGCGTATCACGTGCCTGCGGGTTCAGCCGTTCCACTTCGGCGATGAGCTTCTCGCGCAGAGCGATTTCCTGCTCCTGCTGTTGGGCCAGCGGTGCGCGCAGCGGTTGCATTGCCTGCTCGAAAGCGGCATTGAGCTGCTTTTGTTGCTTGCGATCGAGCGGCCCGAGGCGCTGCCAGGCCTGCTCCATGCGCTGGCAAAAAAATGCGATGGCGCGCCAATCCGGCGTAACACTGACTATGTCGACACCGTCAACCTCGCCTGCACCACCGACACCAGCGCTGGCCGCTTGCCCAGCGACCTCGGCCAGCAGGCCGCGCGCTTTAGCGACATTGGTTTCGCGCTCCTGTGCGAGCATCGCAAAATGTGCGGCCACTGGCGCATAGGCCGCAGTGCAGGCTGCATCAAAACGTAACCACAATGGTCGCGGCGGCGGTCCGGCACTCGCATCAAGGGCCCGCCAGCGCTCGCGCATGCTGCCGACTTTCTTGCCCAGTTCGGCCACACCGAGTTCCCGCTGCGGCAGGCTCTCGACCGCCACCACCAATTCTTCACGCGACACCGTGCCGCCCCACTTTGCCCAGCCCTGCAGGCGCATCAGTTCGCCGCGCGCCGTGTTCAGGGCCGCTTGTTGCTGCGACGTCAGCGAACCGGGCCCGGTATCGAGTGCACGCAGCTGTCGATCCTGTTCCGTGGCCCGCTGCAACGCGCCTTCATCCAGCGCCGCACGCAGTTGCTCCAGCGCCGAGGCGCGCAGCATGCGCATCTCGTCGGCGTCAACGCTCCCGGCGCGGCTGTCGGCTGAGGGGATGCCAGCCTTCACGATGGGCAACCTGACCGGATGCGGTTTCTTTTGAGGCAGCAGCGGCGCCGGCGGCGCCAGTTCCGTCAGGATGGTTTCGAAGCGCGCCTGCAATCGGGCTGCAAGCTCGGGATCGTGCACGGGCGGGAGGGCGCGCCATTGCTGCCGCAATGATTCGGCGCTGGGTAACGGCGCCGGGTTCGTCGCGACCACGCGTGCTGCCGCTCCATGAATTGCTTCGACTGCTACGACTGCTTCGACTGCTTCGACTGCTTCGACTGCTTCGACTGCATCGACTGCCGGAACTGCCGGAACTGCCGGAACTGCTTCCACGACTTTAATTGATTCAACTGCTACACCGGTATCGGCGGTCTCGCCGGCATCAACCCCATCGCCGACACGTGACGTCATGACAGCGGCGGCATCCATCGCCAGTAGCGCCTGCCACCCGGCAAGAGCCTGCTCGCGCGCCGCCACGGCGGCGGCACGCGTTTGCAGACCCGCGTGCAGCGCCTGCAGGCGCAGACGCGCGGCCTGCACTTCCGGCATCAGCTGTCGTGGCAGGCTGGATCGTTCCCGGTCCGCTTCGACGGTCGCCACGCCGGCATCGACCCGACCCAGGACGGCATCTGCCTGCTCGGGAGTCAGCGCATCGCCCTGGTCAATGGCCGATCGAATTGACGCGGACAGATCCATCAAGCATCGCTGCAATGCTGCCTGCGCCTGCAGACGTTGCGCTAGCTGCGTACGCAAACGCTCGAATTCGCTGGCCTGCGGCGACTCGCCAGCGCCGATCGCTGTCCACGCGCGGTCGAGTTCGATGACCTGGTTCGGCGTGAGCTTCGGTTCGTCCTGTAATGCCTGGGCGCGCCCGATCGCGTCCTGCATGCGCTGCCCGGCCCGTTCCTGCTGATCGAGCGCAGCCAGCCTTTGCTGCATCAGTTTCGCGACCCGGCGATCGGTGTCCCGCATGGCCTTGAGCGCCTGCTCCATCGCCTGTTGCCCGTGCAGCAGTTGCGCTGCACGCAGGCGCGCTTCGGGAACACTACTGCTTAAAACGAATGTCAATGCGGCTGCCTCGTCGACGCCGAGTGCCGCTGCCTGGTCTAGCGCCAGTTGGCGCCGGTCAGGCGCACTTGGATTGGGCGCGCCGGCAACCGTCGACGGGGTGGTTACACCGACAGCGTTTGCTGCAGTTCGCGAGCGGGCGCGCTTGAAGAAAAAATCGAACATGGAAAGCAACCGATCAAAAGGTAGACGCCGAGCCCCGCATCATAACAAGGTCGACGCCGTCGCACCGGCATGCTGCTCGCGCCATCGATCGGCGCCGCCGTTGCAAGAAGTTGGTAATAGTCGTCGACTGCCGCATCTGGATTGCGACGCGCCGCACGGTTTTGGGACGGACGCTAGCCAAATGAGGGAGGACAGCACCAAACAGAGACGCCGTCGTGTCGGTACAGCCACCTGAAAGTCTGCGAAGCGCAGAAACCGACATTACACGGCTTGTTGCCGATGGCACGTATTCTGCTAAATCAAAGACGCAGTGCACCATTTCCATCATCGTTTTCCTACCAGGAGTTTCCATGACTCGTCGCACCTTCATCAAAGTGGCCGCAAGCGGCGCATTGACGTTGCTGACATCTGCATCAATTTCGCAAGCGTTCGCAGCCGACACCATCAAGGTCGGCATCTTGCATTCGTTGTCCGGCACGATGGCCATTTCCGAAACATCGCTCAAAGATGTTGCCTTGATGACGATCGACGAAATCAACGCCAAGGGCGGCGTGATGGGCAAGAAGCTCGAAGCCGTGATCGTCGATCCGGCATCGAACTGGCCGCTGTTCGCCGAGAAGGCACGCCAGCTTGTGGCACAGGACAAGGTCGCCGTCGTTTTTGGGTGCTGGACCTCGGTCTCGCGCAAATCGGTACTGCCGGTCTTCAAGGAACTGAACAGCCTGCTGTTCTATCCGGTTCAATATGAAGGCGAAGAGCTGGAAAAGAACGTGTTTTATACCGGCGCTGCACCGAACCAGCAAGCGATCCCCGCCACCGAATATTTGATGTCGAAGGAAGGTGGCGGCGCCAAGCGCTTCGTCCTGCTCGGGACCGATTATGTTTACCCGCGCACGACCAACAAAATCCTGCGCGCGTTCTTGAAGAGCAAGGGCATCAAGGACACCGACATCGACGAGGTCTATACCCCGTTCGGTCACTCCGATTATCAGACCATCGTCGCCAACATCAAGAAGTTTTCGGCGGGCGGCAAAACGGCCGTGATCTCGACCATCAACGGCGACTCCAACGTACCGTTCTACAAAGAGCTGGGCAATGCCGGTTTGAAGGCCACCGACGTACCGGTCGTCGCGTTCTCCGTCGGTGAGGAAGAACTGCGCGGCGTCGATACCAAACCGCTGCTGGGCCACCTCGCTGCCTGGAACTACTTCGAGTCCGTGAAGAATCCGGTCAACACCGCGTTCATCAAGCAGTGGAAAGCCTACGCAGTCGCCAAGAAGCTGCCGAACGCAAGCACGGTCGTGACCAATGATCCGATGGAAGCAACCTACGTCGGCATCCACATGTGGAAGCAGGCCGTGGAAAAAGCCAAGTCGACCGATACCGACAAGGTAATCGCCGCGATGGCCGGACAGACCTTCAAGGCCCCATCCGGTTTCGATCTGACGATGGACCCGACCAACCACCATCTGCACAAGCCGGTGATGATCGGCGAGATCAAGGGTGACGGCCAGTTCAACGTGGTCTGGAAAACCAAGGGTCCGGTACGCGCCCAGCCATGGAGCCCGTACATCCCGGGTAACGAAGGCAAGCAGAAGCTGTAAAGGCAGGGCCAACCGAGTCAGAGTCAACCAAGCCAGAGTCAACCAGGGTCAGAGTAAATTTTTTGCAGCGCCTCATCGCAAAAATTTTACTCTGACCCTGCTTGACGGACCACGGAGTCAAAGCAGTCGATCACCGAAAGCAACTCATATCAACCGAATGCACTCCGTAGTGATTGCTACCGCCGTAAAACCACCAAGGAAAGAGTCCACCCGCCCCATGAGATTCATCCTTCGCTGTTCCCTGTTCTTGTGTTTGTCAGTGCACGCGATCGGCGCCCTCGCCGCCATCGACGGCGCGCTGCTCAAACCCCTCGCCGGCGACGATCCCGACACCCGCATCGAGGCCGTCAACCGCATCGCCGCACTGGCCACACCCGACGCCCTCAAGATCCTGACCGCGCTGAAGAACGACGCGTTATCCGCTACTCCGGACGGTCAGGTCTACATCGTCGACAACGACCGCGCCTTCAACCCGCAGACCGACAAGAGCGGTCCGCTGCCGGAAGGGATCGATTCCATCAGCGTCAACAACCGCCTGCGCAGCGCGGTCGACGATGCCCTCTCGGGTCTCAAATTACTTTCGTCCGACCCGGCCGAACGCCGCAGCGCCGCCCTCGCCCTGCAAAAGACCGCCACCCCGGCCCAAGCGCTGCTGATCATGAAGGCGCTGGCCGTGGAGACCGATCCCGGCATCAAGGCTACGCTGCAACTCGTGGCCGCCACCGCCAACCTGCAATCGCCCGACGCCGCGCTGCGCAAGAGCGCCGTACGATCGCTAGCCACCAGCACCAACGCCAGCCTCAAACCCGTCCTGCAGCACATGCTGGACAAGAATCCCGACGGCAGCAACGTCGAGCCGGACGAATCGGTACGGGTCGAAGCGATACGCACCCTGCAGGCATTGAACAGCCGCTTAGCGCGCACTGAATTCGTCGGCAACCTGTTTTATGGAATTTCGCTTGGCAGCGTCTTGCTGCTGACCGCGCTCGGCCTTGCAATCACCTTCGGCCTGATGGGCATCATCAACATGGCGCACGGCGAATTGCTGATGATCGGCGCCTACACCACGTACCTGTGCCAGATGGGCTTTCGCAAGTTCCTGCCCGGCGCGCTCGATGCCTACCTGCTGGTGGCGCTGCCGGCTGCGTTCCTGGTCGCCGGCGGCATCGGTATCCTCCTCGAACGCACCGTGATCCGCTGGCTCTATGGCCGCCCGCTCGAGACCCTGCTCGCAACCTGGGGCATCAGCCTGATGCTGATGCAACTGGTGCGCACCATCTTCGGCGCGCAGAACGTAGAAGTCGCCAATCCGTCCTGGATGTCGGGCGGCGTCACGGTGCTCGGTTCGCTGGTGCTGTCCTACAACCGGATCGTCATCATCGTCTTCGCGCTGGTCGTGGTGATCGCGGTCTGGGTCATTCTCAACCGCACTCGGCTCGGCCTGTTCGTGCGCGCAGTGATGCAGAACCGGCGCATGGCCGGCTGCGTCGGCGTGTCCACCGACCGGATCGACATGCTGACCTTCGGTCTAGGCTGCGGCATCGCCGGCCTGGGTGGCGTCGCCCTGTCGCAGCTCGGCAATGTCGGCCCCGACCTGGGCCAGAGCTACATCGTCGATTCGTTCATGGTGGTAGTCCTGGGCGGCGTCGGCCAGCTGGCCGGAACCGTCATTGCCGCCATCGGACTCGGTGAGGTCAACAAGTTCCTCGAACCGGTGGCAGGCGCCGTGCTGGCGAAGATCGCGATCCTGGTCTTCATCATCATTTTCATCCAGAAACGTCCGCAAGGCTTGTTCGCACTCAAGGGCAGGAGCGCCGATTGAAACCCGATCTTGCAATCACGACCGCGCCAATCCCGGGACCCCATGTCCACACGGCTCTCTTCTCGCGCCCTGCCTGGTTCGGCATCCTGCTGTGCACCCTGGTGCTGGCGCTGCTGCCGGTGCTCAATCTCGCCACGCCGGCCGGCAGTGCGCTGCACATCTCGGCCTATACGGTCGCCCTGATCGGCAAGTTCATGTGCTACGCGATGGCGGCGCTGGCGCTCGACCTGGTGTGGGGTTACACCGGCATCCTCTCGCTCGGCCACGGCGTTTTCTTTGCGCTCGGCGGCTATGCGCACGGCATGTACCTGATGCGGGCGATCGGGCGCGACGGCGTCTATCAAAGTCCCCTCCCCGATTTCATGGTCTTCCTAGACTGGAAGACCTATCCCTGGTACTGGTCGCTGACCGACAATTTCTGGTACTGCATGGCGCTGGTGGTGCTGGTACCGGGCGTGCTCGCCTTCGTCTTCGGCTACTTCGCTTTTCGTTCGCGAATCAAGGGCGTGTATTTCTCGATCATCACGCAAGCTATGACCTTCGCTTTCATGCTGCTGTTCTTCCGGAACGACACCGGCTTCGGCGGCAACAACGGCTTTACCGATTTCAAACGCATCCTGGGCTACTCAATTACGGCGCCATCGACCCGCGCGGTGATCTTTTTGCTGACACTGGCGCTGCTACTGGCCGCGCTGGTCCTGTGCCGCTG
Source organism: Herminiimonas sp. (assembly GCA_014376645.1). GTDB lineage: Bacteria > Pseudomonadota > Gammaproteobacteria > Burkholderiales > Burkholderiaceae_D > JANXSS01. Next base: position 24,492 of record JACMRD010000068.1, on the reverse strand, counting down.
GATCGTCTGCTCGAAACTCGGCCGGGTGCTGCAGGCAGTGCGCGATTCGGAATCGCGCCTGATGTTCATCGGCTACAACCCGCTGTGGTTCAAGCTCTTCGTCTGGACCCTCTCGGCAGTGGTCTGCGGCATCGCCGGCGCGCTGTACGTGCCACAGGTCGGCATCATCAACCCCTCCGAAATGTCGCCGGGGAATTCGATCGAAATGGTGATCTGGGCGGCCGTCGGAGGACGTGGTTCACTGGTCGGGCCGATCATCGGCGCTTTCTCGGTCAATGGCCTCAAAAGCTGGTTCACCGGCGCATTCCCCGACCTGTGGCTGTTCGCACTGGGCCTGATCTTCATTCTGGTCACGCTGTTCATGCCGCAGGGAATACTCGGCCTGGCAAAGAGAATCCTGCCCCGGAGCAGACCCGCATGAGCGCCCACTACCAGCCCTCCAGCGGCCAGAATGTCGACAACAGCCAGCATGGCGACGCCGCCACATCCTATGGCCGGCACAAGACCGCAGGCGTCGATACCGTACACGGTGCGATCCTCTATCTGGAAGAGATCACGGTGTCCTTCGACGGCTTCAAGGCATTGAATGCGCTGACCCTCGACATCTCGGTCGGCGAACTGCGCTGCATCATCGGCCCCAACGGCGCCGGCAAGACGACGATGATGGATGTCATCACCGGCAAGACCCGGCCCAGCGCCGGCACTGCATTTTTCGGCCAGACCATCGACTTGACCCGGATGACGGAATACGACATCGCGCACGCCGGCATCGGCCGCAAGTTCCAGCGTCCGACCGTCTTCGAACAGCACAGCGTGTTCGAGAATCTCGAACTGGCCATGAAGATGAACAAGCGGGTGCGCCAAACGCTGTTCTTCCGCCTCTCGTCCGAGCAGAAGGACAAGATCGACGAGGTGCTGCGCCTGATCCGCTTGAACGGCAGCGAGACGCGGCTGGCCGGCCTGCTCTCGCACGGGCAAAAACAGTGGCTGGAAATCGGCATGCTGCTCATGCAGGAGCCGCAACTGCTGTTGCTCGATGAACCGGTGGCCGGCATGTCCGATGCGGAAACCGCGCGCACCGCCGAGCTGCTCAATGAATTGCGCGGCAAGCATTCGATCGTCGTGGTCGAGCACGACATGGCCTTCGTGACGGAAATCGCGCAGCTGGGCAAGGTCACCGTCCTGCACGAAGGCTCGGTACTGGCGCAAGGCACCATGGCGCAGGTGCAGATGGATGAACGCGTCATCGATGTGTACCTGGGCCGCTGACATGACGATGCTCTCGGTCTCTACACTCAATCAATATTACGGTTCCTCGCACACGCTGCGTGGCGTCTCGCTGGAAGTCGATCGCGGCGAATGCCTGGCGCTGATGGGACGCAACGGCGTGGGCAAGACCACGCTCCTTCAATGCCTCATGGGTGTGCTGCCGGTAACCAGCGGACAGGTGCTGTTCGACGGCCACGACATCACCCGCATGAAACCGCATCGACGTGCCGCCGCCGGCATTGCCTATGTGCCTCAGGGGCGCGAAATCTTTGCCCGCCTGACGGTCGAGGAAAATCTCCTGATGGGCATGGCTGTCCACAGCGGCAGCAAGGCATCGCGCATCGATCCCGAAGTCTATGAACTGTTCCCGGTATTGAAGCAGATGCTGCAGCGACGCGGCGGCGACCTCTCCGGCGGTCAGCAACAGCAACTCGCGATTGCCCGTGCCCTGCTGGCAAAACCCAAACTGATCATCTTCGATGAACCGACCGAAGGTATCCAGCCGTCGATCATCAAGGACATCGAACGCGTGATCCGTCTGCTGCGTGAGCGCGGCGACATGGCGATCCTGTTGTGCGAACAATATTTCGATTTCGCCCAAGCGCTGGCTGACCGGTTCATCGTGCTCTCGCGCGGCGAAGTGGTGGCTGCCGGCAGCCAGGCCGAGATGGGTAGCGAGGACGTCAAGCGACACTTGGCGGTATAGTCGCGGCATGAAAATTTCTCTCGCCGAGCGCGATCACGAGGGCGCAATCGTTGTTGACAACGCGACCGGCAGCGCAAGCGAAACCGCAGTCGTTGCGCCACCGTTGCGCCACCCGCCTTCGGAAGCCACCCTGCTGCTCGGCTTCGCCCGCGACGGCGCAACCACCCGCCTGATCGAACGCAGTCATTACGGGCCGCTGCGCGTGCAGAAACCGCTCTATCCCGAAGGCGCCGCCATCTGCCATGCGATCGTCGTGCACCCGCCCGGAGGCGTGGTCGGCGGTGACCGCCTGTCTGTCACGGCGCACCTCAGCCCCGGCGCGCAGGCGCTGCTGACCAGCCCGGGCGCGGCGAAATGGTACAAGGCCAACGGCCATGTCTCGCAACAGGACATCGCACTCACGGCCGGCGCCGGCGCCACGCTAGAATGGCTGCCGCAGGAGACGATCTTCTTCGATGCGGCGCAGGTCCGGTTGCGTCACGATGTCGGCCTGGCCGCCGATGCGGCCTATATCGGCAGCGAGATCCTGTGCTTCGGCCGCACCGCCGCCGGCGAGTCGTTCGCCACCGGCAGCATCGGACAGCGCACGAGCATCCGCCGCGGCGGCCGGTTGCTCTGGTTCGAACAGGGCGCCATCGCGGCAGCTTCGAGTGCGATGCAGGGCCCGCTGGGCCTGGGCGGCAGGACCGTGTGCGCGACGCTGATCGCGGTCGGCGACGACCTTACGACGGCGTTGCTGGCCAGGCTGCGCGAACTCGGCGCCGAGACCACGCAGGACGACGGCAGCTTCGGTGTCACGCTGATGAAATCGATGCTGGTGGCGCGCTACCTGGGCAACTCCAGCGCGGTGGCCAAGCGATTGATGGGACTGGCATGGCAAGAGGTGCGCCCGGCGCTGATCGGTTGCGCTGCTGCGGTGCCGCGGATCTGGAACACCTGAGATGGCAGCTTGAAACGACAACCTGAAACGGCATAACAAAAAAAGGACCGAGCATGGATCTGACCCCCCGCGAGAAGGACAAGCTCCTGATCTTCACCGCTGCACTCCTGGCCGAACGGCGCCGGGCGCGTGGCCTGAAACTGAACTATCCGGAAGCAGTGGCATTCATCACTGCCGCCATCATGGAGGGCGCGCGTGACGGCCGCACCGTGGCGCAACTCATGTCGGATGGCACCCGCATCCTCAGTCGTGACGATGTCATGGACGGCATCGCGGAAATGATCCCGGATATTCAGGTCGAGGCGACTTTCCCGGACGGCACCAAGCTGGTCACCGTGCACCACCCGATTCCTTAGGAGCCAGGCAATGATCGAAAGCGTGAGTCCAAAAATGATCCCCGGCGAAATGCTGATCGAGGCAGGCGAGATCGAACTCAATGCGGGCCGGGCGACCGCTCGCGTGACGGTGGCCAACAGCGGCGACCGGCCGATTCAGGTCGGCTCCCACTTCCATTTTTTCGAAGTCAATCCGGCGCTGCACTTTGCGCGCATGACGGCCTACGGCATGCGGCTCGACATCGCCGCCGGCACGGCGGTGCGGTTCGAGCCGGGCCAGGAGCGCGAGGTCGAGCTGGTAGCACTGGGCGGCGAGCGCATCGTCTACGGTTTCAACGGCGCCGTGATGGGTCCGCTCGACAAGGCGCCGACATGAGCAGGATCTCCCGCACCGCTTATGCCGAGATGTTCGGCCCCACCACTGGCGACCGCATCCGTCTGGCCGACACCGCGCTGGTGATCGAGGTCGAACATGATTACGCGATCTACGGCGAAGAGGTCAAGTTCGGCGGCGGCAAGGTAATCCGCGACGGCATGGGCCAGTCGCAGCGCAATCATCGCGACGTTATGGATACCGTGATCACCAACGCCGTCATCGTCGACCACTGGGGCATCGTCAAGGCCGACATCGGCATCAAGAACGGCCGCATCGCCGGTATCGGCAAGGCCGGTAATCCCGACATCCAGAGCGGCGTGACGATGGCCATCGGCGGCGCCACCGAAATCATCGCCGGCGAAGGCATGATCGTGACCGCCGGCGGCATCGACGCGCACATCCATTTCATCTGCCCGCAGCAGATCGAGGAAGCGCTCATGTCGGGCATCACCACCATGCTCGGCGGCGGCACCGGACCGGCCGTCGGTACTGCTGCGACCACCTGCACGCCGGGGCCGTGGCACCTGCATTCGATGCTCTCGGCAGCCGATGCGTTCCCGATGAACCTGGGGTTTTTCGGCAAGGGCAATGTCAGTCTGCCGGTGCCGCTGGAAGAACAGGTGCGCGCCGGCGCCATCGCCCTGAAGCTGCACGAAGACTGGGGCAGCACGCCGGCGGCGATCGACAATTGCCTGACGGTGGCCGACCGCATGGATGTCCAGGTCGCGATTCATACCGATACGTTGAACGAAGCGGGTTTTCTGGAACACACCCTGGCCGCCTTCAAGGACCGCACCATCCACACATTCCATACCGAAGGCGCCGGCGGCGGTCATGCGCCGGACATCATCGCCGCCGTCGGTCAGGCCAATGTCCTGCCGTCGTCGACCAACCCGACCCGGCCGTACACCGTCAACACGCTCGACGAACATCTCGACATGCTGATGGTATGCCATCACCTCGACGCTGCCATCGCCGAGGATATCGCCTTTGCTGAATCACGCATCCGGCGCGAGACGATCGCCGCCGAAGACATCCTGCACGACATCGGCGCCATCAGCATGATGTCCTCCGACTCCCAGGCCATGGGCCGAGTCGGCGAGGTCATCATGCGCACCTGGCAGAGCGCGCACAAGATGAAGACTCAGCGCGGCTGGCTGGCGCCCGAGGCCAGCACGGCCGGTACGACCCGCATGGGAACGATGGCGCAGGCCGATTCCCGCAACGACAATTTCCGCGTCAGGCGCTACATCGCCAAGTACACCATCAACCCGGCGATCACCCATGGCATCTCGCATGTGGTGGGCTCGATCGAGGTCGGCAAGATCGCCGACCTGGTGCTGTGGAAGCCGGCCTTCTTCGGCGTCAAGCCATCGATGATCCTCAAAAGCGGGATGATCGCCGCAGCCCTGATGGGCGACCCGAACGCCTCGATTCCGACGCCGCAACCAGTGCATTACCGGATGATGTTCGGCGCCTACGGCGGTGGCTTGAAGACCTCGCTGACCTTCGTCTCGCAGGCCGCCATCGATGCCGGGCTGGCCGACCGTCTCAAGCTGAACAAGACCCTGGTGGCGGTGAAGAACACGCGCGCGCTGCGCAAGTCGGACATGATCCACAACAGCGCCACGCCGCGCATGGAAGTCGATGCCGAAACCTACGAGGTGCGCGCCGACGGCCAGTTGCTGGTATGCGAACCGGCGGTCGTACTGCCGCTGGCGCAACGCTATTTTCTATTCTGACCGACCTCCCATGCTGACACTGAACACGAAACTCGAGCACGCCGCCGTCATCGACGGCGAACTGATCCTGCCCTATGCCCTGCGTGAAAAAAGCCGTCAGCGCGCGGTTCTCGCATCAGGCGAAGAAGTCGCAGTCTTCACGTTGCGCGGCACCGTTATGCGCGACGGCGACCTGCTGCAGGGCAGCGAGCCGGACGGCACGCTGCGGGTGGTGCGCGTCGTGGCTGCTGCCGAAGAAACCTACCGCGTCGCCTGCACAACGCCGCAGGCCCTCTTGCGCTGCGCCTTCCACCTCGGGAACCGGCATACCCAGGCGCAGGTCGGACAGGATGCCGAAGGCGGCTTCCTGCGCATTCGGCGCGACCCGGTTTTGCAGGACATGCTGACCGGGCTGGGCGCACGCGTCACGCCGGAAAACGCGCCCTTCGAGCCGGAATCCGGCGCCTACGGCGGCGGTCATCATGGGCATGACGGCCAGGATGGTGGGCATGGCGGCCATCTCCTGGCCCCGGTACCGCTGCGCCAGAAGATCCACCGCCCGTCCGACCCGACCTGAGCCAGCCGATGTCCAACGTTGCCGCGACGTCGCTGCTGCATCTGCTGCAACTGGCCAGCCCGTCCCTGCCGATCGGCGCCTACAGCTATTCGCAGGGACTGGAGTCGGCCATGGCCAGCGGCCAGGTGCATGATCAGGCAACCGCCCGCGTCTGGCTCATTGCGACCCTGCACGAGGTGGTGGCGCGCTTCGAGGCGCCGCTGCTGTGGCGACTGTTGCAGGCCTGGTCGCTGGAAGACGCGGCCGCCGTCACGCACTGGACCGAGATCGCGCTGGCCGGCCGCGACACGGCCGAGTTCCGGGCTGAGACGGTGCAGATGGGGTATTCGCTCACGCGCCTGGTCACCGAACTCGATATCGCGACACCGGCGCTGTTGGCAATCCTGCAGCAGCAGCGGGAAGTGCCGTTACCGACCGCACTGGCGTTTGCCGCCGTCGCGCTGGGCGTCTCGTCCGAGATGGCGCTGCTCGGCATGCTGTTTTCCTGGGCCGAGAACCAGGTGCTGGTGTGCGTCAAGTCGGTGCCGCTGGGCCAGGTCGCCGGCCAGCGGCTGTTGCTGTCGCTGCGACCCGAACTGGAAGCCGCAGCGCAGGCCGTGCAGGCTCTGGACGACGACGATCTGTGCAACTGGGCGCCCGGCCTGTCGCTGCTGTCGATGCAGCATGAAATGCAATACAGCCGTCTGTACCGCTCGTGATGCGCCCATGTGACGCATCCATCCCGTCCAGACCGATTTCAACCTAACATCCACCTGAATCGTTGACTTCTCATCCATGACAAAAACTCCCAATCCCCTACGCGTCGGCATCGGCGGCCCGGTCGGCTCCGGCAAGACAGCGCTATGCGAAATGCTCTGCAAGGGCATGCGCGACGACTATGAAATGGCCGTCATCACCAACGACATCTATACCCGGGAAGACATGGAGATCCTGCTGCGCGCGGATGCCTTGCCTGCGGCGCGCTTGATGGGCGTGGAAACCGGTGGTTGCCCGCACACCGCGATCCGTGAAGACGCCTCGATCAACCTGGAGGCGATCGCCCGCATGAGCGCGGATTTTCCGGATCTCGATCTGATCCTGCTGGAGTCGGGCGGCGACAATCTGGCGGCAACCTTCAGTCCGGAACTGTCGGACCTGACGATCTACGTGATCGATGTGGCCGGTGGCGAAAAGATTCCGCGCAAGGGCGGCCCTGGCATCACCCGCTCGGATCTTTTGATCATCAACAAGACCGACCTAGCGCCCTATGTCGGCGCCAACCTCGATGTGATGGCGCGCGACGCCAAGCGCATGCGCGGCGAGCGGCCCTTCCTGTTCACCAACCTGCGTAGCGGCGACGGCGTGGCCGAGGTGATTGCATTCATTCGCAGCGAAGGCTTGCTCGACCACGCGCGCGGCTGATCAGGTCGCCGACTGCGCTAAAGTGCGCCGTACTCGGCGTGCATCGCATCGAGCGCTGCCAGCATCCTGGCAAACCCGGCCTCTGCCTGCACCGGGTCGCCCTTGACGCCGAGCTCGATGTGACGCCGCGTACCGTCATCGCCCACGCTCGGCAGGCTGAACACCCTGGCCCCCGGAAATTCGGCTTCGATCGATTCCATCAGCGGCGTCAGGGTCGATTCCGCCACATCGTACACGAGCACCGATTGCTCGAACCAGGCGGTCTGATGGAACAGATGCGCGTGATGCGTATCGAGCACCGATTCGATCATCGGCCATGCCATCACCGGAAATCCGGGGACGAAATAATGTCGGCCGCCGCCCGGCCCGGTCACCGCAAAACCTGGGATTTTGTTGAACGGATTGGGAATCACATCGGCGCCCAGGGGGAACTCACCCATCTTCAGCCGGTGCACATTGTCGGCGGCGTTGACGTCCAGCGGCTTGCCGCTTTCGCGGGCCACGTCCTGCATGCGCTCCTGGATCCTGCGCTTGGCCTCCGGATGGAGCAACAGCGGTACGCCCAAGGCGCCGGCAGCGCATTGCCGGGTGTGATCGTCGGGCGTGGCGCCGATGCCACCGCAGGAAAACACGATGTCGTCGGCAGCCAGGGTCCGGCGCAAGGTGGCCGTGATGCGTGCCGGATCGTCACCCAGGTAATCGCACCAAGCCAGTTGCAGGCCGCGCGCCGAGAGGATCGAGAGCACCTTGGCGAAGTGCTTGTCTCCGCGCTTGCCGGAGAGGATTTCGTCGCCGAGGATGATCAGACCGAATGCCATGGTGGTTCCGTAAGTTAGAAAGCGGTAGGAGAAGACGGCCGCGCCGGACCGCTCGGGATGATTGCCGTCATCGAGCCGTCCCGGCCGACATCGGCGGCGCGCTGGCGGGCCAGCGCCTGCAGGCAGTAATGCTGAAACCACAGGCCGGTGAAAATGAAGACCAGTACATACAGCCAGATCGATCCGGCTGCCAGAATCGGAAAGAAGATCACCGACAGCGCGCCACCCAGCCAGAGCAGCGTCGGCGCCGCGCCCATTGCGCCGGTGATGGCGCCGATGATCAGCAGCGGCCAGCGATGGGTACGCACCAGGCGCCGCCATTCGTCGGCGTCGGCATGCTCGGCCAACGCATCGTAGGCCATCACGCGGTAGGTCAGCCAGCCCCACAGCGCCGGCTGGATGACGAAGGTCAGCGGCGGAATCACCGACAGTGGCAAGGTCACGATCCACAGGAACAGGAACACTGCGAAGGAGGAGACCGCGATCCAGAGCGTGCCGAGCAGATTGCCGCCATGGCGGCGCTCGAGCAGCCGATAGTGGCGCGACGCCACGTGCCTGACGATGACCGGCATGGCGAGCGTGCCGACGAAGACCAGCGCGGTCAGGATCATTAGCGGGAGCAACACCCACATCGCCAGCAGCGGTACCAGCACGGTCTTGATGGCGCCGAGACCGAACCAGGCCAGCACACCGCCGGCAATCCGGAAACCGTCGTTGTCCAGAAAATAGGCTTGAACCCAGTCGATCAGCGGCTGCAAACCGAGCCACAACACCACACCCCAGACCAAGACCGACAGCACGAACGGCACCAGCGTCAGCAGCAGCATGCGGATGTGCAGTTGCGACAGCAAGGCACGGCCGAACGCGACCAGAACGTCGCGCATCACGGCTTGAATCACGGCACCGGTTTCCGGGCGAATTCGACCATGCGTTTCAATCCCAGCCACTGTTGCGACCAGAAGCCCCGGCCGTAATCGCGCCCGCTCCCCTGCGGCGGCGACAACTGGTCGCGCACGCCGGTGATCTCGAACCGGGGGCTGAAATCGGCGGTCCGGAAGACGATGTCCCAGATCGGGAACAACACGGCAAAATTATGCCCGCCCAGCGTGCCGCGCCCATCGCTTTCATGCCCGACACCGATGGCGTGATGCAGCCGGTGGAACCGCGGCGACACCACCAAGCGCTCGCCGATGGCGCCGAAGTGCAACCGGACATTCGCATGCTGCAGGCTTTGCAGCATGCGCGAGGCCACGGTCAACAAAATGTACTGGCCGGGCTCGACGCCGATGGCCAGGGCGATGCAGCCGAGGTAGACGTCGCGCAGGAAGTCGTCCAGCAGATGGTTGCGGTTGTCGCTCCACAGGTTCATGTCGCGCTGGCTGTGGTGCAGGCTGTGCAGGCCCCACCACCAGTGGAACTGATGCGAGGCACGGTGGTACCAGTAATCGAAGAAATCGAGCACCACCAGGTAGATCAGGAAGCCGCCGACCGGATTGGTGGCGGCGCCAGGCCAGAGGGTTTCGAGGTTGAACGGTTCGACGCCTTGCAGATGCAGCAGTGCCGTCAGGCTGTCGAGGATCGGCGCCAGGATGAAGAAAATCAGTACCGTGAAAGCACCCAGGCGGTGCAGCGCGGTGTAGATGAAATCGTTCCAGCGTGCGCCACGGTCGGTGATCCGCTGCACCGGAAACAAGGCTTCCAGGGGGCGCAGCAGCGCGTACAGCAGAAACAACTCTGCGACGCCGATCAGGAACCATTCGGTGCCTTCGAACGCTTCTTCGGCATATTCGCCCAGCTGCAAGGCAAACACGGCGGGCTGCACCACGGCCTCGTAGAACCATCCGTGCAGCGCACCGAACTGATCGACCAGAGTTTGTATCATCGTATGCAATGTCCTTGTGGTTTCATGGAATCAGCGCGGGGTCAGTGCGGCGGCGGGCCGAACAGGACGCGATAGTCCGGATGGTCGCGCAGGGTCGCAAAGCAGAATCCTTTTTGCTCCAGGCCGCTGATGAGCGGCTCCAATACCGCCGGCGCCCAGGCGGCCTTGCGGCTCCAGATGCCAAGATGAGCGACGAAGATGTCGCCGTCCTTCAATCCATCGAGCGCGCGCTTGAGCAGAGCCGGATTGGAAGCCCGCTCGCTCGGCAATTCATCCCCGGAAAAACCCGCCTCGGCCCAGCGTGCATGCGCCATGCCGCAGGCGGCGCCGGCCGCCGTCAATCCCGGCGTCAGGCGTCCGCCCGGTGCGCGCCAGAGCGGATCGAGCTTCCTGCCGGTCAGGTCGACGAAGCGCCGGTCGACGCGCCGCAATTCCTCGCAATACTGCTGTGCCGTCCAAACCAGGCGCTTGCCGGCATTCGGGCCGAACTGCGGCTTGACCTCGATGCGGCCGTCGGCCAGATCGCGCTGCACGTAGACATGATCGAAGGTATGACTGCCAAAGGCATGACCCTCGGCGACCCGGGCTTTCCAGTAAGGCGCCCAGGCCGGATCGAGCGAATAATCGCCGTTGACCGTCTTTTCATTCGCCAGGAAAAAAGTTGCCTTGATGGCGTGGCGCTTCAGTGTGCTGGCTACCAGCTCGGCCTGCGACTGGCTACCGGTGTCGAAGGTGAGATAGAGCGTGCCAGTGCAGGCTGCGCGGTCGGCGGCATCCACCGGTCCCGTCGACATCACGCCGGCAAGCGCCATCAGCAGCACCGGCAGCGTCCGCACGGTTGAGCAACAATCGGAAGGACGACTCGGTCTAGATGCGGGGTGCATTGTTAATGAAGAACACGCCATGCGGCGAACGTCCCACCGGGATCAGCTTGATGACCTTTTTGGAGGCGACATCGATCACCGCAACCTTCTTGATCCAGCGCAGCGTCACCCACAGCGTCTTGCCGTCGTCGGTCAGCTCCATGCAGTCCGGTCCGCCGGGCACCTTGATCGTTCCGACATTTTCCAGGGTCTGCTGGTCGATGATGTTGATGGTATTGGAAATCCGGTTCGACACGAAGGTATGCCGCTTGTCGCCGAACGAACGGAAATTGTGGGCGCCCTCGCCGGCGGGAATGCGCTTGACGGTTTTACGGGCCCGCCAGTCGATCACCTCGACATAGTCCTTGCCCATGATGCCGACCAGCAGATACTTGTCGTCCGGCGTCATGGCGATACCGGCTGGAAGATTGCCGACCGGGAGTGTCCATTTGACTTTTTGAGTAGCCAGGTCGATGGCGCTGACTTCATCGCTGCCCTGCTGCGTAATAAAGGCGGTCGAGCTGTCGGCCGAAAACGCCATGTGGCTTGGCAGCTTCGGCAGTGGCAGGCGCTTGGCCAGTTTCAAGTCGTGGCCGTCGAAGCGGTAGATATCGATCCGGTCCATCCGCAGCGCATTGGCAATGAACCATTTTTGATCCGGTGAGAACCCGATCTGGTACGGATCGATGATGTCCTTGAGGCGGCGCTGGATTTCCCCGGTCTTCGGATCCAGGAACACGAGCTCGTTGCCGGTGGCGCTGGCGACGATCAGGGATTTGTTGTCCGGCGTGGCCATCAGGTGATGCGGCTCCTTGCCGACCGGGATCGTCTTGATTTCCTCATACGTGGCCTGGTCCAGCAGGCTGATGGTCGCGTCGCGCGAATTGAGCACCACGACCACGTTTGCCTGTGCCGTCGATGCGCCGAGCACGCACGACGCCGCGCACAACAGGACGGTCGCGCGCCGTACAAGACGCTTGAAACCCGCGAGCCGGGTAGCGGAATCAAAAAATTGGCGTGACATGAAATCCGTTCAGTGTTGAGCGCGGCGCCATAAAACGGAACCGCAGAGCTTTTATTTTACCGCGTGGGCAAAAACCGCACATGGCTTATTGCCTCACCATAACGCAATCCCGAATGCAATCCAAAGCAGGCATGCGCAGGCAATTTCTGCGAGAGCAGCGTGAGAGTGACCACCAGCAAAAAAGTGCCCTCCGCCTGCTACAATCGAGATTACATCGTTTCTCACATGAAAGGACACCATGGCTACCGTAATGACCACTTCAGGACTCGAGTACGAAGACAAGACCGTCGGCGAAGGCACCGAGGCGAAAGCCGGCGACCATGTCACCGTACATTACACCGGCTGGCTGCGGAATGCCGACGGCAGCGCCGGCAAGAAATTTGATTCGAGCAAGGACCGCAACGATCCGTTCGAGTTTCCGCTGGGTGCGGGCCACGTGATCAAGGGCTGGGACCAGGGCGTGCAGGGCATGAAGGTCGGCGGCTTCCGCACCCTCATCATCCCCGCTGCGCTGGGTTACGGTGCGCGCGGCGCGGGCGGCGCGATTCCACCGAACGCAACGTTGATTTTCGACGTGGAGCTACTGGCAGTTTGACGCTAGGGCCACGATCCGGCGCGCGGTGAACCATGGGTAGCGCGCCGCGCGACAGATGAAACTTGTTGGCCCCTTGATCGAAGCGCTCCGGCAGGCGATCGTGATACTGTCGTTTTCTGGGCAGTGCCAAACATGCCGCATCTGCCCGGTACGGATTTTTTTCGAATCAACCGGAGAGCAACATGACCTTGCAAGCCAGTTTCCAAGCGGCCCAGGCCGCCTCGAAAGCGCTTCCCGAGCGTCCTGACAACATGACGTTATTGGAAATCTACGCGCTCTACAAGCAATCGACCGGCGGTGATGTCGATGGCGAACGGCCCGGTTTCACCGACATGGTCGGACGCGCCAAGTACGATGCCTGGGCCAGCTTAAAGGGCACGTCGAATGACGAAGCGATGCAGAAATACATCGATCTGATCGCCGACCTGCAGGACTGAACCGGCGGGCTGCCGTCAAGGGGCGAACACTTTGGCCATGTTGCCCCTGACTTTCTCCTCGATCTTCGCGGCGAACGCCTTGAGCATGAACCCGAGCGTGATGTCGAGCAGGGCTTCGCGCTCAAGCAGCGTCAGGGTGCCCGAAACACCGCTGCGCTTGAAATTCAGCACATCCCCTTCCCACCGAATCGCCATCTCGAATTCGGCCGCCATTTCATCGGCGGCCTTGACCGCCGCAGCGCGCGCTTTCGCCATGCTCAGTTCATGCGCATGACGGATGCTGATATCGGCCATCTCAGGTACCTGTGCGCAGGCTAGTGTTAACCAGATTCGGCGGCACCGCACCGCCGAGCGCGGCGATCAGATTGTCGGCGGCGCAGTTGGCCATGGCGCGGCGGGTTGGCTCGCTTGCGCTGCCGATGTGGGGCGTGAGCACCACGTTGGACAGGCCAAGGAAGTCGGGATGAAACGCCGGCTCGTTTTCGAAGACATCCAGACCTGCCGCAGCGATCCGATGCGCTTTCAGCGCGGCAATCAGGGCAACGTCATCGACGATGCCGCCGCGGGCGATGTTGACCAGGGTGGCGCTCGGCTTCATGAGCGCCAGTTCCGCTGCGCCGATGGTGTGATGCGACTGCGGCGAATACGGCAGGACCAGCACGACGTGATCGGCCTGGCGCAGCAGGTCTTCCTTGCTGACATAGCGCGCATGGTTAGCGCGGGCTTCCTGCTCGGGCGAGAGCCGGGAGCGGTTGTGATAGATGACCTGCATGTCGAAACCCATCGAGCGGCGCGCTATTGCCTGGCCGATGCGGCCCATGCCGATGATGCCCAGGGTCGAGTCATGGATGTCGGCGCCGAGCAGGCCGTCGTAGGTCCATTTTTCCCAGTGTCCTGCGCGCAGCCAGTGCTCGGACTCGGTGATCCGGCGTGCCGTGGCCATCAGGAGCGCCCACGCAAAATCGGCGGTGGTGGCATTAAGCACGTCGGGCGTGTTGGTGACCATGACGCCGGCGCCGGTGGCGGCCTCGACGTCGATGTTGTTGTACCCGACGGCCATGTTGCAGATCGCCTTGAGGCGCGGCGCGGCCGAGATCACCTCAGCGGAGAGCCGCTCGCTGCCGGTGATGAACAGGCCATCCTTGTCGGCGATCTTCTGGCGCAGTTCGGTGACGCTGAAGACGCGGTCTTCCTGGTTCGATTCGACCTCGAAGACCTGGGACAGGCGTTCGATCACATCAGGAAAAATGGCACGGGCAATCAGGATCTTCGGACGCATGGCGGATTCACTTATCGGTGGAAGTTGAGGGGGTGGCGGCGACGCCGGTGCGGGCGGGATCGGCCGCACCATTCGGCAGTTTCAGGCCGAGACCGCCGTTTATTTTAAAGCCTGAGCCGGCGTCGCGCGGCGCGTACTCCGGCGCGGGTGCACGCGCTGCTCCTGGGAGTAGCAGTGTCGGTGCAGGCGAGGCAATCGATGCCGCGCCGCGCAGCGGAGCACCGGGATGCCATCCGAGCAGACCGAGCATCACTGCGAAGCCGACCACGTAGGCCAGAGCCACGTGCCAGCCGTGCCGCAGCCAGGCGGTGACCGATTTGGCCTGCGGATAACGATTCGATACTGCCACCCCTGCGGAAGAACCGAACCAGAGCATCGAACCACCGAAACCGACTGCGTAGGCCAGCATGCCCCAGTCGTAACCGCCCTGCTTCAGGGCCAGCGCGGTCAGCGGTATGTTGTCCAACACGGCAGACAGGAATCCGATCGAAAACGTGCTGTGCCAGGATGCCGCCGGCAACCGATCGACCGGCATCATCGACGCGCACCAGACCAGCGCCAGCAGGAAGATCGCGCCCTGCAAGGCATTGGGCAATTCGCTCCAGTCCGGACGCCGCCAGGCTGCAGTCAGCAGCAGCGCGGCCCAGACCGCCAGCGCCAGGAACGGCAGCGTGTCGACCATATCCTTGAAATACAGATTCATGACCAGGTTGGTCAGCACCGCCAGCACGAGAATTGACACCACGATGGCCAGGCGCGGCCAATCCAGACGGACCCCGGCCGGCGCATCGGTGACGACCGGAGAATAGGCGTGCTGCTGGAGCGAAGCCGGAATCGCCGTGATCAGCAAGGCCACCACTGCGGCGACATACCCCGGAAACACCTGCATCGGGCCGACGCCGGCGATCCACATCATCGTGGTTGTGGTGTCTCCCAGCACACTGCCCACGCCGCCGGCATTGGAGCAGGCCACCAGAGAAGCCAGGAAGCCGACGTGAATTTTGCCGCGAAAGACCGTGTGGGCAATCGCCGCGCCGATGATCGCTGCAGCGATGTTGTCGAGCACACTGGAGAGCACGAACACCGCCACCAGCAGCAGGAAACCACCACTGGCGTTGTCGGGCAAATATTTGGGCAGCAGCAACGGCAGCCCGCTCTGTTCGATATGCCGCGCCAGCAGCGCGAAGCCGAGCAGCAGACCGAGCAGATTCGCCAGCAGTACCCACTCGTGCCCGAAATGCCCTGCCAGCCCAGCCAGACCGGCGCCTTCGGCAAATGGCGAGGCAGCCAGCTTGTACAGTGTCAGCAGCAGTGCACCGCCCATGGCCAGGTAGGTGGTGTTGACGTGAACGAATGCGATGGCCAACAACAGCGCACCAAACAACAGGAATTCGATCGGCACGCTGGCCAGGACCGGCCCCGCAAAACTACCCATCGTGCCCACGGCGCTCATCGCATCGCCTCAGCAGGGCGCCGGGTACGGATCCAGGCATCGTCGGGCAGGTAGCTCTTGCCGTCGGCGTAGTGCCAGTTCTGCATCACGGCCCGGCCATCGCGATAACCGAGCCGCCCGACCCAGGTGCCCATGGTCGACTGCTGATCGATCGCCCGGAAGCGGATCGGGCCGACCGCCGTGGTTAGCTGCAGATTGCGCAATGCCGCCACCAGCCGCTCGGAATCGGTCGAGCCGGCTGCCTTGACGGCAGCGGCGATGGTCTGGATCAGCGTGTAACCGACCAGCGAGCCCAGGCGCGGCATTTCATGGAAACGGGCCTGATAGGCGGCGATGAAACGGCTCTGATCCGGCGAGGTCAGCTGATCCACCGGGTAGCCGCTCACCAGCCAGCCCTGTCCCGCACCCTCGCTGAAGGCGCTCAGGTTCTCGGGTTCGCCACCCAGCATCGACACCACTGCGGAACCGGCGAAAAGATGCTGCTTCTGGCCCTCTTGCACCAGCTCGGCAAGATCGGCCCCGAAGGTGGCATTGAAGATCGCCTGGGGCCGCGCTTTTTTCAGATTCTGGACCACCGATTCAGCATCGATCTTGCCAAGTGCCGGCCATTGTTCAGCAACGAACTGCACATCCGGACGGCGCGCCTTGAGCAGCAGCTTGAAGCTGGTCACCGCGCTTTGGCCGAACTCGTAATTCGGCGCGATCGTTGCCCAGCGCGTGACCGGCATGCGGGCGGCCGCCTCGACCAGCATCGCGGCCTGCATGTAGGTCGACGGCCGCAGCCGAAAGGTATACCGGTTGCCCTTGTCCCAGGTCAGCGCATCCGACAGCGGTGCACCGGCAATGAAAAACTTGCGATTCTGGTTCGCCACGTTGGAGACGGCCAGGCCGATCGAGGAAAGATAGGTACCGGCGAGGACATCGACGCGATCTTTCAGCACCAGATTCTGCGCTATGAGCACGGCCTGGCTGCGCTCGCCGCCGTCGTCGCGGGAGAGCACCTCCAGCTGCCGGCCATCGACACCGCCGGCCCGATTGATTTCTTCCAGCGCGAGCTGCCAGCCATTGCGGTACGGTACGGCGAACTGCGCAGCGGTGGAATAACTGTTGATTTCACCGATACGGATCGGCGCAGGCGCCTGGGCCAGGGCCGTGCCCGCGGCGCACGCCACGAGCCAGCCAGCGGCAAACAGCGACAGCGTTTTGCTGCTCATGCGATCCTCTTTAATTGAACGGGTATACTAAGCACCTTGAGCGGGCTGATGCCCGAGCTTCGAGGCGCACCGCACCGCACGTTACCGACCGCATTTGCTTATTTGGATTCTGTCTAACCGCAGTTTGTTGGCGACTGGCTTTTGCCTTAAGATACAAGGCTCTGCGGTTCAAAGCACGGTATTTTACACGCGCCATCCCGCTCACATCATTCATTATCGGCAATCCTGCCCGGAAATATTTGTAAAAGAGAGAGTGGACTGTTATGACCCACGTTGTAACCGAATCCTGCATCAGCTGCCGTTACACCGACTGCGTTGATGTATGCCCGGTGGACTGCTTCCGCGAAGGACCGAACTTCCTGTCCATCGACCCGGACGAGTGCATCGACTGCGCGGTGTGTGTCGCCGAGTGCCCGGTCAATGCCATCTATGCCGAAGAAGACGTACCGGCAGACCAGCAGCAATTCATCAAGCTCAATGTCGAACTGGCCCGCAAGTGGCCGTCGATCACAAAGACCAAGGCAGCCCTGCCGGACGCCGAAGCATGGAAAGACGTCATGCCGAAGATTCAATTGCTTGCACGTTAAAAGCAATTGCGCAGGTCGGCGGCCACGTCTGCCGCCCGCCCCGCCGTCGTGAGGCGGCATGAGTCGTCCGTACAGATCATCAAGCCATCCCGTTTGAACATTCCCCTTTTATCAAGGAATCCGAGTGCCGTATGAATACCAGTAACCCCATCGCCCCCGCTACGATCGAAACGGATGCCGTCATTATCGGCGCCGGCCCGGTAGGCCTGTTCCAGGTGTTCGAACTGGGCCTTCTTGAAATCAAGGCCCATGTCATCGATTCCCTGTCGAACGTCGGTGGGCAGTGCGTCGAGCTCTATCCTGACAAGCCAATCTACGACATTCCTGCCGTGCCGATTTGCACCGGCCAGGAACTGACCGATAACCTGCTCAAGCAGATCGAGCCCTTCGGCCCGACCTTCCATTTGAATCAGGAAGTCGCTCTAGTGCACAAGCGCGAGGATGGCCGCTTCGACCTCGAGACATCGATCGGCACCCGGTTCATCACCAAGACCATTTTCATCGCGGCCGGCGTCGGCTCGTTCCAGCCGCGCACCATCAAGGTCGAGGGCATCGAACAGTTCGATGACACGCAGCTGTTCTACCGGGTCAAGGATCCGGCACAGTTCCAGGGAAAAAACCTGGTGATCTGCGGCGGCGGCGATTCGGCGCTGGACTGGGCCCTGAATCTTGTCGGCAAGGCCGAATCGGTAGTGCTGATTCATCGGCGCGACGAGTTCCGCGCGGCGCCGTCCTCGGTGGCCAAGATGAAGCAATTGTGCGACGACCTGGAAATGCAGTTCCTGATCGGCCAGGTCACGGGCTTCGAAACCGGAACCGACGGCAGGCTGAATCACATCAAGGTGACGGCTGCCGACGGCGTGACGCGCCGTATGCCATTGGACGATCTGCTGGTGTTCTTCGGCCTGTCGCCGAAACTCGGACCGATCGCTGACTGGGGTCTGGAAATCGAACGCAAGCAATTAAAGGTCGGCACGGAAAAGTTTGAAACCAATGTGCCGGGTATTTTCGCGGTCGGCGACATCAACACCTACCCAGGCAAGAAGAAACTGATCCTGTCGGGCTTTCACGAAGCCGCGCTTGCGGCCTTCGGTGCGGCGCCATATATCTTCCCTGACAAGAAGATCCACATGCAATACACCACCACATCGCCGAAGCTGCACAAGATTCTGGGTGTGGAAAGTCCGGTCTTCGACTGACAGAAATGGTGCGCTGCAAATTCATACAGCGCACCGCCCCTCAGCCACAGCGGATTTGCACGGAAACGACAGCCCGTAATACCGGCCATGGCCCCCTCTGTCGCAAACTCGCCACAGTAGTAGCCTCGATCGATGGCCGACCAATTTTCCACCGGATTGAAAAAACAGAGCAGGCATGTCGCCGTCGACGGTCGTCGCGAGGTGGATATCAAGCGTGATGGCGGGGTTTCCTCTTGGTTGACGAACACTCGCCATGGCGTGGAGCCAATAGTATTTGGATGTGCTTTTCGCTTGAAAAACGAAGGATTTTGACCCGAATTCGCAGGGTATCAAGCGACATGCGATAATCCAGCCGGAAATCGACGGCGGAAAACCGTGCGATCAGTAGTAGCTGCCGGCCTGACACGCATGGTTGAACGACACCTTTTTGGGCTGGATGGGGGCGCGAGCGTCAGATGATAACCAGTCCGATATTTCACAATGGTGCTACAGGATTGTTAGAAATCTTGTTGAAGATGCATTGCGGCAACTCATTTTAGTCTTCAAACTAATGTAATCCTGGACCATTCCTACAGAGGCCAACATGCTCTACCAATTCCATGAACTGAACCGCACGTTTCTCAACCCGCTGATCCAGTGGGCGGAAGCCTCGTCCAAGCTGTTCACCAACCCGGTGTCGCCCTTCGCGCACACTCCGTTTGCACAGCGTATCGCGGCCGGCTATGAATTGATTTATCGACTGGGCAAGGACTACGAGAAACCGGCTTTTGGCATCAAATCCGTCAAGGTCAACGATACCTCGGTCGGAATCGTCGAAGTGGTCAAACAGCAGAAAGCGTTCTGTACGCTCATCCATTTCAAGAAGGATCTGAGCGCCGAGGATATCGCTGCACTCAATCAGCCGACGGTCTTGCTGGTCGCGCCGTTATCGGGCCACCATTCGACCCTGCTGCGCGACACTGTTCGCAGTCTGCTCAAGGAAAATGACGTCTATGTGACCGACTGGTCCGATGCACGCATGGTGCCGTTGTCGGAAGGCGCCTTCCATTTACACGACTATGTTCACTACGTTCAGGACTTCATCCACAACTTGGGCAAGGACAAGAGCGTACACGTGGTTTCGGTATGCCAGCCTACCGTGCCGGTGCTGGCGGCGATCTCGCTCATGGCCTCGGCCAACGATCCGATCATGCCGAAGACAATGACGATGATGGGCGGCCCGATCGATCCCCGCAAGTCGCCGACCGCGGTCAATAATCTGGCAACCGAGAAGCCTTTTTCGTGGTTCGAGAATAAGGTCATCTACACGGTGCCAGCGAACTACCCGGCCTTCGGCCGCCGCGTCTATCCGGGCTTCCTGCAGCACGCCGGTTTCGTCGCCATGAACCCGCAGCGCCATGCACAGAGCCACTGGGATTTCTACATGCATCTGCGTGCCGGCGACAACGAATCGGCCGAGGAACATCGCAAGTTCTACAATGAATACAATGCCGTCCTCGTCATGCCGGCCGAGTATTACCTGGAGACGATCAAGACGGTGTTCCAGGAGTTCAGCCTGCCAGCCGGCACATGGGAAATCGACGGCAAGCTGGTGCGTCCGCAAGACATCAAGAATGTCGCGCTATTCACCATCGAAGGCGAACTCGACGACATTTCCGGCTCCGGCCAGACCGAGGCTGCACACGGCTTGTGCTCCTCGATCCCGAAATCGAAGAAGCAGCATTTCACGGCACCGCAATGCGGTCATTACGGCATCTTTGCAGGCAGCCGCTGGCGCGACGTGATCTGCCCGAAAATCGGCGAGTTCATCCGGGCCAACG
Organism: Herminiimonas sp.; assembly: GCA_014376645.1. GTDB lineage: Bacteria > Pseudomonadota > Gammaproteobacteria > Burkholderiales > Burkholderiaceae_D > JANXSS01. Next base: position 3,996 of record JACMRD010000068.1, on the reverse strand, counting down.
ACTGATACAGCAGCACCGTTTCGACCGACAAGCCGTTCGCGCTGGCGCGAGCGGCTTTTTTCATGGGCGCTCGGTTTGGCGTTGCGGACGAATTGGACTGATAATCGTGGTTTTGTGAAAAAAGTATTCCGTGCAGCCAGCCGCCAACGACATGACCGTTTTTTCGCGTAGTCTCGCCGACCAGATCGAAGATATCCTGCCGCAAACCCAGTGCACCAAGTGCGGGTTCGCCGGTTGCCGCCCCTATGCCGAGGCGGTCGCCGCCGGCAGCGCCAGCTACAACCAATGTCCGCCCGGTGGCAATAGCGGCATCGCACGCATTGCGCGGCTTCTGGACAAGCCCGTCATCCCCCTGAACCCGGTACACGGGACGCAACGTGAACGCCCGGTCGCTCTGATCGACGAAGGCCTCTGCATCGGCTGCACACTCTGCATCCAGGCCTGTCCGGTCGACGCCATCGTCGGCGCCGCCAAACAGATGCACACCATCCTGCCCGATCTGTGTACCGGGTGCGACCTGTGCGTGGCGCCCTGCCCGGTCGACTGCATCGCGATGATCCCGGTCACGCCGGGCCGCACCGGCTGGGATGCCTGGTCGCAGGCCCAAGCCGACGACGCGCGCCGACGCCACGATTTCCGCAGTCAACGATTGCTGCGCGAGCGGCAGGAAAACGATGCGCGCCTGGCAGCAAAAGCGGCGGCGAAACTCGCGCTGGTCAATGCCGAGACACCAGCATCGGCTGCCGAACAGGCCGAACGCGAGCGCAAGCGCGCCATCATCGCTGCCGCCATCGAACGGGCGCGACTGAAACAGGAAGCGGAAAAGCGCGCTGCGGGAGACGAGGCATGAATACCGAGAAACGGCGCGAAATCTTCACCCGCCTGCGCGCGGCCAATCCGCATCCGACCACCGAGCTGGAATACACCACGCCGTTCGAGCTGCTCATCGCCGTGATCCTGTCGGCGCAAGCCACCGACGTATCGGTCAACAAGGCCACGCGCAGGCTGTTCCAGCTGACGAGCACGCCGGCCACGATCCACGCGTTGGGGGTCGATGGCCTGACGCCGTATATCCAGAGCATCGGCCTGTACCGCACCAAGGCCAAGAACGTGATCGAGACTTGCCGTCTGCTGCTGACGCTGCATGAGGGCCGCGTGCCGCGCGACCGGGCCGCCCTGGAGGCGCTTCCCGGCGTCGGGCGCAAGACCGCCAACGTGGTCCTCAACACCGCGTTCGGCGAGCCCACCATCGCCGTCGACACGCATATCTTCCGCGTCTCGAACCGCACCGGCATCGCCCCCGGAAAAACGGTCGAAGAAGTCGAACGCCGACTGATGAAAACCCTTCCGAAGGAGTTTTTGCTTGATGCGCATCACTGGCTGATCCTGCATGGACGCTACACCTGCATGGCGCGTACGCCGCAATGCTGGAACTGCATGCTGGCCGACCTGTGCGACTATTCCGCCAAGACGCCCTTGCCGGGCAAGGCGGTCTGATACCCGCCAGAACGTAGCAGCCATCCTTCATCCGAATTACCCAACGAACCCGACCCGCCGATGTTCACACCTTCACAACATGATGTACGCCGCTTTTTCTGCGAGACGTATCGCAAGGATGCGGCCCGCGAAATCCTCACGCCGCTCGAAGCGATCGCCCGCGACTGGGTGGTGCAGCATCCTGAATACGGCAGCGCCTTCGCCGATGTCGATGTCGCACTGGCGACCGATTATCCGGTCGAACAAGGTGTCGCCAATCCCTTCCTGCACCTCTCGATGCATCTGTCGATTGCAGAGCAGATTTCAATCGACCAGCCGCCCGGCATCCGCGACGCCTTTCTGGCGCTGGCGCGCCGTCTCGATTCGGAACACGAGGCGCATCACCAGATCATGGAATGTCTGGGCGAGATGATCTGGCAATCGCAGCGCAGTGGTCTGCCGCCGGATGGTGTTGCTTATATCGACTGCATCAGGCGTCGCGCCTGATTGCTGGCGGGTACGCCGTTCGTTGCAAGGACATTGATGTTGGTGCGCAGACCATCAAGCGACGACTACCTTCCGAGCTGTTTCCAAGATCTCACGATGCGAATCGAGCGCGCTTTCGCGGCTGATCCACCTCTGCATCAGCGCGCCCTTGTGCTTGGCCATATTTGTCACCCGGCGCGGCCGCCATGACCTGAGGTGAAATACGAGCACGTTTTCTGGGCGATTCCGCATCGTCGTCGGCCCAGGTCAGGCGTCCGGCGGCAGCCGCGTAAGCAGCAGCAGTAGCCGAAGCCGAAGCCGAATCCGAAGCCGAAGCAGCATAATCGGCCCACATCCTTTGCTTGACTGCCGGCTTGATCAGATTGAACCTTTGGATCAATGCATTCTTGACTTCGTCGAATTGACGTTGCGAACTCAAGAAGTACGGTCCCTGGTCACGCCTGCCCTCCTCGACTATCTGTCGGAGCAAGTGCTCGATTTCCTCGGCATTGCCGATTCGGCCAAAACGAGACTCAGCTTCCCGGTAACAGATCAACGCCGCATTGCGTCCAACGCCAGCACAGCTCAATACCATCGGGTCAGAACAGGCCTCCCCTCCCAAGTTCGACTTGATCCGTTGGAGTCGGTTCCGGCTATTGTGCGCTTCCATCAAATCATCGGCGCGCACAACGTCGCGAGTATTCAGAAGGCAGTTGCTGCTTCCTAAACTTGCCTCTGTAATGAACACCACTTTTTCAACCCCTGGGTTTTCCAGATCGCGCACGGCCAATCTGAAGCATCGATGATCGGCACTGCACACCTGCATGTCTACATGATCCTTGGCGCCGGGCTGATTCAGGAGAACAAATCTGCAGACCTCATATCGACCGCCGATGACGACAGGACCGCTACCATCGGCTTCGGGCGACTTGAGACGGTTATCCAACCAATCGACCACCGACAATCCCACGCCTTGGCTACCTCGGGCGGGCGCGCCAGGTGTCACAAACTGGAACAGGCCCAAGCCAGAATCCAATCCTTGCAGCAAGGACCGTTCAATTGATTTACTGCTGCGCGGCGATTGACCAGCGACGACGGTCCTGGCAACCGCTGACCGTTCAACCTTGCCATCGCGTACCCGACGCATCGTTTGGAAACGAATGGCATTTGCACGAATAGATGCGGCCTTTACGCCCACCCCTTCCCGAATCAAAACCTTGATCCCTGGTTTTTTATAGAGCTCCTGAGAACTCAAGTCGTCTCGTGCTTTCCCGATCGCCGACCGCTGACTCGCTTTCAATGATTTTTTGCGCGCCCCGTAACCAACCGCATTGGCGCTAGCGCTCCTTGTGAACCGCGGTGAACCTTTGTCGTAACCTGGAAAATTAATTTTTATCAGGTCAGACAATCTGTATTTCCGACGTTTCAACCACATCTCTAAAAAACTAATGTGGGAACATCGTCTAAAGCGCACGGCATGATCGTCCGTTTTTTTTCGCAGACCCACTTTCAATCCGCTCAGTGCAGCAAATGGACGAGCTTGCGGCGCCGACGCTTTTTCAAAGAGTGGAACGAGGTCTGCAGGCGACCAATTCGCCAGATGAGTTGACAAACAACTCCCCATAATTTTGCTTCCCTTCGCGGACAGTTTTGCCGCTTCCGGGTGTAACCGCAAGTATTCTGTTAAAAGATCCAAGTTCTTTTGCCTTTTCGGCATATTACGTGTTGTCTGCATCATTCCGAGATTGATAATATCTTGCAAAGTATAAATCTTATCTCTTTCCAATTTCAGCCAATCGGGTCGCTGCTCCGATTTCAAATTTTGGTCGTCGACAATCCGGAAAACGCTGGATGGGTTCAGTTTTTGCGGCATGAATAACCTCCTGAATCGATACATCTCGGATGGCTATCGAGTGCGTCGGCAGAGAAATGTATCAAGATTAAATTTTTGCTCCAAGATACTGCTGAGCAGCACAACCCAACAACCCTTGCCATGCCCTGCTTTCCGAGCTGTCTTTGAGATCTCACTATGCG
>JACMRD010000307.1 GCA_014376645.1 Herminiimonas sp. | reverse complement strand
CCATCCTGCGGCGGTCGATCCCCGGTGAGCGCTGCCTTGACCTCTGCTGCGGAATCCGCCCGGCGCGCCGGCGTCACGCCGGCTGCCGGCGGCACCACTGAAGCCGGTGCGCTCAAGATCCTGCAGGACGTGTTCGGCTATCCGGTCTTTCGCGGGCAACAGGCCGAGATCATCGACGTCATCGCGCAGGGCGGCGATGCGCTGGTGCTGATGCCGACCGGCGGCGGCAAGTCGCTTTGTTACCAGATTCCGGCCCTCTTGCGCGACGGCGTAGGCGTGGTGGTGTCACCCCTGATCGCCCTGATGCAGGATCAGGTCGATGCGCTGGCCGAGGTCGGCGTGCGCGCCGCGTTCCTGAATTCGACCCAGACGTTTGCCGAAGCCTCGGCCATCGAACGCCGCGTTCGCAGCGGCGATCTCGACCTGGTCTACGTCGCGCCGGAGCGCTTGATGACGCCGCGCTGTTTGGAGTTGCTGTCGGCCTCGAAGATCGCCTTGTTCGCCATCGACGAGGCACATTGCGTCTCGCAATGGGGTCATGATTTCCGCCCGGAATACATCCGCCTGTCGGTACTGCATGAACGCTTTCCGGACGTGCCGCGCATCGCTCTTACCGCCACGGCCGACGCCCAGACCCGTGCCGAGATCGCGCACCGCCTGCAGCTCGACCAAGCGCGCCAGTTCGTCTCCTCGTTCGATCGCCCCAACATCCGCTACCAGATCGTCGAGAAAGCCAATGGCCGCAAGCAGCTGCTCGACTTCATCGAGAGCGAACATGCGGGCGACGCCGGCATCGTCTACTGCCTCTCGCGCAAGAAGGTCGAAGAGACTGCCGAGTTCCTCAACGAGCACGGCATCACCGCGCTGCCATATCACGCCGGCATGGAGCTCGCCGCGCGCACCCGCAACCAGGCCCGCTTCCTGCGTGAGGAAAGCATCGTCATGACGGCGACCATCGCCTTCGGCATGGGCATCGACAAACCGGACGTGCGCTTCGTGGCCCATCTCGATCTGCCGAAAAGCATTGAGGGCTATTACCAGGAAACCGGTCGTGCCGGTCGCGACGGCGCGCCGGCCAATGCCTGGATGGCGTACGGGTTACAAGACGTGGTGCAGCAGCGCCGCATGATCGACGAATCGGAAGCCGACGAAACGTTCAAGCGGGTCCTGAGCGTCAAGCTCGACGCCATGCTGGGCCTGTGCGAAACCCTGACCTGCCGGCGCATGCGGCTGCTGGAATATTTCGGCCAGAAAGCCACGCCCTGCGGCAATTGCGATACCTGCCTAACGCCGCCGGTGTCGTTCGATGCCACGGTGCCGGTGCAGATGCTGCTGTCGACGATCTACCGGGTCGACCAGCGCTTCGGCGCCATGCACGTGCTCGACGTGCTGCGCGGCGTCGACTCCGACAAAGTCCGGCAATGGGGGCATGACAAGCTGTCGACTTTCGGCATCGGCCAGGACACCAGCGAAGCCGAATGGCGCGCCATCCTGCGCCAGTCGATTGCCCTGGGCCTGGTCACGGTAGACCACGAAGCCTACAGCGCCCTCAAGCTCACCGATGCGGCCAAGCCGGTTTTGCGTGGTGGCCAGCAGGTGCAATTGCGTCAGTATCAGAAACCGGTCAAGGCGCGCCGTGGCGGCAGCACCACCAAGCCGAAGGGTTTCGTCGAATCCGACCTGTCCAACGATGAGCAGATCGTCTTCGACAAATTGCGCTGGTGGCGGGTCGAGACTGCGCGCAAGCACAACGTGCCGGCGTACGTGATTTTCCACGATGCCACCATGCGCGAGATCGCCAAGGCGCAACCCGCCTCGCTGGTCGCCTTGCGCGGTGTCTCGGGTGTCGGTGAAAGGAAGCTGGAAACCTATGGCGAAGAGATCGTCGAGCTGATCGCCGCCTTGCGGGAATGATCGGCTCGCACGGTATTTTGCGCCCGGCCGCCCCGGATCATCGGCGCTGAAACACCAGATCCCAGACACCGTGTCCGAGCTTGATGCCGCGGTTCTCGAACTTGGTGACCGGCCGGTAGGCAGGCCGT
>JACMRD010000067.1 GCA_014376645.1 Herminiimonas sp. | reverse complement strand
GCGAGCGCGGCGGCGCCCACATCAACGTGTTCGGCGGCGGCGGCGGGGTGATCGGCGCCGAAGAAATCGCCGAGCTGCATGCCTACGGCGTGTCCCGCATCTTCAGTCCCGAGGATGGCCAGCGCATGGGACTGGTCGGGATGATCGTCTCGATGATGCAGGCCTGCGACGTCGATCCGGCCGCCGGCGCCAGTCTCTCGCTCGACACCCTGCGCGACGGCAGCCTGCAGACCCGCCAGCGACCGCTGGCGCAATGGATCACGGCGCTGGAAAATGAGCGCGTCGACAGCGACCTGAAGGTGGCGCTGCATCTGGCAGCCAGCGCAGCGCGCGTGCCGGTGCTGGGCATCACCGGCACCGGCGGCGCCGGCAAGTCATCCCTGACCGACGAACTGATCCGGCGCTTGCGCCTGGACCAGCAGGACAGTCTCGACATCGCCCTCATCTCGATCGACCCGTCGCGCCGCAAGTCCGGCGGCGCACTGCTGGGCGACCGCATCCGCATGAATGCCATCAACCCCTGGCCCGGCAGCGCCGCCGGCGAGTCGCGCGTGTTCATGCGCTCGCTGGCCACGCGCGACGCAGGTTCCGAAATCTCGCAGGCGTTACCGGACGTGATCGCGGCCTGCAAGGTCGCCGGTTTCGATCTGGTGATCGTCGAGACCTCCGGCATCGGCCAGGGTGACGCTGCCATCGTCGAACACGTCGACCTGAGCCTGTACGTGATGACCCCGGAGTTCGGCGCAGCTTCGCAATTGGAGAAGATCGACATGCTCGACTTTGCCGATTTCGTCGCGATCAACAAGTTCGACCGCAAGGGCGCCCCGGATGCCCTGCGCGATGTCGCCAAGCAGGTGCAGCGCAACCGCGAACAATGGAGCCTGCGCCCGGACGACATGCCGGTGTACGGTACCCAGGCGTCGCGCTTCAACGACGACGGCGTGACCGCCTTGTACCAGGGTCTGTTGCCGGCCCTGATTGGCCATGGCCTTGCCGCGCGCACCGGACAGCTCGCTGCCGTCACGGTCAAGACATCGACCGGCAAGAACGCCATCGTGCCGCCGGCGCGCAGCCGCTACCTGGCCGAGATCGCCGATACGGTTCGCGGTTATCACAAGTTCACCGCGCACCAGGTGCAGATCGCGCGCGAGCGCCAGCAGCTGCAGGAGACCCGGCGCATGCTGGGTGCGGCCACTGGCGCAGCGGATCGCCATGCCGCGCTGGACCAGCTGATCGCTGCGCGCGACGCCAAGCTCGATGCCGGCCCGCGTGCCCTCTTGGCGGCATGGCCGGCCATGCAGGAAGCCTACGGCGGCGATGACTTCATCACCACCATCCGCCGCGGCGAGCGCACCGAAGAGCTCAAGACCCGCCTGACCATCACCACCCTGTCCGGCACCAAGGTCCGCAAGGTCGCCCTGCCGCGCTACGTCGACCATGGCGAGATCCTGCGCTGGCTGATGCAGGACAACGTACCGGGCAGTTTTCCGTTCACGGCGGGCGTGTTCCCCTTCAAGCGCGAGAACGAAGACCCGACCCGCATGTTCGCCGGTGAGGGCGACCCGTTTCGCACTAACCGGCGCTTCAAGCTGGTCTCCGAAGGCATGCCGGCCAAGCGCCTGTCGACGGCCTTCGATTCGGTGACCTTGTATGGCGCCGATCCCGCGCTGCGTCCGGACATCTACGGCAAGGTCGGCAATGCGGGGGTGTCGATCGCCACGCTCGACGACATGAAGGTGCTGTACGACGGCTTCGCGCTGTGCGACCCGACGACCTCGGTGTCGATGACCATCAACGGACCGGCGCCGACGATCCTGGCGATGTTCATGAATACCGCGATCGACCAGCAGCTCGATGCGTTTCGCGAGCGGGAACAGCGCGCGCCGGACGCGGCCGAAGAAGCGACCATCCGCGCCTGGGTGCTGCAAAACGTGCGCGGCACGGTGCAGGCCGATATCCTCAAGGAAGACCAGGGGCAGAACACCTGCATCTTTTCGACCGAGTTTTCGTTGAAGGTCATGGGCGACATCCAGCAGTATTTTGTCACCCACCAGGTGCGCAATTTCTACTCGGTGTCGATCTCGGGGTATCACATCGCCGAAGCCGGCGCGAATCCGATCTCGCAACTGGCCTTCACGCTGTCGAACGGCTTCACCTTCGTCGAAGCCTACCTGGCACGCGGGATGGACATCGATGATTTCGCGCCCAACCTGTCGTTCTTTTTCTCCAACGGCATGGACCCCGAGTACACGGTACTGGGCCGGGTGGCGCGACGCCTGTGGGCGGTCGCCCTGCGCGAGAAATACGGTGCCAACGAGCGGGCGCAAAAACTGAAGTATCACATCCAGACTTCGGGCCGTTCGCTGCATGCGCAGGAAATCGACTTCAACGACATCCGCACCACGCTGCAGGCGCTGATTGCGATCTATGACAACTGCAATTCGCTGCACACCAATGCCTATGATGAAGCGATCACGACGCCGACCGATGAATCGGTGCGCCGGGCGTTGGCAATTCAATTGATCATCAACCGCGAATGGGGTCTGGCCAAGAACGAGAATCCGAACCAGGGTAGCTTCATCATCGAGGAACTCACCGACCTGGTGGAAGAAGCGGTGCTGCAGGAATTCGAGCGCATCGCCGAACGTGGCGGGGTGCTGGGCGCGATGGAGACCGGCTACCAGCGTGGCAAGATCCAGGAAGAGTCGATGCTGTACGAGCACATGAAGCACGACGGCAGCTTGCCGATCATCGGCGTCAACACCTTCCGCAATCCGACCGTGAGCACCACACCGCAGAAGATCGAGCTGGCACGCTCGACCGATGACGAGAAGCAGTCGCAACTGAACCGGCTGGCCGACTTCCATGCGCGGCATGCAGCGCTCGCGCCGGCGATGCTCGCCGCGCTGCAGCAGGCCGTGATCGATGACGAGAATGTGTTCGCACGATTGATGGATGCGGTGCGGGTGTGTTCGCTGGGGCAGATCACGGATGCGCTGTTTGCGGTGGGGGGGCAGTATCGGCGGAGCATGTAGGCGAGAGGGCTTTGTGGGCGCTTGAACCCGCAGCAGACCAGAGTTTCAGGCACGGGACTTTTGCGGCGGATGAATCGGCAGCAAGCCGAGCTTTCAGGGTCAGAGTTTTTTTTCGCAGCGGGTCATCGCGAAAATTACTCTGACCCTGATAGCGGACCACGGAGTGCTTACGTTAATACTTCGAGCCGTCATCGCCAGCAGCCACTCCGTAGTCCGTTTGCAGGGTCAGAGTCAAGTTTTGCGATGAAGCTGCAAAAGTTGACTCTGACCCTGGAAACTCAGTCTCCGCGTTTTTGCGGTGGTCGAACCAACAACGGACCAAGCTTTCAGGGTCAGAGTTTTTTTTCGCAGCGGGTCATCGCGAAAATTACTCTGACCTTGATAGCGGACCACGGAGTGCTGAAGTCAATGCGTCGAGCCCTTGCCCGCCTTGGCCTCTCCATCAAGCAGTGGATGGCCATCGCACGCCCACCAAACAAAATCCAGCACGACCGTACTTTTTTTACCCTATAATCAATTTCTCTTCTTCAACCTATTCGTGAGGTCGCCATGGCGTTGCCCGTTGCGTTGCAAAATCTGAGTCTGCCGGTAATCGGCTCTCCCCTGTTCATCGCCAGCGGACCGGCACTCGTGACTGCGCAATGCAAGGCCGGTATCGTCGGATCCTTCCCTGCCCTGAACGCACGCCCGGCTGAATTGCTCGATACCTGGCTGACCGATATCCAGGCCGAACTGACCGCCTACAAGGCCGCCAACCCGAACGCCAAGGTCGGGCCGATCGCGGTCAACCAGATCGTGCATCAATCCAATGACCGCCTCGCGCACGACGTCGAGATGTGCGTCAAGCACCGGATCCCGATCATCATTTCATCGCTGCGCGCGCCGCCGAAGGAAATGATGGATGCCATCCACAGCTACGGCGGCATCGTACTGCACGACGTGATCTCGATCCGCCACGCGCACAAGTCGCTAGAAGCCGGTGTCGATGGTCTGATCCTGGTCGCGGCCGGCGCCGGCGGCCATGCCGGCGGCCTGTCGCCGTTTGCGCTGGTCGGTGAAGTGCGCAAATTTTTCGACGGCCCGATCGCCCTGTCCGGTTCGATTGCCACTGGCGACGCGGTGCTGGCATGCCAGGCCATGGGCGCGGATTTCGCCTACATCGGCTCGCGCTGGCTGGCGACCAAGGAATCGAATGTCAACGATGCCTACCGCGAGGCGATCGTCGAATCGTCGGCCGCCGACATCGTCTACACCAACCTGTTCACTGGCGTGCACGGCAACTACCTGAAGAAATCGATCGTCGCCGCCGGCCTCGATCCGGACAATCTACCGGTGGCCGACAAGACCGCCATGAACTTCGGTTCCGGTAGCGGCAGCAAGGCCAAGGCCTGGCGCGACATCTGGGGCGCAGGACAAGGCGTGGGCCTGATGGACGACGTACCGACGGTGGCGGAGATGGTTGCGCGTCTGACCGAGGAATACAACGCAGCACGCCGCCGTCTGGCCCTCTAAGCGCGCTGCCGGTCGTTCGGAATTGCTCGTCGGCCGATACCATGGCAAGGAATTCAAACAAGGAATCGCCATGGATACCAAACTGCCACAAGCCACCATCAATACTGCCCAGCCGGGCAACGAAAAGACGTCGCCGCGCCTGCCGAGCGACCGCGACGAGTCGCCGGACAGCCAGGCCAGTCCTCCGCGCGAGGACATGCAGCAGGCCGCCAGGGATATCGCCAGCGGCCAGGTGAATACCGATCTGCGCGACCAGCCGCACCAGAATCCGAAGAACACCGCACCGTCCGTGACCAGGCCGACCCCGGATCAAGTTCTGCCAGATGGTACCCGCAAGTAAATTTTTCTCAGGGCCGAAGCTGCTTGTCACGTGAGCAGGCACTCACTGTCTGCGGGCCTCACTCGTAACTGCGGGCATCCTCGATCACCTTGCCGTCGTTCGGCAGGGTCCCCGGCGCCACCAGGCTGACCTCGCCCCGCAGCTTGGTCACGTCGCGGATGGTTTCGACCAGTCCCGCCACCAGCGCCGGATCGTCCGGCGCATCTACGGCACGTTCGCACACCAACGTCATCAGGTCCTGCCCCATCTGCCCGCTCACCACCAGTCGCGCCCTTTCGATGCCCGCATGGCGCCGCACGATGTCGGCGATCTGGGACGGATGGACGAACATCGCCCGCACCTTGGTGGTCTGATCGGCACGGCCGAGCCAGCCGCGGATGCGCATGTTGGTGCGCCCGCATGGCGAGATACCGGGCAGGATCGCCGACATGTCGCCGGTGGCAAAGCGCACCAGCGGATAGTCGGGATTGAAGGACGTCACCACCACCTCGCCGACCTCGCCGGCGACCACCGGCTCGCCGGTGCCGGGCCGGACGATTTCCAGCAGCAGCTCTTCGTCGACGATCATGCCGGGATTGACCAGGCCGTCGGTCAGGGTTTCGTAGGCGATGTTGCCGATGTCAGCCGAGCCGTACATCTGCGTCACGTATGGCACGCCGTGCGCGTTGAGCCAGCCGCGCAGGGACGGCGGCAAGGCTTCCGCACCCACCACGGCACGCTGCATGCAGCTGATGTCGACCCCCATTTCCTGCGCTTTTTCGATGATGATCTTCAGGAAGGACGGGGTGCCGGCATAGGCGTCGGGACGCAGCGCGTTGATTGCCTGCACCTGCATCTCGGTCTGACCGCTGCCGGCCGGGATGACCACGCAGCCGAGCTTCGTGGCGGCACCCTCGACCATGAAGGCGGCCGGCGTGAAGTGGTACGAATAGCAGTTCTGCAGGATATGCCCGGCGCGCAGGCCAACTGCGTGCAAGGGCCGGGCGACGCGCCACCAGTCGGCACCGCGTCCCTCCGGGTCGAAGATCGGCCCGGGCGACATGAACAGGCGCTGCAGGGACCGGGTCGGGGTCGTGGTCAGGCCGCCAAACGGCAGCTCGCCCGATTGCAGTGCCTTCAGGTCCGACTTTCGGGTCACCGGCAGCTGCGCCAGCGCGGTGCGCGAATCAATTGCCGCCGGTGTGACGCCGGCCAGGATGTGGGCCCAGCCGGGGCCGGTCTGTGCCTGCGCGATCAGGGCTGGCAGGCGCGCCAGCAGTTCGCGTTCGCGCTGCTGCGGATCGCGGATATCGAGTGCGTCGAAGGTGTCGTCCATGGATGCGGTCATCATTGGGTGGATTCGGTGCCAAATGGTCGAACACTGCAGTGGTCGGGATCGTTGCGTGGGATTCAGGCCGATGTGTTTCAGGCCAGCCAGCGCTTGCGCCGCCGGTAGAACTTCATGTCGCGAAAGCTCTTGCGCCCGGCGCCCGAGACGCCGAGGTAGAATTCTTTGACGTCTTCGTTGCCGGCCAGCTCAGAAGCCGCGCCTTCCATCACGACCCGGCCGTTTTCCAGAATATAGCCGAAGTCGGCATGGCGCAGCGCCACCATGGTGTTCTGCTCGGCCAGCAGGAAGGAGACGTTTTCCCGCGTGTTGAGATCCTTGACGATCTCGAAAATCTCTTCGACGATCTGGGGCGCCAGGCCCATCGACGGCTCATCAAGCAGGATCATTGACGGCTTGGCCATCATCGCGCGTCCGATCGCCGTCATCTGCTGCTCGCCGCCGGAGGTATAACCGGCCTGCGATTTGCGCCGTAATTTGAGACGCGGGAAATAGGTGTAGATCTTCTCCAGCGCCAAGGACAGTTCGGCCTTGCCGATGTTGCGGGTGTAGGCCCCGGTCAGCAGGTTGTCTTCCACCGACAGGTGGGCGAAGCAGTGGCGTCCTTCCATGACCTGGATCACGCCGCGCTTGACCAAATCGCCCGGCGTCATGCGATCGACCCGTTCGTCATTGAATTCGATGCTGCCCTTGGTGACGTCGCCGCGCTCGGCACGCAGCAGGTTGGAGATGGCCTTCAGGGTGGTGCTCTTGCCGGCGCCGTTGGCGCCCAGCAGCGCCACGATCTTGCCATCGGGGACGGTCAGCGACACGCCTTTCAGGACCAGGATCACGTGGTCATAAATGACTTCGATATTGTTAATGCGCAGTCCAGCGGCCATGCGTACTCCAGATTGATGCACCGGATTCCGGTCGGTTCCAACCAAGTCCATTTGCTGCGCCAGCCGTCCTGCAACCCATCGCAAGGCGGCTGCCGCAACAGCGTCCGCAGGCAAGCCCGACCTGGCGGGCGCTGCGGACGCATCACGACACGATCAGGATTTCATGCAAGCGGGCTTGATGCTTTTCTCTTTTGCGTAGTTGGCCGCATTCGCCTTGAACAGCGGATGGATCAGCTGCTTGTTCCCTTCGATCCAGTCCGAGATCAGCACCCACTTCGTGCCGTCCCATTGCTGGATCTTGACCTTGCCGGAGCCTTCGTGATTCTCGCAGGAGGTCTTGATCTCCGGCAGCAGGCCGCCAGCGCCGAGCTGTGTCAGGCGGGCGTTGTTGATGTCCAGGTTTTCCAGGCCCCAGCGCATCTGTTCGCCGGAGATGACCTTGCCCTTGCCGTACTTGGCTTGCGCGGTGCGGATCGCTTCGGCAGTCGCAATGGCGACCGAGACGCCGCGGTTGTACAGGATGGTGCCGACCTTCGACTTGTCCTGCATGTTGCCCTTGCCGGTCGAGTACAAGACCTTCTGTATGTCGGCAATCAGCGGCACGCCGGTACCGGTGACGTTCCAGGTCGCGCTCATGTAGCCCTTGGCCGCATCACCGGCTGGCACGGTGTCTTCTTCCGACCCGGCCCACCAGGATCCGATCATCTTTTCGCGCGGGAAGCCGACCTTTTGCGCCGCCTTCAGCGCAGTCTGGTTCATCACGCCCCAGCCCCAGAAGATCACATAATCCGGATTTTCCTGGCGGATGCGCAGCCACTGCGCGCCCTGCTCGTTGCCAGGGTGCGCAACGGGGATCTGCACCACCGAGAACTTGCCCAGCGCCGCCTCGGCATTGATCGCGCCGATCGGCTCCTTGCCGTAGGCCGAGTCGTGATACAGGTAGACGATCTTCTTGCCGGCCAGGGTGCCGCCGTTCCTCGAACCCAGGTACTTGACGATGGCCGACATCTGCATCTGGTAAGTGGTCACGAGCGGAAATGCATACGGAAACACCGAGCCGTCGACCGCGTCGGTGCGACCATAACCGACCATCATCAGCGGCACCTTGTCTTCGGCCGACTTGTCGATCAGGGCGTAGGAAATCCCGGTGGCCATGGTGTTGTAGGCCGTGCCCTTGGTGACGGTGTTCTTGCCCTTGAGGCGTTCGTAGCACTCGACGCCCTTGGCGTTGTTGTACTCGGTCTCACACTCTTCCCAACTCAGCTTGACGCCGTTGATGCCGCCTTCCTTGATGTTGAGGTAGTTCAGGTAATCGACATAGCCGCCGTAGAACGACTGGCCGTTGGCGCCATACGGGCCGACCCGGTAACTGGTGATGCCGATGAACTGCTCGTTGGCTTGCGCCAGTGCTGCCCCCGGCGGCACCAGCAGCGTGGCGGTCGCCACGGTAGCCAGCAGGATCTGTCTGATTGTTTTCATTTTTTTGTCTCCTTTGGATATGAACAAGTAAAACGAGCAAGTAATAACTGACTACCCTTCAATGTGAACTGTCCTTCAATGCGGGAACGGCCACAACCGCAATTTTTCCTTGGCGATCTGCCACAGCCGCGCCAGGCCGTGCGGCTCGACGATCAGGAAAAAAATGATCAGTCCGCCGAACAGCATGAGCTGGATATGCGACACCGCCGCATTGGTGAACGGCAGGTGCAGCAGCGCCGCCAGCGGTGGCAGCAGATTGTCGAGCGCGATCGGCAGCAGCAGGATGAAGGCCGAGCCAAGGAAGGCGCCCAGGATGCTGCCGACACCGCCGACGATGATCATGAACAGGATCCGAAACGACAGGTCGAGCGAAAATCCGTCCGGCTCCACCGATCCCAGGTAGCAGAAGGCATACAGCGCACCGGCCACGCCACAATAGAAGGAGCTCACGGCAAAGGCCAGCAGCTTGGTCTTCATGAGGGGAATGCCGATCACTTCGGCGGCCACGTCCATGTCGCGCACCGCCATCCAGGCGCGCCCGGTCGAGGAGCGCACCAGGTTCTTCGCCAGCAGCGCCATCAGGGCCACGATCGCCAGTACGAACAGGTATTTCTTCATCGGCGAATTGATGGCGTAGCCGAACAGTTCCACCTTCTGCGCGCTAATGACGCCGGACGAGCTGTTGTTGGAGAACCAGGCGAACTTGGTCAGCACCCAGACCACGAAGAACTGCGCCGCCAGTGTTGCGACCGCTAGATAGAAGCCCTTGATGCGCAGCGACGGCAGCCCGAACAGCACGCCCACGGCGGCGGCCGACAGTCCAGCCAGGAGGAACGACACCAGGATCGAGATGCCTTCGATGCGCAACTGGAAATTGTAGGCTGCATACGCACCCACGGCCATGAACGCCGCCGAGCCGAGCGACAGTTGGCCGGCGTATCCGGTCAGGATGTTCAGGCCGAGCGCGGCCAGCGCCATCACCAGGAAGGGAATCAGGATCGCCGAGAACCAGTATTCGTTGGCCAGCGCCGGAATGCCGACGAACGCGACGGCGAGCACGAGGGCCATGCCGATGCGGTCCTGGCGGATCGGAAAGATCTGGCCGTCGGCGATGTAACTGGTCTTGAACTGCCCGGCTTCACGATAGAACATCGGGTGCTTCTCCTGTCTTCTTGTTTTTCTTGATTCTCAAACCCGGTCGATATGCTTTTCGCCAAAAAGCCCTTCCGGCCGCGCCAGCAGGAACAGCAGCGCGAAGACATACGGGAACCAGCCTTCAATGCCGCCGAAATTGCCGCCGAAGGCGTCCTGCATCAGTGGCGGCAGATAGATCTCGGCCAGCTTCTCCGACGCGCCGATGATCAGACCGCCGACGATCGCACCCGGCACCGATGTGAAGCCCCCGAGGATCAGCACCGGCAGCGCTTTCAGGGCGGTGAGCGTCAGCGCGAACTGCACGCCATTGCGCGAGCCCCACAGCAAACCCGCCACCAGTGCGACGAAGCCGGCCAGACCCCACACGATGGCCCAGATATGCTGCAGCGGTATGCCAAGCGACAGCGCGGCCTGATGGTCGTCGGCCACCGCGCGCAGGGCCCGCCCGACCTTGGTCTTCTGGAAGAACAGGGCCAGCAGCGTGACCAGCACCAGCACCATGCCGGAGGCGAACAGATCGAATTTTGAGATGCCGATGCCGAAGCGATCCATGATCAGCCCGATCGGCTCGTCGACGATGCCCAGGTCGATCGGCCGCACGCCACTACCGAAGAGCAGCGGCCCCAGGCCTTCGAGGAAAAACGCCAGGCCGATCGTGGCCATGAACAGCGTGATCGGCGGCTGGTTCACCAGCTTGCGCAGGACCAGCCGCTCGGTCGACAGGCCGACGCCGATCATGACAACGAAGGCGCCAATGACCGCGGCCCACAGCGGCAGGCCGAAGTCGATCAGGCCGACGGTCGCCAGCGCAGCGAAATACACCATCGCGCCCTGGGCGTAATTGAACACGCCTGAAGCCTTGTAGATCAACACGAACCCCAGCGCCACCAGGGAATACATCAGCCCCGAGAGCATGCCGCTGATGAAGACTTCGAAAAAAAATTGCATGGACTTGTCCTCGATGCTTGTCGCTTGTTGCTTGCAGCACTTCAGTGCGCCGTGCCGAGGTAGGCCTTGATGACCTCGGGGTTGTTCATCACCTCGTCCGGCGTGCCGTCGCCGATCTTGCGGCCGTAATCGAGCACCACCACCCGGTCCGAGATATCCATCACCACGCCCATGTCGTGTTCGATCAGGACGATGGTGGTGCCGAACTGGTCGTTCACATCGAGGACGAAGCGGCACATGTCCTGCTTTTCTTCGACGTTCATGCCGGCCATCGGCTCGTCGAGCAGCAGCAGGCGCGGTTCGGCCGCCAGCGCACGTGCCAGCTCGACGCGCTTCTGCAGGCCGTACGGCAGACGCCCGACCGGCGTCTTGCGGATGTGCTGGATTTCCAGAAAATCGATGACTTCCTCGACCTTCCTGCGGTGGACGATTTCCTCGCGCCGCGCCGGTCCCCACCAGAGCGCATTGGCTAGCAGGCCCGAATGCATCTTCGTGTTCCGCCCGGTCATGATGTTGTCCAGTACCGTCATGCCCTTGAAGAGCGCGATGTTCTGGAAGGTACGGGCAATCCCCTGATGCGCGATTGTGGCCGGATGCATGGCGTGGCGGGTCTGGCCGTCGAAGACGATGCTGCCCTGTTGCGGATGGTAGACGCCGTTGATGACATTGAGCATGGAGCTCTTGCCGGCGCCGTTGGGCCCGATGATGGCGCGGATTTCATGCTCGCGCACGTCGAAGGAAATGTCGGTCAGCGCCTTGACGCCGCCGAAGGCCAGCGAGATGTTGTTGAGGCTCAGGACGACGTCGCCGATCTTGCGGCTGCTGCCTGCCGGCGCAGCCTGCGCAACCTCGGCCGGCTGAAGGACGCTGTCTGTCATGCAGCCTCCCGCACGGTCGCTGCGGTCACGGGGACGATACGGGCGTCGCGAATCTGCAGGTCGGCCGCCACCATGCCGTGTCGGCCATCCTCGAACTTGACCTGGGTCTCGATGTACTGCGAGCTGCGTCCGGCATACAGCGCCTCGATCAGCACCGCGTATTTTTGCGCGATGAAACCGCGCCGGACCTTGCGGGTGCGGGTCAGTTCATCGTCGTCCGGGTCGAGCTCCTTGTGCAGGATCATGAAACGATGGATCTGCGACGGCGCCAGCAGCGGGTCCTGCGCCAAGTCGGCATTGACCTTTGCGATGCACTCGGCGATCAGTTCATAGACCTGCGGCAGGGCAGCCAGGTCGGCATAACCGCTGTAGGCCAGACCGCGCCGCTCGGCCCAGTTGCCGACCGCATCCATGTCGATGTTGATGAACACGTTGCATTGCTCGCGCTGGTCGCCGAAGGCCACCGCCTCCTTCACGAACGGGAAAAATTTCAGCTTGTTCTCGATGTACTTCGGCGCGAACAGCGTGCCGCAGGCCATGCGGCCGACATCCTTGGCGCGGTCGATGATCTTCAGGTGGCCGTCATTGTCGAAGAAGCCGGCATCGCCGGTATGAAAATAACCAGCGGCGTCGATCGCCTTGGCGGTCGCCTCGGGACGCTTGAAGTAACCGGTCATCAGGCCGTGCGAGCGCACCATCACTTCGCCGCCTTCACCGATCTTCACTTCCACGCCGTTCATGGGTTTGCCGACGGTGTCGAGCTTGACGTCGCCGGAGCGCTGCATGCAGACCGTCACGCAGGTTTCCGTCATGCCGTAGAGCTGCTTCAAGTTGATGCCGAGCGAGCGATAGAAGTCGAACAAGTCGGGCCCGATCGCTTCGCCGCCGGTGTAGGCCACGCGGATGCGCGATAGGCCGAGCACGTTCTTGAGCGGTCCGTAGATGATCAACTGGCCGAGTCCGTACTGCAGGCGGTCGAGCAGGCCGACGTCGCCGCGCCCGTCGAGGATCCGCATGCCGACCCGGCGCGCCACGGCCATGAAATGATGGAACAGGCGGCGCTTGATCCAGCTGGCATCCTCGATCCGGATCATGACCTGCGTGAGGATGTTTTCATACACACGCGGCGGGCCGAAGTAATAGGTCGGACCGATTTCGCGCAGATCGGTCATGACGGTTTCGGGCGACTCCGGGCAGTTCAGGCAGAGACCGGCGACATGCGACTGGGCATACGAATAGAGGAAGTCGCCGACCCAGGCCAGCGGCAGGTAGCACAGCACGTCGTCGGCCGGCGTCAGGTGATCGAACTCGACCAGCACGCCGGCCGTGGCGATCATCGCCGCATGCGAATGGCAGACCCCCTTGGGCTTGCCGGTGGTGCCGGAGGTGTAGAGGATGATGGCGGTGTCGGCGGCGGCGCCGGCTTCGACTTCGGCTTGGAAGAAATCCGGATGGGCCGCGTCATATTCGCGGCCCAGCGCCTGCAGTGCGGCAAAGGGCTGCAACTCCGCCTGCGCATAGTGACGCAAGCCGCGCTCGTCGTCGACGATGACGTGCCGGATCAGGTGCGTCAGGTGCGGTTGCGCGTCCTTGATCTCGAAGAGCTTGTCGACCTGTTCCTGATCCTCGACCACGGCGAAATCGATCTCGGCGTCCTCGAGCACGTAAGCCATGTCGGCCGCCGGCGCGTCCTGATACAACGGCACCGGCACGCCGCCCAGGCACTGCGCCGCCGCCATCGCCCAGTACAGCCGTGGCCGGTTGTCGCCGATGACGGCCAAGTTCATGCCGCGCCGAAATCCCAGCGCAGCCAAGCCGCAGGCCAGCGCCCGCACTTCCGCAGCCACTTGCGACCAGCTGGTGGCTTGCCAGATGCCCAGGTCTTTTTCACGGAATGCCGGCGCATGCGCACGCTCGTGCGCATGCTGCAGCAGTAGTCGCGGGAACGTCGCCGTGCCCGTGCGTGGTGGTGTCTCCTCCATCGCCCGCCTCTAATTTTGTATGCTGCCGATTGCCGTCCCGGTGGCTGTAGCGCCACTCTTGTCGGGCATTTCTTGCGGCCAGTCTGACGCCGCAGGCTTACGCACATCTTACTTGGACAGGGCAGCATTGCGGACGAGATTGGCATGCCGGCGCCGGACTTTCGATACTGCGACGCAGCATGGCGGCGCGGGCCGTTGCCGCCAACTACGGACTCTAGGTATGATGTCGTGATTGCCGCTTGCGGCGCCACAACCGATTGGTTCATTCCATGGATACCCTGATCGCCTCCCAGGCCACCACCCGCACCCGGATCGCGCAACTGCGCACCGCCATGCAGGCCGAACATCTCGATGCCTACGTCGTGCCGTCGGCCGATCCGCATCTCTCCGAATATCTGCCCGGACGCTGGCAATCGCGCGCGTGGCTGTCCGGTTTTACGGGCTCGGTCGGTACGCTGGTGGTGACGGCGGATTTTGCCGGCCTGTGGGCCGACGGTCGCTACTGGGCCCAGGCCGAGGCGGAACTGGCCGGTACCGGCATCGTCCTGATGAAGATTCCCACCGGCGCCAGCACCCAGCACATCGACTGGTTGGCGGCGCACCTGCAGCCGGGCCAGACTGCCGGCGCCGACGGTGCGGTGCTGGGTCTGGCGACTGCGCGTCTGCTGCAGCAGGCGCTCGAGGCGCGCGGCATCGTCCTGCGCACCGACTGCGATCTGCTCGAGTTCGTCTGGGGCGAGCGTCCCGGCCTGCCGACGCCGAACATCTACGAACACATCGCGCCGCACGCCACCCGCAGTCGTGCCGACAAGCTGGCCGACCTGCACACCGCCATGACCACGCTGGGCGCGACCGCGCATTTCATTTCGACACTCGACGACATCGCCTATCTGTTCAACCTGCGCGGCGCCGATGTCAGCTTCAATCCGGTCTTCATCGCCCATGCGCTGGTGGACATGGCGCACGCCACGCTCTACATTGCAGACGGCAAGGTGCCGCCGACGGTACGCGCCGCGCTCGCCGCCGACGGCGTCGCGATCGCACCATATGCCGCTGCACCGGGCGCGCTGACCGCGCTGCCGGCAACCACCCGGCTGTTGCTGGATCCGCGCCGCATCACGCTCGGCCTGCGCCAGGCCGTGGCCGACGGCGTGACCGTGATCGAGGCGATCAATCCGACCACCTTCGCCAAGTCGCGCAAGAGTGACGCCGACGCCGCGCACGTGCGCGCCACCATGGAGCAGGACGGCGCGGCGCTCTGCGAATTCTTCGCCTGGCTCGAGCCGGCACTGACCGGCCAGACGATCACTGAATACGAAATCGACGCCAAGATCACGTCGTTCCGCGCGCAGCGCCCCGGCTTCGTCAGCGCCAGCTTCGGGACAATCGCCGGCTTCAACGCCAACGGCGCCATGCCGCACTATCACGCCACGGCCGAAGCCCATGCGACGATCGCCGGCGACGGCCTGCTGCTGATCGACTCCGGCGGACAGTACATCGGCGGCACCACCGACATCACCCGCGTGGTGCCGGTCGGATCGCCGTCGGCTGCGCAGAAGCGCGATTTCACGCTGGTGCTGAAGGGCGTGATGTCGCTGTCGAGCGCACGCTTCCCGCGCGGCACGAAGTCACCGATGCTCGATGCCCTGGCGCGTGCGCCGATCTGGGCGGCCGGCATCGACTACGGTCACGGCACGGGACACGGCGTCGGTTATTTTCTGAACGTGCACGAAGGGCCGCAGGTCATCTCGGCCAGCGCCATGCCGGAAGCGCATACGGCGATGGAGCCGGGCATGATCACGTCGATCGAGCCGGGCATCTACCGGCCCGGCAAGTGGGGCGTGCGGATCGAAAACCTGGTCCTGAACCAGAGCGCCGAAGTCACCGAGTTCGGCGAATACCTGCATTTCGAAACCCTGACTTTGTGCCCGATCGATACCCGCTGTCTCGATCTGAGCCTGTTGCGTGCCGATGAAATCAGCTGGTTGAACGATTATCACCGGACAGTGAAGTCGCGTCTGGCGCCGCATGTCGACGGCGCCGCGCTGCAGTGGCTGCAGGACCGGACCAAGCCGATCTGAACCCGGCAATCCGACCCGGCAGCCGATTTTTCGGGAGGCAATGATGAGGAACGAACTGATCGGTTGCGCCGTGGCCGGCGCATGGATCCTGACAGGCTGTTCGAGCATGGCGCCTGTGGCCGCCACGCCAGGGACATCGGCAGTCGCGCAGAACGGGGCCCAGAATGTGGACTACCAGCGCATTGCCGCCGTCGAGGCGCAGGCGCGCTTTCAAGGCGTGCAAGTGATCTGGGTGAAGGAACCGACGATTCGCTAGCGGCGTCCGCTGTGATGGTCGAAAAAAAAACGCTGCCGGTTGCCCGGTAGCGCTTTTCAATGAGGACGACAGGTCAGTCGGTGCAGCGAACCGGCGCTAGCGTCGGTCTAGCCGCAATCGGCAACCTGCGCGCACCGATTACTTACCGACTTTGGTTTCTTCAGCGTTTTTTTCTGCTGATTTGACGCCAGCACCTTTGGTGACTTCGCCTTTGACTTCAGCACGGGTCTTGGTCGACACAGGCTTCTTGGCAGTCACGTTCGTTGTTGCCGACTCGCCTTTTGGCAATTCGCCAGCTTTGGCGGCTGCTTTGGTCTCGTCTTTGACTTCCTTGCGGGTCTTGTCGCCGACCGGGGCCTTTTTGTCAACGACGGCAACTGCGCCAGCTTCGTTGTTCTTAGGCGTTTCGCCGGACTTGGCCGCTGCCTTGGCTTCTTCTTTTACTTCAACGCGGGTCTTCGCTGCAGGCGCAGCAGCGGCTGCTGGTGCGGCCATTGGTGCTGCGGTGTGCGAAGCGGCGAAGGCGTTTGCTGCAGCCAGTTGAACCAGTGGCAGGGCCAGAATCAGAAGTGCTTTTTTCATGAGTGTTTCTCCGAGGTTTATTGTTTGCTGCGGTTGCTGCGTTCAAGACTGAGGCATCCGAAAGAGCAAAAAAATACGCCCGTCCAGCCAGACGACGACGGGTGATGTGCACTCCCCACCGCTTGATTACGTCTACCCGCTTGTGAAAATTGCAAAGATACAATTATCGCGCGCAGTGATTCTAATCCAACTTGCAAACCACGTCTGCGCGGTAACCCACAAGTAGGTGAACAGCATTTATTGCTCACAATGGTTCAACGCGCCACGGCCCAAGTTGGTTTACCTGAACGGCCGGAAAATAAAACCCGTGGCTACCATCGCGTTTTTCATGGGAGAACAGCCCTTGCGCGGGCGTTGCCGGCAACGCCCGCGCAAGCGACCACGCCTTTCCTGTAATCTCGGATTTTAACGATCGCAAGAGGAATACCATGCAGCGAATCAAGGGCATGCTTGCGCAGTTCAGTCGCGCTGCGACCGGTCTGTTGTTTGCGGGCATCATCGGCGGCTGCGCCAGCCTGCCGCGAGAGGTGATCCGGCCGGCCACGTTCGCGGTGCCTTTGGGCGACGTCCAGGCCGGCCCGCTGGCCGTCGTAACGGCCGCCTCGCGCCCTCCCGGCGATCTCTCGGGATTCCGCCTGCTGCCCACTGGCGCCTATGCCTTCAACACCCGGGTCGCCATGGCCAGGCGGGCGCGCTACAGCCTCGACGTGCAGTACTACATCGTCCACGACGACGAGACCGGCCGCGCCCTGCTGGGCGAACTGCAGAATGCCGCCAGGCGCGGCGTACGGGTGCGTCTGCTGATCGACGACATCGCTACCCAGACGCTGGATCAGACTTTGCTGCGCCTTGCGGCCCAACCGAACATCGAAGTCCGTCTCTTCAATCCCTTTGCCTGGGGTCGCTCGTCGTTTGCGATCCGGCTGCTGTCGTCGCTGGGCGACCTGCGGCGGATAAACCACCGCATGCACAACAAATCCTTCATTGCAGACAACGTCATGGCGGTCACGGGCGGACGCAATCTGGGTAACGAGTACTTCATGTACAGCAATGGCAGCAATTTCATCGACCTCGACATCTTTGCCGCTGGCCGGGCCGCCGTCGACCTGTCGTCGGTATTCGACCGCTACTGGAACAGCGAATACGCGTTTCCGATCGCTTCGCTGGTGCAGTACGATCAGGCCATGGCGGAGAAAGCGGCGCAGATGATGGCGGCCAGGCCCGGCATGCCGGAGATGATCGGTGAGGATGGCCTGGCGCCCAGCGTGATGCGTGATGTACTGGGCCACGCGCCGTTGGCGCAGGAAATCGATGCCGGCAAAATGAACCTGACCTGGGCCGAGGCACGGGTAGTGGCCGACGACCCCTCCAAGGTGGCCGGCGTCACCGATGCCACGGTGGGCGACACGGCCAGCGGCATGCTGATCTCGCTGATGGGCGCCGCCCAATCCGACGTGGTGGTGGTGTCGCCCTATTTCGTGCCCGGCAAACCCGGCATGAAACTGATTCGCGCGCTCCACGACAGGGGCGTGCACATGAGTGTACTGACGAATTCCCTGGCCGCTACCGACACCCCGATCGTGCACATCGGTTACGCCGCCTATCGGCTGGAAATGCTGAGGCTGGGCGTCAATCTCTATGAGCTCAGTCCGACCCGCGGATCGAAGGATGCGAAACCGGGTCTGTTCGGTTCGTCGCGCGCCAAGCTGCATGCAAAGACCGTGGTGGTCGACCGGGAACAACTGTTCGTCGGATCGATCAACCTCGACGCCCGTTCGGCACGCGAAAACACCGAGCAGGGATTGATCATCCAGAGCAAGGCGCTGGCCGGCGAAGTACTGCAGCTGCTGGCCAACGACAAGGGCGAAAGCTCGTTCCATCTGCGCCTGACCCCCGATCGGGCGCACATCGAATGGGTCGGTCTGGATCAGGGCGTCGAAACCGTCTACGACGACGAGCCGGATGCGGGATTCCTGCTCAAGTTCGGCCTGCGGGTCCTGGGGCCGATTGCGCCGGAAGAATTGCTCTGAGTACCCGCCCGCGGTGCCGGACAGCCCTTTAGCGCAACGGCAACGCAATACTGCCGGCGCTTGCCGAGCGTGAGCCAGGTAGCGGCGGATTGCTCACGCCATGATAGGCAAAGGCGATCGAGCATTTGATCTCGGCCGACGCGTTCTTGCCGGCGGAATGGAACAGGCCGCTATGGAAGAAGACCACATCGCCCGTACGCAGCGTCAGTGGCACCGCGTGGCGCAGCAGCGCTTGGTTGCCGGGTGCCTCGGGACGCAGGAAATGCAGGGCGTCGAGTTGGTCCGGTTCCGGTTGCAGGCGGTGCGACCGGGGGATGAAATGCAGGCCGCCGTTGTCGGCCCGTTCGGGCCCGAGCGCGAGCCAGACGCAGACCAGGTCCGGACGCTCGAATGACCAGTAACGCATGTCACGGTGCCAGCCGGTCGCGCTGCCGAATTCGGGATGTTTGGTCATGACGCAGTTGTGATGGGCCAGGCTCAGGCAGACCGGCTCGCCCAGCAATTGCTGTACCGCCGTGACCACACCCGGGTCCTCCGCCCATGCGTCGAAGCAGCGGTGGCGGCGGTAGGCGCCGCGCAGACGGCGCACGGTACGTCCGCCGGGCGCTGTCAGGGATGCGGGCGCGCCGGGATAGCCGACCTCGGCCTCGAACTCGAGCGGCTCCACGGCCGCCTGCAGGTGGGCTTCGGTGATCGTTCGCATCAGCTCGCAGATCGCGGCAGGCACCATCGACTGCACCACCAGGTAACCATCGACATGGAACTGATCGATCTGGGCGGCTGTTAGTTTCATGACAAGCCTTTCTTCGCACACGCTTGACGTGTTTTTTCAAATGCATCCCTGCGCGATGATACCTTGCCGGCGATGATCGTTCCGAAAGCGTGCGGCGCCTGACGTATCATGCAGTCGCCCTCCCGCTACGGTGCGGCGGGCGCGCATCCGGCCCGCCGGCGCCGGGATCACAACTCCAGGAGTGTCCGCATGCAATCACATTTTTTCGCAACACGAATCACACCGATGCCGATTGCGCCACGGGGTCTGCCATGACCGCGGCTGTTTCCCTGCCGGTATGGACCGCATGGACCACCCTGGCGGTGCTGATGATGTATTTCTGGCTGATCTACAACGTCGGCCGAGCCCGAATGAAATTCGGCATCAAGGCGCCGCTGACGGACGGCCCGCCGGCCTTCCTGAGCGTCATGCGGGTGCATGCCAACACCGTCGAGCAACTGGTCATGTTCCTGCCGGCGCTGTGGCTGTGCGCAGTATTCACGGGCGATCGCGCCGCTGCCGCCGGCGGTGTAGTGTGGCTGGCCGGACGCGTACTGTACGCGCTCGCCTATTACCGTGATGCGGCACGGCGCGGGCCGGGATTCATGATCTCCGTGCTGGCGACGCTGGCGTTGATGGTCGGCGCGGCGGCGGGTCTCGTATTGCGCTAGGCGTTTTTCAAAGTCCGCCGAACAGCTGACGCAATTGCGCCAGCTTGGACTGAACCGCATCCAGATCGATCCTGCGCGCAGCGACACGGCACCGCTGGCGCCCGTCAGCGCAGGCGCCTTGACGGAGCACGCGCCGTCCGCAGTGATTGCCGCCGACAGCGCTGCCGTCATCCGCAAGCGCGAGCGCATCGCCCGCATTGCGAAGCAGCGCGAGAATGTCGTGCAATGCGAGGCACAGTTCCTCAAGGCCGCCACTGCGCTCGAGGACATCAACGCCAACCTGTATTCTCGTCCTGCCGCAGCCCATCAGAGCGCCGATCGACTGATCCAGAAAATGCTCGATTCGATTCTCATTGACAAGGACATCGCCATCCACCTGATGAACGACAAGGTGGCCGGCGAAGAGATGTATTTTTATTCGCTCAACATCACGGTACTGGCGATGATGCTGGCGCGCGAACTGGGGCTGCCCGCCACCGATATCAAGCAGCTCGGGATCGGTTGCCTGTTCCACGATATCGGCAAGCTCGACATTCCGGATCGGGTACGCACGAAGACTGAGCCGCACACCCGCGCCGAACGCAACCTGATGCAACAGCACTGTCAGTACGGCGTGGCGATGGCTGCCAAGCTCGGCCTGTCGCGCAGCGCCGTCGACATCATCGCCGAGCACCACGAGTGCGTCGATGGCAGCGGTTATCCGCGCCAGCTCAAGGCCGGCCAGATCGCGCTGCTATCGCGCATCGTCGCCATCGTCAACACCTACGACAACCTGTGCAATCAGCCCAACCTGCTCGATTCCCTGAGTCCCTACGAAGCACTGTCGCTGATGTTCGCGCAACAGCGCAACCAATTCGATGCCGGTGCGCTGACGACCTTCATCCGCTGCATGGGGGTCTATCCACCCGGTACGCTGGTGCGCCTTTCCGACGATACGTTGGGCATGGTGGTGGCGGTTAATTCATCCAAGCCGCTGCGTCCAGCCATCCTGATCTACGACGCGGCAGTGCCGAAGGCCGAGGCAATCATCCTTGATCTGATGGTCGAGCCGGACCTGCATGTCACGGCCAGCCTCAAGCCGATGCAGCTGCCACGCGAGGTGCACGAGTACCTCAGTCCGCGCAAACGGACCACTTACTATTTCGATTCGCCGGCGGAAAACCTGCACAAGCGGCAATAAGATTGTGCAGCCCTAAAGTGCGCATCAGTCCAGACTGACGGCACGCAATGCGGCCAGTGCCATTACCGCGCACAACACGCCCAGGACTGCCAGCGCGAGCGTCAGGCCGGCACTTTGGGCAATGAAGCCGATGAACGGAGGCCCGACCAGCGCACCGCAATAACTGATGGTGGCCACGCCCGCCAGTGCCGTCGATCCATGCCGTCCGGCAGCGCTGAAGACGAACGGGAAGACGCCTGCAAGACCGGCTCCGGCCAGCGCAAACCCGGCAATGGTCGTTCCTGCATGCCATCCCGCCAACGCCAGGCCGATGCCGAGCGCGGCAATGACACCACCGACGGCGACCACCCGCCGGGCGCCCCAGCGGTCCTTGAACCGATCGTTGACCAAACGCAGCAGCAACATGGCGCCGGAAAAGCCTGCATACGCCAGTGGCGCCACGCCCGCCGCGGCACCGATGTGGTCCTGCATGAAGACACCGCTCCAGTCGGCGATACCACCCTCGGCGATGGCGCCGCAAAATCCCAGCAGGCCCAATACCAACAAGGGCCGCGGTGGCAGGCCAAAGCCACGGGTAGCGGAGGCGGCATCGCGCACGGGCAACGGTGCGTTCAGACTCCGACAGGCTGCCCAAAGAGGCAGCACCATGACGGCCGCCAGCACGGAAAAATGCCAACGAGGAGATACGTCGAAGCTGGCCATGACGCTGCCGCCGAGCGCGCCGAGCAGGGTGCCGACACAGAACCAGGCATGCAGCAGAGACATGATCGAGCGGCCGGCGCGCTTTTCGGCGGCGGCGCCGATCGCATTGATGGCGACATCGAAGCAACTGGCGGCGGCGCCCAGCAAGCCGAGTGCCGCCATCAGTGCTGCCGATTGCGTGGACCAGCCGATGCAAGGCAGCGCCAGCAGCAAAGCCAGGCCACCGGCAAACGCCGCCCGGGCCTGGCCATGACGTGCCACCAGCCAGGCGGCCAGCGGAAACGACGCCAGGCCGCCGATACCGGCGCACAGCAGGGCAAAGCCGAGTTGTCCCGCGCTCAGCTGCAGCGCGTCGCGCATCGCTGGAATGCGCGAGGCCCAAGTCGCGAAGACCAGGCCCAGCAGCGTAAACAGCAGAGGCAGGGCCAGGACTGCGCCCTGCCGGAACGGCTCAGGTCGGCTTCGAGCTGTCGATGGCAGACCAGCCTGGATTGGCATCGAGGGTGGCGTCGAAGGATTGGTCGAAGGGGGCATGATCGAGGGGGTCGTCATGCCGTCGCTTGGTGGCGGTACCGAGCAGCACACGCATCACGATCTCGATGTCGATATCCTTTTCCTTCAAAAATTCGGCGGCATACTCGGTGCCGTGAATCTGCTGCAGCGTGATGCCCTTCTTGACCAGTTCCGCACTGCTGCGGTCGCAGCGCGACGGCGTCGATTCCTTGGCGGCGAACGACTGGCTGACGAAGTGATTGTGGTGACTCATGGCGAATGCTCCTAGATGGGGACAAAACCGGCATCGTCAGGCGATCCACGGATCGTTCACCGGACGCCGGTTCCTCGACACGTGACTGCGATGAAGCATGTCTAAATACAATCCTGTCTTGGAGCAATTTTATAAAATTCCCTTAAGTAAATGTAACTTTATGTTTCATTTACACAATCGTTGAGAATGCCATTTCCAGCCGAAAATCAGGTGGTCAAAGGCTTGTAGCGGATCCGCTTCGGTTTTGCACCCTCTTCGCCAAGGCGCTTGCGCTTGTCGGCTTCATACTCTTGGTAGTTGCCATCGAAGAAACTAACCTGCGAATTGCCCTCGAACGCCAGGATATGCGTGGCGATCCGGTCCAGAAACCAGCGGTCATGGGAGATCACCAGCACGCTGCCAGCAAATTCCAGTAGCGCATCCTCGAGGGCACGCAGGGTTTCGACGTCGAGGTCGTTGGACGGCTCATCGAGCAGCAGGACATTGCCACCCTGAAGCAGCGTCTTGGCCAGATGCAGACGGCCGCGTTCACCGCCGGACAGGTTGCCGACGATCTTCTGCTGATCGCCGCCCTTGAAGTTGAAACGTCCCAGGTAAGCACGCGACGGCATTTCGAAGCGCCCCACCGTGAGGATATCGGCGCCGCCGGTGACATCGTCGAACACGGTCTTGGCATCGTCGAGGACGTCGCGCGACTGGTCGACGATCGAGACCCGGGCCGTGGCGCCGATGACGACTTCGCCGCTGTCGGGCTGCTCGGCGCCGGTGATCATCTTGAACAGCGTCGACTTGCCGGCGCCGTTGGGTCCGATGATGCCGACGATGGCGCCGGCCGGAATCCGGAAACTCAAGTCGTCGATCAGCAGGCGGTCGCCGAAGGCTTTGGAGACATGCTTGAATTCGATGACCTCATTGCCCAGCCGCTCGGCCACCGGGATGAAAATTTCCTGGGTCTCGTTGCGCTTCTGGTATTCGTGCTCGGACAGTTCGTTGAAACGTGCCAGGCGCGCTTTCGACTTGGCTTGTCGGCCCTTCGGGTTCTGGCGCACCCATTCGAGTTCCTTGGCAATGTTCTTCTGGCGCGCCGACTCGGTCGACTCTTCCTGCTTGAGGCGATTGCCCTTCTGCTCCAGCCAGGAACTGTAATTGCCCTTCCACGGAATGCCGTGACCCCGGTCGAGCTCGAGAATCCATTCGGCGGCGTTGTCGAGGAAGTAGCGGTCATGGGTGATACCGACCACGGTGCCCGGAAAGCGCTGCAGGAACTGCTCCAGCCAGTCGACCGATTCCGCGTCCAGATGGTTGGTCGGCTCGTCGAGCAGCAGCATGTCTGGCTTCGACAGCAACAGCCGGCACAGCGCGACGCGGCGCTTTTCGCCACCCGAGAGTACGCCGATTTTTGCGTCCCACGGCGGCAGGCGCAATGCATCGGCGGCCATTTCCAGCTGTTGTTCGGGATTGTCGCCGGAAGAAGTCGAAATAATCGCCTCGAGCCGGCCCTGCTCGGCCGCCAGCGCATCGAAGTCGGCGTCCGGCTCGGCATAGGCGGCATACACCGCATCGAGCTTGGCGCGGGCTTCGAAGACTTCGCCGAGGCCGCCTTCGACGACCTGGCGCACGGTCTGCTCGGGGTCGAGCTGCGGCTCCTGCGGCAGATAGCCGATGTTCAGGCCCGGCATCGGCACGGCGTCGCCGATGATGTCCTTGTCGATGCCGGCCATGATTTTCAGCAGCGTCGATTTGCCGGAGCCGTTCAGGCCGAGCACGCCGATCTTCGCACCGGGAAAAAATGAGAGCGAAATGTCTTTCAGGATCTGACGTTTCGGCGGCACGATCTTGCCGACCTTGTTCATGGTGTAGACGTAATTTGCCATAGCGATTCAATAGTGAGTGCGGATGGCTGCAAGGATAACCGATGCCGGCGGCAGCGTGGTCGTCGTCATGCGTGACGCCAGTCGAGCGTCGACCCGACCCGCAAAAAACCGGCCTGAGCGACCGGTCATCACACCGTCGGCAAGGCGCCCGGCGTGCTCAGAGCCCAATTTCGATAGGCCAGATCGCAGCGACCCGGCCTACCGAGACGGGCAATCATTTTTTCTTGTCGACGGCGGCTGGCTTTTGCTTGGCAATGATCATTTCCTTGACGGCGGCATACACGTCGTCGGTCAGGATCTTCTTGTCGACCAGTTCATCCTTGGCCTTGTACGGGCGACCCTTGATGATGGCTGCGGCGCGCACGTCGCCGATCTTCGGCAGTGTCGCCAGTTCCTTGGCGCTGGCCGTATTGATGTCCATCGGCGCAGCGGCCTTGGCCTTGGCTGCAGGCGCAGCGGCGGCCGGCGCCATCTTCGGCTCGTCCTTGGCCTGTACCGCACCTGTCATCAACAGCACCAGTCCGGATGCAACGACCATCGATTTGAACAGATTCATTATCATATTCCTCAGAGTAGATTGCAGACGGAGCTCGCGCCCGGAAGAAAATTCCCATCCCCGCTACCAGCGGCCGAACCACAGCGCACCCGCAGGCCAGAGACGTGACGATTTTACATGGCAGAAAGTTTCTGTGCCGAGTTCCTACGCGCCGACCATGCCTGCCACACGCCGTCTGCGGAATACACGATGAGCGCGCTCCAGACCACCGCAAAACCGGCCAGGCGGGTGCCACTGAAGGTTTCCTTGAAGAGCAGTACGCCAAGCAGCAACTGGATGGTCGGCCCGATGTATTGCAACAGGCCGAGCGTGGCCAGCGGAATGCGGCGGGCACCGGCGGCGAACAGCAACAGTGGAATCGCGGTAATCGGCCCGGCGGCGGCCAGCAGCCAGCGTGTCGAGTCGGGCGCCAGCGTAAAGGTGTTCTGCCCGACGGCGGCCAGCCAGAGGAGGTAGCCGAACGACAGCGGAAACAACAGCAGCGTCTCGAGCGACAGACCTTCCAGCGCGCCGAGCATGGCGGTCTTGCGCAGCAGGCCGTAGGTGCCGAAGGTTGCGGCCAGCGCCAGGCCGATCCAGGGTGGATGGCCACCTTGCCAGGCCAGCCACAATACGCCGAGCGCAGCCAGCGCCACTGCGACCCATTGCGGGCGGCGCAGTCGTTCGCCCAGCAACAGGTAGCCCAACAGGACATTGACCAGCGGCGTGATGAAATAACCCAGGCTGGCGTCGATGATGCGGTCATGGTTGATCGACCAGATGTAGAGGAACCAGTTACCGGCCAACAGCAGCGCACTGGCGGCAAACCCGGCCAGCACGCGGGGACGCCGCACCACGACCCCGATCCAGGCCCATTGCTTGCGGTATGCCAGCACGCCGCCCAGGAATACCAGCGACCACAACATGCGGTGCATCAGGATTTCCATCGGCGGCACGCTCTGCAGCATCTTGAAATACAGGGGAAACAGGCCCCACAGCACATAGGCGGTGGCAGCGCTCAACAAGCCGATCTGCATCTGGTGAAGTGTCCTTACAAGTCAATCGTTCGTCAGTGGCTGCGGTCTGCGTACTCGCACTTCAATCGCCATTGAGCAGCAGCCCGCCTTCGACGCGGGCCGCGCCGACCCGGCACAATTGCGCCACGGCCCAGCGCGCCAGTTCCGCTTCAGGCAAGTGCAGGAAGCGCCGGTTGGTGTCGCGAAACAGCCGGATCTGCGCCAGCAGTTGCGACACGTCCGGCAGCGCGATCTGCTGGCGCTCCAGCAGCAGGAATTTCAGCAGGACCTTGACCGCGTTCTGCGCATTGCGCACCGGGTCGGCCGCCAGGTAATCGATACGCGACACGGCCCGCGAAAGCGCGCCCCGCACATCGGCAAACGGTGCGCCGTGGCCGGGGATTACCGTAGCGATGTCGAGTGCGGCAATCACTTCCAGGGTCGCGCGGGTCTCGGCAAAACCGGCAGCGCCGTCAAGTTCGGGAAAGATCACGCCGAAGCCGTTTTCCCACAATGCGTCGGCCGAAATCAGCAGGCGCGCCTCGGCGCAGTACAGGATCAGCGAATGCGGATCGTGACCAGGCGCGCCCAGCACTTGCCACTCCAGGCCGCCTAGCATGATCCGGTCGCCGGGCTGCATGGTGTCGTCGAACGAGAAGCGGCTGCACTGCTGGCCGGTCGAGCTGAAGCTCAGGGCATCCTGATCCCAGCGCCGCACGGCTGCGGCTTCCGCTGCGGGAATCGTGGTGCGGCAGGCATGCGCCGCCTGCAGCGCCGCGTTGCCGCCGCAGTGATCCGAATGCAGATGGGTGTTGAGCAGGCGCTGCAGTGGCTGCCCCTTGAGAGCATGTCCGACCAGCGCCACGGTCTGCGCCGCGTGGGTGTGATAACCGCTGTCGACCAGCGCGGTGTCCGACCCTGAGTGGAACAGGATGTTATTCGAGGACAGCCAGCCGCGCTCGAAGACTTGCATCGTCGACGGCAGGTTCATGCCGCCCTGCGACGCTCTTGGATGGCAATCCAGATGGCGCGCTTGCGTTCGTGCCCGGCCGCGCTCCAGCCGATGATTTCATCAATGGTGCGGCTGCAGCCCTGGCACAAGCGACTGTCGGGGTCCATCACGCACAGACTGATGCAGGGCGACGGCAGCGGGCCCTGGTGGTGATGCGGATCGAAGCTCTCTTGCATGGAAGGGTACCGGTATTGCGCAAGGCCACATCTTACCAGCCGATCGACAACGCAGTGACTGACGATCCCGGAATCTAATCGCCTACTTCCGCATAAGCCGACCCCAGCGGTTCGATCGACAGGCCGATGCCGGCATCTTCCAGCACGCTCCGCGCCAGTTGCAGGAATCACTCGGCGGCGACCGTCGGTACGTGGATGGCGCTGACCACGATGACCAGTTCGCACTTGGCAGCAGCCGCAGCACTCGGGAAGCGCAACACCACCGTATCGGTCTGCGGATGCACGCCGTTGAACAGCGCCAGCTTGCGTCCCCGCACCAGTACCGCTCCACCCCAGGGCAACAGGGTTGCAGGTACCTGGCTGCAGTATTGCGCCCATTGCTGCGGCTGTTTTACGGTGATGTGGCCGATGGCGAAGGCCGGTATCGCGGCAGCAGGATCGGCACTGGCAGGCGCGTCTGGCAGGACAGAGAGCTGCATGGCATCGATCCGAAAAAAGGCGTGCACGGCTTGAAGAACCGCGGCGCACAGGGATTTGAGTATCGCGACTGTAGTGAAATTGCGGCGATCCACAAAGCGTTGCGCCTGCGGAGGCCGACTGCCATCGACATCGCCCTAGCCTTGCACGGACTGGCGCCCGACGCGCAGCATGGACGCCGATTTCGATGCAGAACACCGACTGGACACGATGAT
>JACMRD010000066.1 GCA_014376645.1 Herminiimonas sp. | reverse complement strand
CAGTCAAGGCAGTCAAGGCAGTCAAGGCAGTCAAGGCAGTCAAGACAGCGACGGCAGACAAAAAAGAAGCCAAGCCAACCTCGGCTTTCATGAAGCCGGTGAACCTGTCCAAGGAACTGGCAGCCATCATCGGCGCCGCGCCGATTCCCCGCACTGAGGTCACCAAGAAAATCTGGGAATACATCAAGGCCCATGATTTGCAGGATCCGGCCAACAAACGCATGATCAACGCCGATGCCAAGCTGGAATTGGTTTTCGACGGCAAGAAGCAAGTCTCGATGTTCGAGATGACGAAATTGCTTTCGGCGCACATGAAGGCCTGAAAAGCATGACAAACACTCCCGAGCGGCAGGCTTGTCTGTGCCCGGGATTGCCGCGCTCCTAGTGGATGCGCTAAAGGCTGCTTACTTGCTCAAGATCTGCAGCAACGCAGCCTCGAACGCCTCGACTGGCTGGCCACCTTGCAGAAGGTAGCGGTCGTTGATGATGATGGCCGGCACGGAATGAATGTTCTGGTCCAGATAGAAGCGCTCCCGCTCCCGCACATCGTCGGAGAATGCGTCCGAGTTCAGGATCGCCGCCGCCTGCACCGTGTCGAGTCCGACAGCGTCAGCCACCGACAGCAGGACGTCGCGTGAACTCGGATCGCGCCCTTCGGTGAAATACGCCACGAACAGCGCGCGCTTGAGGGCATACTGCTTGCCTTTGAGTTCAGCCCAGTGCAGCAACCGGTGGGCATCGAAGGTGTTGTAGATGCGGCCGCGTTTGGCCATGCTGAACGTGAATCCGAGCGCCTCGCCGCGGGCCCGGATCGCTTCCCGGTTGGCCGCCGATTGTTCCGCCGTGGCGCCGTACTTCTGGGCGATGTGCTCGGTGATGTCCTGCCCCTCGGGCGGCATGTCCGGATTGAGTTCGAATGGCTGGAAGTGGAAGGTCGCGTCGACCGTCATCGGCAAGCGCGCCAGCGCCTGTTCGAACGCATTGAGGCCGATGACGCACCAAGGGCAGGACACGTCCGAGACAAAATCTATTTTCAGCGGCAGGCTCATGGCTTCTCCAGCAAGGGGGACCGGCAGCACCATGCTGCGCTTGTAGCTCCGCAGTATACCGACCGATCGCCAAGCGTGTGTCACACGGGGTGGCTTCTCATTTTTTCGGTAGCTTCGTTGCAGGCACCTTCGCTACCGGCGACTTTTTCGTACCGGCCGGCTTGTCCTTCTCGACCTGTTCCAGGCACAGCAAGGTATCCACGTAGGACATGAACCGGTTCAGATAGTCGGGCGAGATCTGGCGCATCAGCGCCAGGGAGCGCAGTACCAGCATGTGCGAATTGATCGGGCCGGCGTTGGCCGGAGGTTGTCCCAGCGCTTTCGTGACCTGCTTGTCGGCGCTCATTCTCGACCAGGTATTGCGGTGATCCCGGACGGCCTTCAGCTCACCGGGCCTGGCGGCAGGTTTTGCCAGGCGTGATCCAGCCTTGCCGACGGGATCGTGTTCGAGGCGCTGCACCAGCGCACGCAATACGCCGGGGTGCAGGTTCGACCCGATTGTTTCTGCAAGGCGTACCACCCCCTTGAAATCGCCCGCCGCGAACGAGCGCTGCAGCTCTTCGGCTGCCTGTGGATGCTGCGTCACTGTTCGGGCAATCGTCTCCGTGGCCGCGTTACGGGCCAAGTCG
Organism: Herminiimonas sp.; assembly: GCA_014376645.1. Lineage (GTDB taxonomy): Bacteria > Pseudomonadota > Gammaproteobacteria > Burkholderiales > Burkholderiaceae_D > JANXSS01. The sequence continues at coordinate 10,239 of JACMRD010000066.1, read as the reverse complement.
ACCCGTGCCGCCAGCGCCACCAGCGCTTCCGCAAGCTTCGCCTCGAGCAGGCGCCTGACGCTTCCCTGATGCGCCGTTGAACGTGCATGCAGCGTTTCGATGTAGTGCAGGCGCACGGGATCGAAACGATCGGCGCCGGCCGAGCGCAAGGCTGCGATCGCCGCCGCGCAATCAGGCGATGCAGCGCTTTGCTGGCCCTGCGGTTCATCCATGCGAGGTCGTCCTGGCCGGCGCTGTTCTCGGCACGGGCGCCATTTCCACACGCCGGTTTTGCGCCCGCGCGGCATCGTCGGTGTTGGGGCTGACCGGTTGCTCGGCGCCGAAGGCGGCGGCAAATACCATTGAAGCGGGCATGCCTTCATCGATCAGAGCGCGGGTGACGGTCAGGGCGCGCTGGGCCGACAGTTCCCAGTTGTCGGCAAAGCGGCCACCGCGGATCGACTTGTCATCGGTGAATCCGCTGATCATCAGCAGTTCACCCCGTGCCGTCAGATAGGCCTGCAACGGCACGACCAGACTCTTGAGCAGTTGCCGGCCGTCGGGTTGCAACAAGTCGGAATTGAGCGCAAACAGCACCTGGCCGCTGATGCCGATGCGACCGTTGTTGAGGGTGATGCGCCCTGACGCCAGCGGCACCGCCAGGGCTTTTTCCAGGGTCATGCGGCGCTGCTCTTCGACCTGACGTTTCTTCACTTCGTCCTGCAGGTGGGAGGTCAGCTCCATCTGGACGCCGACCACGCCCACCAGCACCAGCACGAAGGCGCCCAGCAAGCCCGACATCAGGTCGCCGAAAATCGCCCAGACCGGCGCGGTATGTTCCAGCCCGGCGTCGCTGTCTTCCATCAGCGACTCCCTTCGGCTAGCGCTGACTGGCCGGGAAGCTGACGCAGCTCTTCGAAGATTTCCTTGTGCGAGCTCATGCTCAGTTCGATGATTTCACGTGCCTGGGCGACGTAGTAGGCGAGCTGCTCATCGCTTCTGGCCATCGACTTGTCCATCGCGCCTTCGATGCGCTGCAGGTTGGCGATCAGCTTGTCATTGGCTTCGTTGAAGGAGTGCACGGCAAAACCGAAGGCTTCGCTCAGGCTCGAGACGTCGACGGCGCTGCTGGTGACGTGGGCGGCGATGTCGGCGAGTCGGATGCCTTCGGCTGCGATGTTGTCGGCGAAGGCACTACCAGCGCTTGTCAGTGCCACGGCGGACGATGCCACCAGTGAATCGATTACCCTGCGCTGCTCGACCGAGGCATGGTTGATCGCGTCGAGCAGGCCGTTGAGTGTTTCCAGGATGCGGGTGCGCTCATCGAGCAGTTCATTGTCGCGCGCGACGCTGCTGGAGATCTCCTGGCGCAGCTGGCCGATCACTTCCGCTGCGGCGCGCGGCACTTCCGAGGCCATCTCGATCAGGCGGGTAAGCGGCGCTTCGAGCGCGGTGCCCAGCGTGGTGAGGTGGTTGGCCAGTGCGGTCTGCAATTGGCCGAGCCGCTCGACGGCCGCATTGCCGCGCACGGCTTCCTGCTCCCGCAAGGCACCTAGCTCGGAGCGCAACAGGCCTGCCAGGTCGTCCATGCGCTGGCCATGCTGCTCGATCCACTGCGCTTCGGCAGCGATACGGGAACGCATTGAAGCTTCCGCGCCGGTGACCAGCGCGTCGGCGCGCTGCGCGAAGGTCTGGTTGAACTTCGCCAGCGAGGCATCAAGGCCGCTGACGAGCCGATCGCTGGTCTGCTCGTGGCTTGCCAGCGCCGCCGTCCAGGTAGCGGCGACCGTGGCGGCGGTGGCGCCAAAGTGGGTGGCCACGCCGTCGAGCTGCAGCTGCACCGCATCGGCCAGGCGTGCGTGCGTCTGTGTCGCTTCACCAGTAATGGCGCACATCGCCGCCTCGACCACCGGCTTGATGCTGTCAGCCGTGAGCTGAGCGCTGTGGCGCAGGCTCTCGCGCAGCGAGTGATCGACGGCCGTGGCCAGGTCGGTATAGACGCGCCTGACCTCGGTATGAAAGCCGTCCTGGTTGCCAATCAGGCGCGCACCCAGTTCCTGCCCCAGCTGCCGGTTCATTGCCTCCATCTGCACCATCATCGCCTGCAACCGGTCCAGCACCGCCGGCATGATCTGCGCCTGCGACTCCAGCGCCTTCAGGGTTTCCTGCCGCTGGTGGGTCAGCGAAAAGCGCCGCAGCCCGGTCGCAATCCGGCTGTCGAGCAGCTGCGCCGCCGCAAGCCGCTCGCGCCGGCACAGTGCCGACATCAGGCCCAGCATGGCCGAGGCCGCAACGCCGGCCACGGAGGTGCCGAACGCCAGCCCCAGTCCCTTGATCGGCATGGCCAGCGCGGAGCGGATCGCATCGAGGTCAGTGGTTTTTTCCAGGGCGAAGACGGCGCCGTTGAGGGTCACGACCATACCCAGGAACGTGCCCAGCATCCCCAGCATCACCAGCAGTCCGACCAGATACGGCGTGAGCACCGGGCCGGGCAGACCGACCCGCTCGCCCTCGATGCGCAGGCGCACGGCATTCTGCAGTGAAGCGGGTACCTTGCCCAGCCAGTCACCGAGTGTGGACAGGTCGTCCGGGACGGCCGTGAGCGCACTCGCCAGTCGCGACGTCGCCTGACGAAATTGCCGGAGTTCGAATGCGCCGTAGCCGTAGATGGCGCCGATGATCGCCGTCATCGCGAGTGCGAGCAGACTGTTGCCGACGAAGCCGGCGCCCACCCACGCGACGCCGGCGGCGCCCAGCAGGAAGGTAATTACGAAGAGATATCTAGTCATGTTGTATGTTGTGATCGAATGCTTCAATGAGCCCCAGCGCCGGTTGTAAGCGAAGCTCGAATTCGGCCAGCAGCAGCATCTGCAAGTCCTTGCAAAAGCGCGCGAGCCAGGCGTCCGGTTGCATCCAGGCGAAAGGGTTGTCGCTTTGCCCGGTCGTGACCAGGTCCTGTTGATGGGCCTGGTACAGCTGCGAAAAACGGGTCTTGAGCAGCACCGGTACCTTCGCAAGCAATTTGCGCTCGCGCTCGCGCAGGATCGTCTCGAGCGCCGCGTCCAGGTCGGCCAGTTTGCGTAGTGCCGGCGAAGCCTTTGCCAGCGCTTCCCGGACGTTGACCCGCAGCGGTTGAACGTTCAGCGTCATGTCGTGCTGATGCGCATCGTAGAACCGGCGATACGGCTCGTAGGCCACGGCGAGGTCCAGCGGCAGTGTGAAGACCGGCCTGGGCAGAGTAATGTGCGCCCTGCCCGGATTGATCGAACAGCTCTTGACGATCGACTCCGTCAGGGCAGCCTCGACCCGGTCGAATGCAAGGCCGAGTGCGCCGCGTGCATCCTCTTTACGACCTGCGCCGGGCTGCCCCGTGCCCTTGGACGCCGCCACACCGATTGCCCCTTCACCATGGATGGCGGAGAGCTTGATGGCATCCGTAAAATGAATCCACAGACCCAGCTTTTCCGCAAACGCGGTCTCCGGCTCGGCCGCCGGGACGACGGCCAGATCGGTAAGACAACGCAGGAGTGCCGAGCTATGGAAGTTCGTACGCGGTTGTGCTCGCGTCATATCGGCTGCAATCAAAAACGGGAAAAGGCTGGATGGCGGTTTTGACCGCGTGCTGCTCGGAACAATGATTTACTGGCAAACATCGGGCCACGATTATAACGTGCGCTTAGCCCTCTGACCGATGGCCCATCGCTTCGCCCATGCGCACCGCGCCGGCGGCGATCCATGAGGTGTTGAATGCCACCATACCGCGCGGGAATAGCATCACCACCGTGGAGCCCAGCAGGAAGCGGCCCATTTCGTCGCCTTGCCTGAACAGGATCTGCTGGTCTTCGTAATGCCATTCCCGGATCTTGCCGGTGCGCGATGCATTGACCACGCCATGCCAGGTCGTCTGCATGCTGCCGACAATGGTTGCACCGACCAGCACCAGCACGAACGGGCCGGTCGCCGCCTCGAAGACGCAGACCGTGCGCTCGTTGCGGGCGAACAGTCCCGGAACGCCGCGCGCCGTGGCCGGGTTCACCGAGAACAGCGCGCCGGGGACATAGGTCATCCGCAGCAGCCGCGCATCGCAAGGCATGTGGATCCGATGGTAGTCGCGCGGGCTGAGATACAGCGTCGCGAAGCTGCCATGGTCGAACTGCGCCGCCAGCCGGGCGTCGCCGCCCACCAGCGCCGTCGTGGAATAGCGGTGGCCCTTGGCCTGGAAAATCTGATCGTGCTCGATCGTACCGAACTGGCTGATGGCGCCATCGACCGGACAGACGAAGTCGGCATCGGCCAGTGGCCGCGCACCTTCACGCAGCGCACGCGTGAAAAAGTCATTGAAGCTGCGGTAGCTCTTCAGGTCCGGCTGCTGCGCCTCCTGCATGTCGACGCCATACTTGCGTGCGAACCACCGGATGAGGTGTGGCGCAAAGCGGTCGCTCTTGCTGCTGGCGACGCGCCCTGCAAAGCGGGTCAGCGCCCGTTTTGGCAAGAGATATTGTTGGATCACTGAAAAGCGCATGGGTACTAACTCTTTCTGGTCAAGACGTGAGCGCGATTATATCTGCACGACTCGCGCTGAGCGCATGCTGGCTTGGTTCTCTGCCCGGCTAGCAGTGGGCCCGGCGGCCGGCAGGCGTAAAAAAAAGCGGCTTCATACTGAAATGAAGCCGCTTTGTCTTGCGTTATGCAGCCGCGGCCTACCTCAAGCAGGCTATGTCGCGGCAGGCGCTCAGTTGAACACGTAGCTGGCGCCGACGTTGACGAAACGACCGACCGCACCGGCGCCGTGCAGCGCCGGGTTGTACGGCAGGCGACCGCCACCATAGGTGCCCAGATCGACCGGCGGCTGGCGGTTGAACAGGTTCGTCACCGAGCCATGCAGTGTCCAGTTCTTGCCGAGCTTGTAGCGCGCCGATACGTCGGTGTCGACGAAAGACGCCACCTTGCAGAACTGCTTCGGTGGCGCGCCGGCCGGGAAGAACCCGTTGATCGAGGCGCCGGTGGCACAGTCATTGACGCCATAGGATGGATCGGTCAGGTTGAAGCTGCTGATCCAGTTGACGACGGTCGTGATCTGCAGCGGGCCGCGGTCCCAGGTCAGGCTCGCGGTCGCTCGGTTCTTCGGATTGCCCGTGTCGCCCGAGACCGAGAGCGGTCCGTGGGTGCCTGCCAGCTGGTAGGCACTACCGTCGGCAGTCGTCAGCACGTAGCTGAACATGTGCGTGATCTGCGCCGCAGCCGTCAGCGAACCGTACTCCTTGAGCTTGAACTTGTAGCTGGTCTCGACTTCGACACCGCTGGTTTTGGTCGCGTTGGCATTGACGTAGGTGCTCGGATAATAGAGCGCCGGTCCGACCGCCGGCGTGCCGGTGAACGAACCGCCATTGCCATCGGCCAGCAGCGACGACACCGGACCACCACGCACCGGCGTGTCCGACGGCGTGCCGGTGATGATCTGGTTGTCGATCTGGATGCGGTAGTAATCGACCGTCGTACTCCAGCCCCTGACCGGTTCCAGAATCAGGCCCAGCGTGATCGACTTCGACGTCTCCGGCTTGAGCGCGGGGTTCGCGCTGTTGAGGTAAGCCGGTGTGTAGTTACAGGCCGCAATCACGCTGCCTGCCGCGATGTTGCCGTTCGACGGAACACCGCCCGGGCACAGGACCGGATCATTGGTCGAGCTGACCAGGTAGGCCGAGCCGGCCTGGCCGCTTTCGGCCGGGTTCGGCGCCCGGAATCCGGTCGAATACGTGCCGCGGAATCCAACTTCGCGCAATGGCGTGAACTTGAAGCCGAATTTCGGGGTGGTCGACGAGCTTGATCCGTTGTAATGGTCGTGCCGAATCGCCGCGTCGAGTTCCAGGTTCTTCATCACCGGCGCCACCAGTTCGGCATACACGGCGGTGTCGTTCTGGCTGCCCAGCACAAACGCGTTATTACCCGGCACGATACCCCGAGCGATCAGGTCCGGCGCCGGCGACGACAGCACCCGGTGGGTAAAGGTGCCGCCCACGCTCACGCCCATGTCGCCACCCGGCAACTGGGCGATCGTACGGGTGCCGCGCAGCTCGAGGAAATCGAGTTCCGATGTGTCCTTGGCCCGGCCGGTCGGGAAGATCGTGGCAAGGTCGGCAGCCGTGTTGTTGCCGGTGACGAGGAACGGTTGGCTGCTGCGGTTCAGCGCGGTGTTGAGCGCGGGTATGTTGATCAGGCCCGTGGTGGTCTGCTTGGTCGTGATCTTGGTGTAACCCACCGACGAGTCGATGTCCCATCCGGCGTAGGAGCCGGCAAGGTTGGCCACCAGGCGCACTGCGCCCGAATCGAACTGGGTATTGATCGGTCCGATACCCGGAATCAGGCCATTGACGACCGCCGGCACGCCGAACGGATTGCCGGGATACCCGGCCGGGACCGTGATCTGGTCGATGGTGCTGCCGACGATGCGCGGCAGATTGCCGGCCGAGACTGCCACCAGCGGTGAGAACGAGCTCGGAAAGGTCTGCACGGCGCCGGCCGGATACTGCTCCGACTTGCTCTCGAAGTAGGAACCCTTGACATTGAGTTTCCAGTCGCCCGCCAGCGCCTTGCTGAAGCCGGCGAGGATGTTGACGTTCTGCGAACGTGGCTGGATCTGCTCGACCGGCGACTGCCAGGCGCAGCGGCCGGCCTGCTGCAGCGCGTAGGTACACGAGCCGGGATAGAACGAGGTCGCGCTTTCGCTCGAGGCCACGTTCGGATTGGTCAGGAAGGGCGTGAGCGTGATCGGTGTCGGGTTCGACGGCGTGACGATACCGTTCGTCTTGTTGATCCCGCCAAAACTGGTCCAGTCCAGGTTCTGCCACAGGCCGCGGCCAGTACGCTGGCTGGTCGTGATGCGATCTTGCTGGCGGACCTCGATCGTGCCGAAGGCATTGTAGCCATCGCGCTCGAGATCACCGAAGCCGTGCGTGACCGAGGCGTGGGTGGTCCTGCCACCGCCTTCGGTCGCCTTGCCGATTTCTGCCGACACCTTGGTACCGACATAGTTTTTCTTCAGGATCACGTTGACCACGCCGGCGATCGCGTCCGAGCCGTAAGTGGCCGAAGCACCGTCCTTCAGGATTTCGATACGCTCGACGGCATCGAAAGGAATGTTGGAAATGTCGACGAACGCACGCTGGCCGTCATCGGACAAGGGATAGGGCGCCATCCGGTGGCCATCGATCAGCACCAGCGTCGCGCCAACGGTCAGGCCGCGCAACGCGATGCCGCTTGCGCCACCGGCAAAACCTTGCGAGAAGCTCTGGCTCAGCGTGCCCTGGCCATTGGCTGTGATGTTGCGCAACACGTCGGAGACGCTGGTGAAGCCGGATTTGGCCAGATCCTCGGCCGTGATGACCTGCACCGGACTCGGCGTTTCCTTGTCGGCGCGCCGGATATTGGAGCCGGTAATCTCCACCCGTTGCAGGGAAGCGCCACTGTCGGCCGTCTGCGCCATCGCCATCGGCGCGCCCAGCGATAAGATCACGAGGCCGCCGAGGGCGCCCGCTAACGCGAGCGGTAGCGGCTTGGCACTGTGTTTTCCTAGCACGTGATGCAACTTATCTTTCCTTGGACGCATTTTATTTCTCCGTGATGCGTAGTTCAATCAAAAATGCCGCCTCGGCCGACGGGCGCTGCAACACGTGAAATGCTGCACCCCGGACAATGACGGCAAAACGTTTATCTAAAAAATATTGCCTTTAGGCTTCTAATCATAACCATTTTGTGAAATTTGTGTGACAACCTGAAACCGGCGTGCCCGGCGACGGATTTCGACTGATCGAACGGGGGCGTTTCCACCGTATCCATACGAAAAATCGGTGTGAAAGTGGGCTTGAGAAAAGCCGTGAAACAGGGCATAAAAGTATCGTAATATTTCACGCCAGCTAAATTTGATACAAAATTAATTTCTAATTGCCACTTCTAATACCCAAGATTGGGGATCAACGGGTCTTTCAGCTTGGTGGAAGCATCGACAATCGGTTCAATTTGCGGCGTTGCAGCAGCATCAATTGCGACGGCAGGAGAGAAGCTGCCACCCGGAGATTCAGTAAGGAAACTTATCCATGTTTCATGCGAAAATTACCACTGTCAGTCCGCCATCTTGAACCTGCGCTTGGCCACACGAGGAGACGCCAGCCCTGAATGCACTTGATGTTTCATCTGCGGAGGCAGAACGTGCGACTGCGGCGCCGCCGCTGCACCGACTGTCCCCGCGCCCACCCCTACGCCACTACGCTCATATCGTGCTCAAAATCATCGTGTTAGCCGGCATTAGTGCCGCCCTGTTTCCTGCTTTTGCCAGTGCAGCGACGCCCGCAGCGCCCATTGCCTGGGTGGCGGCCAGCAACCTCAATGCCGAGAAGGTGCAACAGGCACAAGCCCGGTTCGCGCCGGAGCAGGCTTCGGCCAACGGCCTGGCCCAGTACGACGGACTGACGATCGACCTGGGTCCGCGCCTGGACGAGCGCTACGTCGCTGCCATGCGGGGCGTGCGCGGCGAGATGCAGGCCCGGCTGAAAGCCGAACAGGACCCGCGCGTGCGGCAAGACCTGGCCATCCTGGTCTCGACACTCGACGATGAAGTCACGCAGACCCGCCTGGAAGCCAAGTACCAGTTGCCCTGGCTCGATGTGCCGAAATTCATGTTCGGCAGCCTGCAGGGACTGCTGCAAGAACAGTTGCCGGCAGCGCGACGCGCCAAGGCGCTCGAACGGCTGCAGCGCTATGTCGGTATGGTTGCGGGCACGCCACCGCTGACCGCGCTGGCACAGGCCCGTTTCATGGAAAAGCGCGGCATGTCCGGCTTGCTCGGGCCGGCCAGGGCGCGCCTGACCGACTCGCTGGAAAGCGTACCGACCTACATCAAGGGTATCCGCGACCTCTTTGCTTCGATGAAGATCGAGGGCGCCGAACCGGCGCTGGCCGCAATGGAAAAACAGCTCACCGAGTATGCCGCCTGGGAGCGGGCGCAGGTGCTGCCGCTGGCCCGCACCGACTTCAAGCTGCCGCCCGAGCTGTATGCATTCCGCCTGAAGCGGTTCGGCATCGACATCGACCCGGCACTGCTGGTGCAGCGCGCGCAGGTCGAATACATGGAAACCCGCGCCGCGATGCAGGCGCTGGCGCCGACGGTGGCCAGGACCATGGGCATCGGCGTGACCGATTACCGCGGCGTGATTCGCGCGTTAAAGAAAAACACCATCCCGAACGATCAGCTCGAGGCCCGCTACAAGGCGGTCAATATTAATCTCGAAGGCGCGATCAAGCGCGAACGCATCGTCGACCTGCCGGCGCGCGCCATGATCATGCGCCTGGCATCGGAGGCCGAATCGGCAGCGCAGCCGGCGCCGCACATGCAGCCGCCTCCGCTGGTGGGCAACACGGGCGAACGCGGACAGTTCGTGCTACCGGTCGGCAACCCGGCGGCGGCCGGCAAGAGCGAGCCCTACGACGATTTTAATTTTCCGGGAGCGGCGTGGACCGTCAGTGCGCACGAGGGCCGGCCCGGCCACGAACTGCAGTTCAGCGCCATGGTCGAGCGCGGTGTGTCGCAGGTACGCACGCTGTACGCCTTCAACAGCGTCAACGTCGAAGGCTGGGCGCTGTATGCCGAAGCTGAAATGGTGCCGTACGAACCGGCCGACGGCCAGCTCATCGCGCTACAACTGCGCATGCTGCGCGCGGCGCGCGCCATGCTCGATCCGATGCTGAACCTGGGCCTGATCGATCGCCCGGCAGCCGAGCGGGTCCTGCGCGAGGAAGTCATGTTGTCGGCGCCGTTTGCGCGCCAGGAACTGGATCGGTACACACTGAACGCGCCGGGTCAGGCCGGCAGTTACTTCTACGGCTATTCGCGGATCCTGCAACTGCGCGCCGACACCGAACTGGCGCTCGGGGCCGACTTCGACCGGCTGGCATTCAACAATTTCCTGCTCGACCAAGGGTTGCTGCCGCCGGACCTGCTGGCAAAAGCCGTCAGGGAAGAATTTGTTCCGGCGCAAAAAGCCATGCGGCCCATCACCAAAGGTTGATTCGGCCGATCTGTCAGCGATCGTAGTCCAGCGCGAGCATGGATGAGCCGATCGTTCCCGGTCACCTCTACGCTGTGGACGCCGTTAAATCCTGAAAGAAATACCAGGATTTTCTAATTAAGCGTTCAAGCAATAAATGTTGCACTTAAAGTCAGAAAACCGGTGCAACTGAAAATGTCGTTCTGTGGCGTTGCGGTCGATT
>JACMRD010000065.1 GCA_014376645.1 Herminiimonas sp. | reverse complement strand
TAACCAACCCCGACGACCCGATTGGAAGACCCATGTCGCTGCGCCTGCTGATACAAACCATATTTTTAACCGTCATTGCCGCCACTGCCGGTTGCGGGGGCGGCGGGTCCGGTGGGGGGGCCGGCGGAGGATCGGCCACCGCACCCGGAGCGGGCGCCACCACCGGCTCTACCGATCCGGCACCTGTGCCGCCACCGGACGCGGTCGTGCATCCGACCCAATTGGCGGCGTCGCGCTTCATCGGTCAGGCGACTTTCGGGCCGACCATGCAGCAGATCACCCAGCTGGCCAGCAGTGATTACAACAGCTGGATCAATGCCGAATTTGCCAAGCCTGCGACCCTTCGCAGGACCTACATCGACCAGGCGCAGGCGGCCCTGCCGGCCGGCACCACGGTTTCACAGAATCAGTTCTTCGAAGCGTTCTGGCAGCAAGCCGTACGGGGCGACGACCAGTTGCGTCAGCGGGTCGCCTTCGCGCTGTCGCAAATTTTCGTGGTCTCGCTGCAGGACAGCGGGGTGGCGCAATATCCGCGCGGCGTCGCAAGCTTCTATGACATGCTGGCAGCCGATGCCTTCGGCAACTATCGCACGCTGCTCGAAGATGTCTCGCTGCATCCGATGATGGGGATGTATCTGACGTCGCTGCACAATGCGAAGGAGAGCGCCAATCGCACGCCGGACGAGAATTACGCCAGAGAAGTCATGCAACTCATGAGCATCGGCCTGAACAAGCTCAACCCCGACGGCACGCTGGTGCTGGTCGCCGGCAAGCCGGTCGAGACCTATACCACTGGCGACATCACCGGGATGGCAAAGGTCTTCACCGGCTGGAGCTGGGCCGGTCCTGACAAGACCACGACGCGCTTCAACGGCGGCACGCCCGATGCGAACCGCGACTGGACCCCGATGCAGGCTTATCCGCAGTTTCATTCGTCCAGCCAGAAGGATTTCCTGGGCGTGACGATTCCGGCCCAGAGTTCGGCTGACCCGCAGGCCAGCCTGAAGGTGGCGCTCGACACCCTGTTCAACCATCCGAATGTCGGACCATTCATCGGCCGCCAGTTGATCCAGCGCCTTGTCACCAGCAATCCCAGCCCGCAGTACATCGGCCGTGTGGCGGCTGCGTTCGCCAACAATGGCGCGGGCGTACGCGGCGACATGAAAGCGGTGATCAAGGCAGTCCTGCTCGATCCGGAAGCGCGCAACGACAACGTACAGGCGACACCGCGCAGCGGCAAGCTGCGTGAGCCGGTGATCCGTCTGGCGCACTGGATGCGCAGCTTTAATGCGACTTCCACTTCGCGCCAGTTCCTGATCCACAATACGGATGACGCCCTGAGCGGGCTGGCACAGACACCGATGCGCTCGCCCTCGGTGTTCAACTTCTACCGTCCCGGTTATGTACCCGCCAACACCACGCTGGCCGCGGCCGGGCTGGTGGCGCCGGAGATGCAGATCACGGCCGAGACCTCGACCACCGGCTACCTGAACCTGATGCGTGACGTGGTACCCAACGGCACCGGCACCAACCGCGACGTCAAGCCGGACTACACGGCGGAACTTGCCCTGACCGATACGCCGGATGCGCTGGTCGAGCGCGTCAACCTGCTGCTGACTGCGGGACAGATGTCAAGTGGTCTCAAGGCGAAAATCGTCGGCGCCATCAACTCGGTCGCCATCCCCGCCGCCACCGCCAACAATGCGGCCACGATCGACACGGCGCGCAAGAACCGGGTTTATCTGGCCGTCTTCCTGACACTGGCCTCACCGGAATACATCGCACAGAAATAATCGGAGCACACCATGAGCAATCGCCCCAATGCATCACGCCGCCATTTTTTGCGCACCGCTTCGCTGCTGTCGCTGGCCGGCAGTTCGGCCGCGCCTTTCGCGCTGAATCTGGCCACCCTGGGCGCAGCTGCGGCCCAGACAGTCACCTCGGATTACAAGGCGATCGTCTGCCTGTTTTTATACGGTGGCAACGACCAGGGCAATACGGTGCTGGCAACCGATCCATCTTCATGGGCTGACTACCAGCGCATCCGTGCCACCGTCGATGTCGCCTCGATTGCCCTGCCGGCAGTCGGTGCGACCGGCGGCGTGCTGCCGATCGTGCCGGCGACACTGCAGGCCGGGCGCAGCTTTGCCCTGCATCCTTCCCTGGCGCCAGTGAAGGGCCTGTTCGACGCCGGCCGCGCAGCGGTGGTGGCCAATGTCGGCCCCTTGCTCATGCCGACGACGCTCACCCAATACAAGGCTGCCAGCGTTTCGTTGCCGCCAAAGCTGTTTTCGCACAACGACCAGCAATCGACCTGGCAAGCACTCGTCCCCGAAGGCGCCGCCGCCGGCTGGGGAGGCCGGATGGGCGATTTGCTGGCTTCAGCTAACGGCACCCCCCTGTTTACCGCGATCTCGGCGCAGGGTAATGCGGTGTTCCTGTCGGGACGGACCGTCAATCAGTACCAGATCACGTCGGCCGGCGCAGTCCCGATCAACAGTCTGTCGGGCTCCCTGTTCGGTTCATCGGCCGGGGCCAATCCGCTGCAATCGATCGTCACCGCTGATGCCGCCAACCTGTTCGAGAAAGAACATGCCGCCGTGGTCGGCCGCGCCATCGGCGCTCAGGGCGTCATGGGCAGCGCCATGCTGGCGGCAGGGCCAACCGGCGTCCCCAATCCGACCCAGTACACCAATCCAAATACCGGCGCTCTGGTTACCAACGCGCTTGCTGTCCAGTTGCAGACCGTTGCACGCATCATCGGCGGGCGCGGCCCGCTCGGCCAGCACAGGCAGGTTTTTTTTGTCGGTCTGAGCAGCTTCGATTCACACGACGATCAACGGGTGAACCAGGCCGACCTGCTTGCCCGTGTCGCCCATGCGATCGCTTATTTCGACGACACACTCAGTTCATTGCAAGGCATCGACCTGCGCAATCAGGTGACGTTGTTCACCGCATCCGATTTCGGCCGTACTTTTACCAGCAACGGGGATGGCACCGACCATGGTTGGGGTTCGCATCATTTCGTGGTCGGTGGCGCCGTTCGGGGCGGGGATATTTACGGCGCATTTCCTGTCACCAGTGTCGGCCACTCGCAGGATGTGGGCTCCGGGCGTCTCTTGCCGCAATTTTCGGTCGATCAATACGGCGCGACCCTGGCCCGCTGGTTCGGGCTGTCGGCTGGCCAGGTCAGCGATATTTTCCCCAGCCTGGCGAATTTCACCCAGCAAAACCTGAATTTCATGAAGGCCTGAGCCGGGGCGACCGGCGGGTGCCCCAACAGCACGTCGCACGTCGCACGTCGCACGTCGCAATAACAACACTGCAAACTCAACACGCCCCCGCAATCAAAAAATTGCCTGTACGTCCAGAAGCGTCTGTTTTAGGATGCTTAAAAGAATCTTTTCGGAATCGTGCCACTTCAGCCCGCCTTTCGTTGGCGTGCCTGCAGTAGTCGTCCGCCGGCAGCAGGATCCGCAACTACTCGGGAAAGTGATCACAATGAAAACAGTGCAGCAGGAAGTCGACGAACGCTCCAACCTCACCAGCAGCAACATGTTCGAACTGCTGTTGTTCCGGCTAGGCTCCAGCGCCCAGTCCGAGAACCGGGAACTGTATGGCATCAATGTCTTCAAGGTGCGCGAGTTGCTGGAAATGCCGAAAATCACCGAGGTCGCGGGCATCCGCCCCCCCATGATGGGCGTGACCAACGTACGTGGCCAGATCGTGCCCGTGATCGATCTGGCTGCCGCTGTCGGCTGCAAACCCAGCAACGGCCACCGGATTCTGATGATTACCGAATACGCCCGGTCGACCCAGGCTTTCGCGGTCGAGGACGTGGAAGAGATCGTGCGCCTCGAATGGAGCCAGGTACTGTCGGCCGAAGGTAGCGCCGGCGGGGCCGGCATGGTCACCAGCATCGCGCGTCTCGACGGCAATCGCGACGACAGCCGCCTGGCGCAAGTGCTGGATGTCGAGCAGATCCTGCGCGATGTCTTGCCAAATACGCAAATGGACGTCGATCCGACCAAAATCGGCGCTCCGGTCACCTTGCCGCCGGGCACCCAGATCCTGGCCGCCGACGATTCGCAGCTGGCACGTCGCCTGATCGAGGACGGCCTGGTGGCGCTGCAGCTGCCGTTCACCATGACCAAGACCGGCAAGGAAGCCTGGGACACGCTGCAGCAGATTGCCGACAGCGCCATTGCCGAAGGCAAGACCGCCAAGGACAAGATCGCGCTGGTACTGACCGATCTGGAAATGCCCGAGATGGATGGTTTCACATTGACGCGCAATATCAAGAACGACCCGCGCTTCAAATCGATCCCGGTCGTGATCCACTCCTCCCTGACCGGCTCGACCAACGAGGACCATGTCCGCAGCGTCGGCGCTGACGCCTATGTCGCCAAGTTCGTGGCATCGGAATTGGCGGAGACCATCCGCAAGGTACTGGC
>JACMRD010000064.1 GCA_014376645.1 Herminiimonas sp. | reverse complement strand
GCCGAGGCAGTAAAATAAGATTTCCAACTTTTTCGATCACGAGGATTCATCATGGCCATGAACCGTAGAACATTTGTCATCCATTCGCTGGTAGGTTCAGCTGCCCTGGCCGCCGCCACGTTAAGCCGGGCTGACGTGCCGAAAGTTGCGGAAACCGACGCCAACGCGGTCGGACTGGGTTACAAGGAAGATGCAACCAAAGCCGACAAGGCCAAGTTTCCGAAATATGCTGCAGGTCAGCAATGCAGCAGTTGCCAGCTGTACCAAGGCCCGGCAACTGGCCGTGGTAACTGCGCATTGTTTGCTGGCAAGAGCGTCGCTGCTGCCGGCTGGTGCAGCGCCTACGCCAAGAAAGCGTAGTTACCGATCCGTGACCACGCCGGGGATCTTGCTCCCGGCAGTCACGGTGCAAGGTACTGACCGGGATTCCTGTAAGGAGCCCGGTTTTTTTTCGTTCAGGCTTCGTCGATCAGGCTGGGCACGGCAACAGGCGGCGCCGGTTGCGGAACCTGCTTCTGCCGATAGGTCCGCACGATGATACGGATGAATTCGCGCACGATCTGGCGATGATGTTCGTCCAGGAAGTGCATGTCGGCGATCAGTTTCAAGTCCGCCGAACGCAGTGCATTGACCGGGTCGAGCGAGCTGATCTGCTGCTCATCTCCACCGAAGCGCAACCACTCGATCGGTACCTGTAGCCAGGTCGCCAGGGTGCGCATCTTGTCCTGGGTTGGAATCGCCTCGCCGACCAGCCATTTGCGTGCGGCATGCACCGTGATCGGTCGGGCGTTGAAGCGCACATTGAATTCACGCGCGAGTTCTGTTGGGCTATCAGGCGAATGATGCGAGTTGCGCAGGCATTGCTGCAGGCGACTGCTAAAACCGGTTCGTTCGGAGGAACTTTTGATCACTGTATTATCCTGACGGAAGGTTGATCGGGACAACAAGACCGACTGCATCGTGCTGAACAAGCGGGCTAGTCCAGACCAATGCGATCCATTCACAACAGACGAACGTGTATCGCTTACCCGCTCTTGCAGCACGCTGGGCTTAGCAGCAAGCAGGTTAAATTAAACCAACTATCAACAAAGTTCAACATAAAAAGAATAACAAAAAGTAAGGTCCTTCGGCTTGGCTTGTAGGTGATCAAAATTCAAAACCATGCGTGGTAGTTTTCGCACCGTGGTCCGATCCCTGGCCGGCTGGAGTGTCGCGCGAAATCGTAAACGATTGTCACATTCTGGGAGTCACAAACCTGCTTCAGTGTAACTTTGTTAAATTAACGGTATTGTTGATTTATCTTTCCAGGATGCCAGGCACCATGAGAATCGCCGTACTAGATGACGACCGCAGCCAGACCGACCTCGTGGCGCAGGTACTGACCGCCGCCGGACATATTTGCCATGCCTTCCAGAGCGGCAAGGAAATGGTCAACCAGTTGCGGCGCGAAAGCTTCGACATGCTGATCATCGACTGGCAGGTACCCGATCTGAGCGGTGCCGATGTCCTGCGCTGGGCCCGTGAAAAACTGCCGACCACCTTGCCGGTCCTGTTCATGACCAGTCGTTCCGGAGAAGACGACATCGTCGCCGGTCTGGCCGCTGGCGCCGACGATTACATGATCAAGCCGATCCGCCGCGGTGAACTGGTGGCCCGGGTACAGGCCTTGTTGCGTCGCGCTTATCCCAGCCAAAATACGGTCGAGCAAATCCAGTTCGGCGACTATATTTTCGAGCAACGTACCGGGCGCCTGCTGGTGAGCGGCAAGCCGGTCGAAGTGACGCAAAAGGAATTCGATCTGGCGTTGCTTTTTTTCAGGAATCTGGGCCGGCCCCTGTCGCGCGCCTATATCCTGGAAGCGGTCTGGTCGCGCGACGTAGAGATTCCATCACGCACCATGGACACCCACGTTTCGCGAGTCAGAAGCAAGTTACAATTGCGTCCAGAACACGGTTTTCGTCTCGCCCCGGTCTATAGCTATGGTTATCGACTGGAGCAGATTTCCGGATAACCGCCCCGCCAGGGGCACTTGGTGCGCCACGGCGCCTTGACAGACATGCGTGCTCCCTGTCGTTTCAGGCAACCTGTAGCTCAGATGCTGATGGCGCTCGCGCTGACCGGCACGATGTTGTCTTC
Organism: Herminiimonas sp.; assembly: GCA_014376645.1. Lineage (GTDB taxonomy): Bacteria > Pseudomonadota > Gammaproteobacteria > Burkholderiales > Burkholderiaceae_D > JANXSS01. Next base: position 7,279 of record JACMRD010000064.1, on the reverse strand, counting down.
CGGCGCAGCGCCAGCCTCTGCACCCTCCGCACTACCTTCCATTTCCACTGCCGCCGCCGGCACAGTTACCGTCGGCAACGCCAGCATCACGTACATCGCCCGCGCCGGCGACACGCTCATCTCGATTGCCCAGCAATACACCGATCGCAGCAGCAACTGGATTGCGCTCGGCAAGCTCAACCGGATCGACAAGGACAGCGCCATCCCGATCGGCACGCCGATCCTGATCCCGGCTGATTTGCTGGGCGATACGCCGAGCAAGGCGACCGTGGTCGCCATGACCGGCACCATTGCCGCCGTCGCCGCTGATGGCAGCACGACGCGGCTGAGCCTGGGCGCGACCGTGCTCGAAGGCGCCCGACTCGACACCGGCAGCAACAGTTTTCTGACGCTGGCCCTGCCGGATCAATCGCGCATTTCGCTGCCGTCGAACACCAGGGTTCGCATCGCCAAACTGCGCAGCACCCGCTATCTCAACAGTCCGCGCACTGAAGTACTGCTCTTGCGCGGACAGGTCGAATCCCGCGTCTCGCCCCTTGACGCCAACCGCGGCCGCTACGAAGTACGTACGCCGCTCTCGGTGGCGGGCGTGCGCGGCACCCACTTCCGGGTCGGCTTCGTCGACATGCCAGGCGCCTCTCGTGTTGCAACCGAAACCCTGGAAGGCAAGGTCGCCGTGGCCCTCGCCACTGCGGCAAATAGTCCGGACGGTCTGGTGCTGACGCGGGCCAAAGGCAACATCACCGACACACGCAGCGTGGGCCCGGCGATCGACTTGCTGCCGGCACCGCGACTCAAACCCGACACCAGCGGCGGCACGCCTGAATTCCCGGTCTCGCGAATCGTCGTGCAGCCCCTGCCCGGCGCCCGCGCGTACCACCTGCAGATCGCTACTGACCCCGAGGCGCAGCAACTGCTGGCCGAAAGCCGCTCTTCGACCACCAGCCTGGCCGTTGCCAGCCTCGCCGACGGCAATTACTACGCCCGCCTGTCGGCCATCGACGGCGTCGGTCTCGAAGGCATGACAGCGATCCAGGCCATCCGACTGCGAGCCGGCAGCGACACTGCAGGCGCGGGTGCAGCCTCCCTCGACCCGCCCTCGATCGCCGGCAGCAGCGACAAGAGCATCACGCTGCGCTGGGCGCCCTCTGCCGGGCAGCCGATGCGCTTGCAAGTGGCGCGCGATGCCGATTTCACCTACCTGATCGCGACGCGCGTGAGCAGCACCGGTGACGCGCAATTACCGCGTCCGGTCTTCGGCACTTACTATGCACGCGTGCAACTGCTCGACGCCGGTGGCTACGCCGGCGGTTCCTCCCCTGCCCAGCCGTTCATCGTCACCGATCAATGGGTCATGAATGACGGCAGTCCGGTGCATGTCCGGCAACGTCGGGCCAGCGCGGACCGGTGAGCACTGCGCTGCCGAACCCGGCTCCGGCCCATCCCTCGGGCGTCGCCCGGCGCAGCTGGCGCAACCGCCTCTCGTTGAGCCGGCTGACGCGCCGCATGGCGCTGCGGGACTGGCTGTCGCTGGCGATCGCGCTGGTGCTGCTGGCGCTCGCGCTGGGCTGGCAGAACGGCCTGGGCCGCCTCGATCAGGCCCTGTACGACAAATTTCTCTCGGCAATCGATCAGCCACGGCGCGACGACATCATCCTGATTGCAATCGACGATTTCAGCCTGCAGCAACTGGGACGCTGGCCCTGGCCACGCGCGACCCACGCCAGGCTGCTCGACCGCCTGAGCCAGGCGCAACCGAAAGCGGTCGGACTCGACGTCATCCTGGTCGAGCCTGAAGCCGGTGGCGGTGACGAGGCGCTGCGCGCAGCGCTGTCACGCAACGCCGCAACCGTGTTACCGGTCGTGGTCACCAATCCCGGCACCGGGCTGGCAGCCGGGCTGCCAATAGCGCCGCTGGCTGGCGCCGCCCGCAATCTTGGTCACATCAACCTGGAACACGATAGCGACGGTGTGGTGCGCAGCGTGTTCCTGCACGAAGGCATCAACGGCCGATGGTGGCCTTATTTCGCGCTGGCACTGACCATCCCTGCACCGGCTGCCGGCGCGCCGTCCCGACCAGCACCGGCGGCACCGGCACCGCCTGCCAACCTGGCGAGCGCCCAGACCTGGCAGCGTACCGACCAGCGTTATGTGCCCTTTGCCGCGAGCGGGCAATTTGCGTCGGTGCCGTATGTATCGGTGCTGCGCGGCGAAGTAGCGCCGGAATTTTTCCGCGGCAAATACATCCTGATCGGCGCGACCGCGCTCGGCATGAGCGACTCCTACCCGACGCCGGTCTCGGGCACCGCCGGCGCCATGCCAGGCGTGGAGATCCACGCCAACATCCTGGCCAGCCTGCTCTCCGATAACACCATCAGGGTGGCGTCGGCCTGGCAGACGGCAACGCTCTCGACCCTGCCGGTGCTGTTGGCGCTGATCGGCTATCTGCTGCTGTCGCCGCGGTTGGCGCTGCTCATTGCCGCCAGTCTGAGCGGTCTGACCCTGCTGGCCAGTTACCTCGGGCTGCGCGCTGGCATCTGGGTCGCGCCCTCGGCGGCGACGATCGTGCTGATCCTGTCCTATCCGTTATGGAGCTGGCGGCGCCTGGAAGCGGCGATCACCTATCTTGGCCAGGAATTCATCCGGCTCGACCATGAGCCGCATCTGTTGCCGGAGGCTGTCGTCAGGGCGCGTCCGGACTTGATCGAGGATGTCCTGGAGCGCCGCATCAATGCCATGAAGACCGCCGCGCGCCGGGTACGCGACCTGCGCCGATTCGTCTCCAACAGCCTTGACAACCTGCCCGACGCAACCCTGGTGACGACGGTCGATGGTCAGGTGCTGCTGGCGAACCGTCATGCGGTCGCGTATTTCGTGGCCCCGCCCGGACCAGCTGGTGGCGCGCCGCTGGTCGGTGCATCGGTGCTCGAGCTGCTGTCGCGCCTGCAGGCGCCGCAACCGATCGATTTGCCGGCCAACGTACACTTCCAGTGGACCAGCCTGCTCGACCTGGCCTATGTAGACACGCTCGGCAATGGGGTCGGCGTGGTCGATGGACAGGGCCGCGACCTGCTCGTCAAGAGCGCGCCCTGTTATTCGGCCGCGCATTTGCTGACCGGCTGGATCGTCAGCCTGACCGATATTTCCACGATCCGCGCCGCCGAGCGCAGCCGCGACGAAACCCTGCGCTTCCTGTCGCATGACATGCGGGCGCCGCAAGCCTCGATCCTGGCGCTGCTGGAGTTGCAGGAGGAGCCTGCATCGGCCCTGCCGCAGACAGAATTTTTTGGCCGGATTGAAAAGGCATCGCGCCGCACGCTCGGACTGGCCGACAATTTCGTGCAGCTGGCGCGCGCCGAATCGCATGAATACCGGCTCGATGAAGTCGATTTCCGTGACCTGCTGTTCGACGCTACCGACGAGATGTGGAGCCTGGCAAAGAGTCGCCGCATCGAAATCGTCACTGAGATCGTCACCGAAATCGGTGAGGACGACTATCCTGTCTGCGTCGATCGCGGGCTGATGACGCGCGCGCTGACCAACCTGCTGTCGAACGCCATCAATTACAGTCCCGACGGCAGCCGCATCGTGTGTTCGCTCACCCTCGATGCCGCCGTACAACCGGCGGCGGTGGTCTGCCGCATCCGCGACGCCGGCTACGGCATCGCCCTGGAAGACCAGAAAAAGCTGTTCCAGCGTTTCGCCCGGGTGGATTTGCCGGACCAGCCGCGGCACGAAGGCATCGGTCTCGGGCTGGTATTCGTCAAGACCGTGGTGGAGCGGCACTACGGCCGCATCGGGTTCGTCAGCGCGCCGGGAGAAGGCACCTGCTTCACGCTGACACTGCCCTGCCATCCTGTCACCGCAGCGGCCGTCTGATGGCGTGCGGCAACCGGCTATAATGTCGGGTAGCGCCGGTCCGGGATTGGCCGGAGGCGCCTTCCGTTTTTCCAGGTACTGAATGCATCTGCTCGCTGTCGGCCTCAACCACACCACTGCTCCTTTGTCGCTGCGCGAAAAAGTGGCATTCCCGCCCGACCAGATCGGTCACGCGGTGGCGTCGGCACGCGCCTGGTTCGGGCAGACCAGCGCGGCAACCGGCAGCAACGAAGCGGCGATCCTGTCGACCTGCAACCGCACCGAGCTGTATGCCGCCGGTTGCGGCGCGGGTGACATGGCTATCGCCGGCGGCGCCGAGCGCGTCACCGCCGCCATCGACGCGACTGCACATTTCCTGGCGGACTATCACCGCCTGCCGTACACCGACCTGCGCCCCTACCTCTACACGCTGCCGCAGGACGAAGCGGTACGCCACGCCTTCCGCGTCGCCTCCGGACTCGATTCGATGGTGCTGGGCGAGCCGCAGATCCTGGGACAGATGAAAAATGCCGTGCGCCAGGCCGAGGCCGCCGGCGGTCTCGGGACCTGCCTGCACCAGATGTTCCAGCGCACCTTTGCCGTGGCCAAGGAAGTCCGTAGCACCACCGAGATCGGCGCCCACAGCGTCTCGATGGCCGCCGCTGCGGTGCGCCTGTCGCAGCGCATCTTCGACAAGATCAGCGAGCAGAACGTGTTGCTGATCGGCGCCGGCGAGATGATCGAGCTGTGCGCTACCCACTTTGCAGCCCAGCATCCGAAAAGCCTGACGGTCGCCAACCGCACCCTGGAGCGCGGCGAGGCGCTCGCGCAGCGCTTCAACGGCCGCGCCATCCGCCTGGCCGAACTGCCGGAGCAGCTGGCGCGGTTCGACATCGTGATTTCCTCGACCGCGTCGTCGCTGCCGATCATCGGCCTGGGCATGGTCGAACGGGCCATCAAAAGCCGGCGGCACCGGCCCATGTTCATGGTCGACCTGGCCGTGCCGCGCGATATCGAGAGCGAAGTCGCGCGCATGGACGACGTCTTCCTCTACACCGTCGACGACCTCGGCGGCGTGGTGCAGACCGGGATCGAAAGCCGCCAGGCCGCTGTCTCGCAGGCCGAACTCATCATCGAAACCCGGGTCAAGTCGTTCATGCACTGGATCGACACGCGCCGCGTGGTGCCGGTCATCCAGGACCTGCACGACAGCAGCGAAGCCATGCGCCTGGCCGAACTGGAGCGGGCGCGGCGCCTGCTGGCACGCGGCGACGATGTCGACGCCGTGCTGGAGGCGCTGTCGAAGGGATTGACCGCAAAATTTCTGCATGGCCCGCAACAGGCGCTGCACAACGCCCAGGGCGACGAGCGCGCACGCCTGGCGGTACTGTTGCCGCAGCTGTTCCGCAACCGCCGCTAGCGGCGCTGTCGCCGTCCGCCGCTGTTCCTCTATTAAGCGGCCGAACTCTTCACGCCGTCCTGCCGCTGCAGGTCCGGCACGCCGAATACCCGTATTTCTCCAGTCAGAGTCGCAATGAAACCATCGATGTCCGCCAAGCTTGACCAACTGACCCAGCGCCTGCAGGAAGTCGGCGACCTGCTATCGCAACCCGAGGCCACCGCCGACATGGACAGCTACCGCAAGCTCACCCGCGAGCATGCCGAACTCGGTCCGCTGGTGGCGCTGTATGCCGATTACACCCAGGCCGACAACGACGTCCGGGCCGCGCAGGAGATGCTGGCCGACCCGGACATGAAGGACTTCGCGCTGGAAGAAATCGAGTCCGCGAAGAGCCACATGGCCCAGCTCGACATCGACTTGCAGAAGATGCTGTTGCCGAAGGATGAGAACGACGAGCGCAACATTTTCCTGGAAATCCGCGCCGGCACCGGTGGCGACGAGTCGGCCCTGTTCGCCGGCGACCTGCTGCGCATGTACATGCGCTTTGCCGAGCGCAACCGCTGGCAGGTGGAGATGGTGTCGGCGTCCGACTCCGAGGTCGGCGGCTACAAGGAAGTCATCGTGCGCATCATCGGCGCGGGAGCTTACTCGCGCCTGAAGTTCGAGTCCGGCGGCCACCGCGTGCAGCGGGTACCGGCCACCGAGACCCAGGGCCGCATCCATACCTCCGCCTGCACCGTGGCCGTCATGCCGGAAGCCGATGAAGTCAGCGACGTCACCATCAATCCGAGCGAGCTGCGCATCGACACCTACCGCGCCTCGGGCGCCGGCGGTCAGCACATCAACAAGACCGATTCGGCGGTGCGCATCACCCATCTGCCGACCGGCATCGTCGTGGAGTGCCAGGACGACCGCAGCCAGCACAAGAACAAGGCACAGGCGCTCAAGGTCCTGGCCGCGCGCATCAAGGATGCCCAGCTGCGCGAACAGAACGCCAAGGAGGCGGCGACGCGCAAATCGTTGATTGGGTCGGGCGACCGCAGCGAGCGCATCCGCACCTACAATTTTCCACAAGGACGCATGACCGACCACCGGATCAACCTGACGCTCTACAAGCTCGATTTCATCATGGACGGCGATCTGCATGAATTGACCAATGCGCTGGCGGCGGAACATCAGGCAGAGTTGCTTGCCGCCCTTGGCGAGACCGTCTAAGCCACAAAGCTCGCAGCGTGCAAGCGACGTAAAATACGACATCATTGTGCCTGCCACGATCGGCAGGTTTTCCTCCACTTCAGGAATGACTCTCCATGAAATCAGCCAAACCCGTATTGCTCCTGGTCGGCCTCGGCGCCATCGCCCTGCTCGGTGTGGCCCTGTATCTGCAGCTGGTGGAAAAAATGCTGCCCTGCCCTCTGTGCGTGTTGCAGCGCTACGCGTTCGCCGCCGTGGCAATCTGCTGCCTGCTGGCGGCATTGATGCCGCGTGGCGCCAGCAAGGTCGGCGCCGGCCTCGGCATCGTCGCGGCGCTGACGGGCGCCGGCGTCGCCGGCTGGCATCTGTACATCAAGGCACATCCGACCGTTTCCTGCGGCATCGATCCGCTGGAAACTTCGCTCAACACGATACCGACGGCCAAGCTCTTTCCGCTGATGTTCCAGGCCGACGGCCTGTGCACCACCGACTATCCACCGATTCTTGGGTTGTCGATTCCGCAATGGTCGCTGTTCTGGTTTGCCCTCTTCGCGATCGTGCTGGCCATGGCGCTCCTGCGGCGCGGGCGTTGATCGCCACCGGAATCTCAGCCATGCCTGTTGCCGCCGGAATGAGCGTGGCGCGAGTGCTACGCAGCGCACCGTTCGATGCGCTGGATAACCGCCTGCTGGTCGCACACTGCCTGCGCCTGTCGCGCGAACAATTGATCACCCGCGCCGAGCAGTGCCTCTCGGCACCGGATGCCGACCTTCTCAATGCCGCATTCGCGCGGCGCCAGGCCGGCGAACCGGTCGCCTACATCCT
>JACMRD010000306.1 GCA_014376645.1 Herminiimonas sp. | reverse complement strand
TGCCGCGTCGATCTGGTCGTACGCCTTGGCTTCGCCGCCGAATTTCTTCGACAAAACAGTCGCAATCGCCGCTGTCAGGGTCGTCTTGCCATGGTCAACGTGGCCGATCGTGCCGACGTTTACGTGCGGCTTGGTCCGCTCAAACTTGCTTTTTGCCATTTTGGACTCCTAACGATTTTGAAGAAAATGTTCAGGCACGCGCCTGAGCGTCTTACCATTTACCGACTTTGCACGTGCTTCCAATGTTGCCGAAACTGCACATGCTGAATTCTGGTGCCCTTTACGTGGATTGAACACGTGGCCTCTCCCTTACCAAGGGAGTGCTCTACCACTGAGCTAAAAGGGCATTTCGGGATCACTGCCTTGCAGACAGGACCGATTTCAAACCGTTTAGCACTACCCGCTGTTACTACGAAAACTGGAGCGGGTGAAGGGAATCGAACCCTCGTCATAAGCTTGGAAGGCTTCTGCTCTACCATTGAGCTACACCCGCGAGGGCTACCACTTCAATCGCATACCCTTGAAAACCTTCAACTACCCGTTTCTTTCCACCCTACCAACCCCGGAAAACCGGGGTGGCCTGCCCGCTGTCGCGGTGGTGGAGGGGGCTGGATTCGAACCAGCGTACTCGTAAGAGGGCAGATTTACAGTCTGCTGCCATTAACCACTCGGCCACCCCTCCGCGGGGAACCCCAAACTATAGTGGAGTCATCCTCAGTTGTCAACATATGTCGCGGATCAAAATCGACTGTGTGCGGATTCCCGCAGATCGAGAATGTCGGCACCGGGACCGAGGAGATACGACCAAACGGGCGCGACCGACGATAACCACCAGACGCAACCGTAAAATCTTCGGCAATTTACTAAGCCAAGGCTAGAACTCTTCCCAGTCTTCGGTCCGCTCGGCGGAATTAGCGCGCACCTGCTCGGGGGCGGGAGGACGCTTTTTTGCCGGAACCGGCAGTTGTACCTTGCAACCCGTCGGTATAGCTGGCTTTGGCCTCGCCGGTAGTGACGGCCTTATTATTAGCGAGCCGACCTGGTCACCCAGCTTGAAGACATGCACGACTCCGGCCAGCACGGCGGCCTGATCCTGCATCGCGCCGGCGGCAGCGGCAGCCTCTTCGACCAGTGCCGCATTCTGCTGCGTGACTTGATCCATCTGCGAAATCGCGTGATTGACCTGTTCGATGCCGGCGCTCTGCTCGTGGCTGGCGCGGGCAATCTGCGCCATGATCTCAGTGACGCGGCGTATGCTGGAGACGACCTCTTCCATTGTCAGACCTGCCTGTGCCACTAGCTTGCTGCCGGTACCGACTTTTTCCATCGAGTCGCCGATTAGGACCTTTATTTCCTTGGCGGCGGTCGCGCTGCGTTGTGCCAGGCTACGAACCTCGGAGGCGACCACGGCGAAGCCGCGTCCGTGTTCGCCGGCCTGGGCGGCCTCGACGGCGGCATTCAAGGCCAGGATATTGGTCTGGAAGGCGATGCCGTCGATGACGCTGATGATGTCGACGATTTTTTTCGCCGAGTCGTTGATTTGTCCCATGGTGTGGATGACCGTGGCCACCACTACACCGCCTTGCACGGCAACATCGGATGCGCCGGTGGCAAATTGATTACCGTCACGGGCATTCTCGGCGTTCTGCCTGACCGTGCCGGTCAACTCCTCCATCGACGAGGCAGTTTCTTCCAGCGCTGCAGCTTGTTGTTCGGTACGAGCGGAGAGGTCGAGATTACCAGCAGCAATTTCACTCGAGGCCGTGGCGATCGTATCGGTTCCGGTACGTACCTCCGCGACGATCTTCGCGAGGCTGTCGTTCATGTCCTTCAGCGCCTGCATCAGCTCGCCGATTTCATCCTTGCCGTTTGCGTTGACTGGTTGCGAAAGGTCGCCGGCAGAGACGCGCTTGGCAACCTTTACCGCGTCCCGCAACGGATGCGTGATACTTCGGGTTAAAGTCCAGGCGCAGGCAAGGCTGACCGCGACGGCCACCAAACCGATGATCGCCATCAACATGCGCAGCGCGCTGCCGTCGACAACCGTGTTGTCGAGCGTTTTCTGCGTGGCGAGCAACTGTATATCGACCAGCTTGTTAATCTCCACCAGCATCAATCGGCTCGGTGGCTCGATGTTAGCAGCAATGACTTTCGCGGCACCTTCGGCGTTGAATGCCAGCGCCTGGCCAATCGCCTCCGAAAAAGACGCGCCGATCTTCTTGTCCAGCTGTTCGACGGTGGCCAGGATGGCTTTTTCGGCATCCGACAGTCCAGTCGATGTCAAAGTGTCACGTGACTTCACATAGATCTTGCGCTGGGCCTGCACGCGGTCGACCTCGCTCTGCATCGCGCCGACTTCAGTCTGAAGACCCATGTTCCGCATTGCAACGGCGCCTTCCAGTAGCGCACTCTTCATCGCATTGGCGAGAATGGTTTTCGCGTTCGCCGCTTGCAACTGGGTTGCCATCTTAGAACGGTTGTGCTCACTGATCGTGCTGGCGGCCACAATTACGAGCACCAGCATTGCCAGGGAAATACCGAAGCCGATGCCGAGTCGCACACCAATGCGAAGGTTACGTAGTTTCATTTTTGCGGTTGCTTAATCGAGAAGATCCCAAGAAGATCCATTCGGTGACGGATGGCGGCGGCAGCGATGACATGCTTGTTGCGGCATCGCCGGTTCTCCGCCTGGGTGGGAGCGGGGAATCGCTGTATCGATGCGCCAATGCGATGGCTGTCCGAAATAAAAGACCGGGCAACGGCCCGGCATGGGTACGCTCTTGGTTTATTTTGCCGCCAAATAAGTACCGACGCAGAGCATCGTATTGCCAGCGCCCTGCTCACAATACGATTTCTTTTGCTCGATCGTCTTGGTTTCGGCGTTATTGAACTTGTACGGACCGTACCAGCCTTTCTTTTTGCTCTGCACCATCTCGATCATTCCTTTGATGAAAGTGTTGCCATCGATATCCTTGAGCGCGATGAGATTCTTGCCGACCATCTTGGCATTGGCGCCCTGGGCCAGACAGTTACCGTCGAAATCGTAGGCGAAGATGTACAGATCGCGGTCCTTGAACGCGCCATCCGGATGTTCGGTAAATGCTTTGTAGGCTTTTTCCGGTCCTGCGGACTTGACCAGCGCAACGGCCTTAACGACCATTGCCTGCGCTTCAGCCTCGCTGCCGCGATCATTGGCTAAGGCAACACCCGAGAACACAAGGGGTAAAGCCATGGCGAAAGCGGTGGATTTCAAACTGAACTTCATTGCGTTTTCTCCAAAAATAAGCAGTCGAGCCTCCCGCACAGCAAATGCAGAACGGCGATGAATCGGGTTCACCCGTCGGTTGATTGTAAATGAAGTTAATTTCCACAAAGAATTAAATGCTTAAATTCAACTTATTTGCAACTTTTGAGCCTTTCAGCCAAACCAGCCAATTCGAACAAGCAAAGCCCGTCACGCGCCAAAATGACAACGCCCCCCCGCAACCGTTACCATGTCGTGGAGTAGCGCCATCCAGCCCCTCCCTTCGAGAAGACAAACGATGACCGGCACGCCTCACACCCTGATCCTGTTTGCCCACGCCATGCCGCACACCTCGCGGGTCAACAGCGCCCTCGCGGCGGCAGCCCGCATGTTGCCCAACGTGAAAGTGCATGACCTGTACGAAACCTATCCCGACTTTCATATCGACGTCCCGCGCGAGCAGGCCCTGCTGGAAGCGGCAGACCTGATCGTGTTTCAGCATCCGATCCAGTGGTACGGCATGCCCGCGCTGCTCAAGGAATGGGTCGATGTCGTGCTGGAAGCCGGCTGGGCCTACGGCGAGGACGCCACCGCTCTCAAGGGCAAGGGTTTCATGCTGGCAGCGACCACCGGCGGTGCTGCCGATACCTATCAAGAACACGGGCCGCATCACTATCCGTTCAGCGATTTCCTGCCGCCGTTCCGCCAGACCGCACAGTTCTGCGGCATGCGCTGGTTGCCGCCGCTGATACTGCATGGCGCCCATCAGGCGTCGCAGAAGAAGGTCGATGCCCACGTCGGCCAGTACGTCCGCCTGCTGTCGACCTATCCGGACTGGGCCCATGAGCAGCTCGACCAGGCCGCACCGACGCTCATCCAACACCCACCCGAATAGGCCAGGCCGCCATGGAAAACAGTTTGTTGGTCAATGCGCTGGTGTACCTGCTCGCGGCCGTGATCGCGGTGCCGATCGCCAAACGGCTCGGCCTCGGTGCTGTTCTGGGCTATTTGCTGGCCGGCATGGCGATCGGACCGTGGGGCCTGCGGCTGATCGACCGGGTCGAGGACATTCTGCATTTCTCGGAATTCGGCGTGGTGCTGTTGCTGTTCCTGATCGGACTCGAGCTCGATCCGAAGCGGCTGTGGTCGATGCGCAAGCCAATCTTCGGCTGGGGCGGCGCGCAGGTCGGTGCGGTGTCGGCGTTGCTGTTCTGCGCCGGCCTGTTGCTGGGGCTGGACTGGCGCGCGGCACTGATCGCGGCGCTCGGCCTGTCACTGTCATCGACGGCGATCGCGCTGGCCACGCTGGATGAGCGCAATCTCATGAAAACACCCGTCGGCAGCGCCGGCTTTGCCATCCTGCTGTTTCAGGATGTCGCGGCCATTCCGATGATCGCCATCGTGCCGCTGCTAGGCGGCACCGGCGCCAGCGGTGGTGGCTGGATGGGCGCGGTCAAGGTCATCAGCGTGATCGCCGCGCTGATCGTCGGCGGTCGCTTCCTGATCCGCCCGGTCATGCGCATCATCGCCAAGACCGACATGCGGGAAATTTTTACTGCCTTCGCACTCATGCTGGTCATCGCCATCGGCCTGCTCATGCAGATGGTCGGCATGTCGATGGCGCTCGGCACCTTCATGGCCGGCGTGCTGCTGGCCGATTCGGAATACCGGCATGCGCTGGAGTCCGACCTGGAGCCGTTCAAGGGCTTGTTGCTCGGGCTTTTCTTCATTGCGGTGGGCATGTCGGTCGACTTCGGCGTGTTCTTGGCGCAACCGTTCACGATCCTCGGACTGGTGCTGCTGTTCCTGGCATTGAAGACCGGCACCCTGTACGCGCTGGCGCGCACCTTCGCCATCCCGCGCCCGCAGCAATCCGTGTTCGCGTTCCTCTTGTCGCAAGGCGGAGAATTCGCCTTCGTCGTCTTCGGCGCCGCCGCGACTGCCGAAATTTTCAGCAAGGAAGTCGGCTCGATCCTGGTGGTGGTGGTGGCGCTGTCGATGGTCGTCACGCCGCTACTTCTGCTGGCCGACGATCATCTGATCGCGCCGCTATTTCGCAACAGGAACAAGCGGCCCGACGACCATATCGAAGCCCAGGAGAACCACGTCATCATTGCCGGCTTTGGCCGCTTCGGCCAGATCGTCGGTCGTCTGCTCAATGCCAACCAGATCGCACTGACCGTCCTCGATCACGATCCCGACCAGATCGACCTGCTGCGCACCTTTGGTTTCAAGGTGTTCTACGGCGACGTGACGCGAACCGACCTGTTGCACGCCGCCGGCGCCGCCAAGGCGCAGGCGCTGGTGGTGGCGATCGACGACATCGAGGACAGCCTGGCGCTGGTCGACGCGGTGCGGCGCGCGTTCCCCGACCTGCCGATCATGGCGCGGGCGCGCAATGTCTCGCACTACTACGATCTGATGGATCGCGGCGTGACGGTGCTGGAGCGGGAAACCTTCGAGGCGGCGCTGCAACTGGGCCGGCAAGTGCTGCACACGCTGGGCTTCGGCGCCTACCGGGCGCGCCAGGCAGCGATGAAGTTTCGCGCGCATAACATCGCCTCGCTGCTGGCGGTCTACCCGTACTACAAGGATCAGGAGCGGCGCGTTTCGATGGCCAAGCAGGCGCGCGACGAGTTGTCGGAGATGTTTGCACGCGACGCCGAGGTCCTTGGGCGCGAGCGGCCGCAGGGATGGGATTGAAAAATGATTTCCAACCCGACCCTGATCTCAGGCGGCCAGTCGACAATCGCTTACCAGATCAGAACCCGCTCTTCCGGCTTCAGGTACATCTGGTCGCCTTCCTTGATGCCGTAGGCGCTGTAGAAACCCGGCTGGTTCTTCAGGGTGCCATTGCCGCGGAACTGGCTCGGCGAATGCGGGTCGGTCTTGATCAACACGATCGACTGCGCTTCCCGCGCCTTGCCGCGCCAGACCTGGGCCCAGCCGAGGTACAGGCGCTGGTCGCCGGTGAGGCCGTCGATGGTCGGCGCCGGCTTGCCATTGAGCGACAGCTGGTAGGCCTTGTAGGCGATCGCAAGGCCGGAATTGTCGGCGATGTTTTCGCCCAGGGTCAGTGCGCCGCTGACGAAGTAACCCGGTACCGGGCTGAAGCGGTCGTACTGCGCCACCAGGGCCTTGGTCTTGACCGCAAATTTTTCGTGGTCTTCCTTGGTCCACCAGTCGCGCAGGTTGCCGACTTCATCGAACTGGCTGCCCTGATCGTCGAAACCGTGGCTGATTTCATGACCGATGACCGCGCCGATACCACCGTAGTTGACCGCATCGTCGGCCTTGGCGTCGAAGAACGGCGGCTGCAGGATCGCTGCCGGGAACACGATTTCATTTTTCTGCGGGTTGTAGTAAGCGTTGACCGTCTGCGGCGTCATGCCCCATTCCTCGCGGTCGATCGGCTTGCCCAGCTTGGCCATCTGGCGCTCGTAGTTGAACGTCGACACCCGCTGGACATTACCAACCAGGTCGCCCTTGTCGATCGACAGCTTGGTGTAGTCACGCCACTTGCTCGGATAGCCGATCTTCGGTGCGAAGGTGGCCAGCTTGGCCTGAGCTTCTTTTTTCGTGGCCGGACTCATCCAGTCGAGCGTGTCGATGCTTTGCTTATAGGCCACCAGCAGGTTGGCGACCAGCTTTTCCATCCGCGCCTTGTTCTCGGGCGGGAAGTATTTTTCGACATACAGCTTGCCGAGGATTTCACCGGTACCGCCCTCGACCAGGCGCACGCCGCGCTTCCAGCCCGGCTCGTTGACCGGTACGCCGCGCAATGTGCCGCCATAGAAGGCGAACTCACGCTCAACGTCGGCCGTCCCCAGATACGGAGCAAAGCGGTTCAGCACGTGCCAGCGGTAATAGGCTTGCCAGACCGCCAGCGGCGTGTCCTGCATGATCTTGGCAAAGCCGGTGAAGTAGCTCGGCTGGCGCACGATCACGTAATTCACGGCAGCCGAGATACCGGTGGCGTCCTGATAGCTCTTCCAGTCAAAACCCGGAGCCAGTTGTTCGAACTGGGTCAGGCCAAGCTTGTTGTAGGACTTGACCGGATTGCGGTTCTCGACCTTGGTCCACTGCACCTTGGCCAGCGCAGTTTCCAGCGCCACGATGTCGCGCGCGCTGGCGGCGGCATTCGCCTCGCCGCCCTGCGCCAGACTCGCTTCGATCAGCGCCTGGTACTTGTTGCGCGCATCCTTGAGCTTGGCATCGTCATCCTTCAGGTAATAATCCCGGTCCGGCAGACCGAGGCCGCCCTGCGCCATGATCACGGCATACTTGGCGGCGTCACGGCCATCCTGGCTGACACCCATCTCGAACGGTGAGCTGACACCGATGCGGCTGAAATACGCCATCAATGCCGGCAACTGTTTCTTGTCCTGCAGGGCGGCGATGCGGGCGAATTCCGGCACCAGCGGCGCACGGCCGAGCGTGTCGCGGCGGGACTGGTCCATGAAACTGGCATACAGGTCGCCGATCTTTTGCTGGTCGCTTCCGGTGGTGCGGTTCGGCGCGGTGCTGGCGGTGTCGATCAACGCACGCAATTGCGGCAGCACGTTTTCACGCAGTTCATCGAAGGAGCCCCAGCGGGCCTTGTCGGCCGGGATCTCCGCCTTTTTCAGCCAGCCGCCGTTGACGTACTGGTAAAAATCATCCTGGGCACGGATTGCAGTGTCTCCGTTGCTCATGTCGATGCCGGAAGTCGGGCCGGCGGAGGGAGCGCCAGCAGCCATCGCGCCGCTCGCCGCCAGGACAGCGAGCGCCGCCACCAATTGTCGTTTTACTGGAATCACAGGTCACATCCTTTTGATGATGGGGTTTTCAGCACCGGCCGCAACAGCAATGCGCGGCCAGTCAGGCACGGGCCAGGCTCGTCCGGTAAGGCGCCCTATTATGGCTGAAATGTTTGCCAAATAGAAAGTGCCGCCGCCGCTGTGATGGCCCGAAAACGGCAACGGGCCGGACACCCCTCGGCGCCGGCCCGTTCATCCCGCGATCGGACTCTTACCAGATCAGCACGCGCTGCTCCGGCTTCAGATACATCTTGTCGCCTTCCTTGACGCCGAACGCACCGTAGAAACCGGGCTGGTTCTTCAACGTGCCGTTGCCGCGGAATTCGCCCGGCGAGTGCGGATCGGTCTTGAC
>JACMRD010000063.1 GCA_014376645.1 Herminiimonas sp. | reverse complement strand
CGCGCCGGTTGCGGCGCCAGCCACGGTGGAGACCATCGAAAACACGGATGCACCGCGACCCAAACCCGGCGAGGGTATCCTGCGTGAAGGCGAAACCCAGTTCCAGGCGCTGTATAATTTTTATAACGAAACGATTCGCAGCGCGATCGGCTTGCGCGGCTTCGCGATGCAACTGAAGGTGGAACGCGCCACCTCGATCGACGACTTCCGGCTGATACGCCAGTCGTATCTGGAGGCGGTCCTGAAATCCATGGGCCCGGAACTGGAGCGCAGCCTGCGCAATCGGCTGGATCAATTGCTCAGCGTTGGCTGAGCACACGACGCTGCAATCCAATTAATTACTCGATGCCCTGGCTGCTCAGGTAATCCTCGTATGTCCCCTGGAAATCGACGATCTTGTCTTCTTTCACTTCGAGGATACGGGTTGCCAGCGACGTGACGAATTCCCGGTCGTGCGACACGAAAATCAACGTCCCGGTATATTTTTCCAGGGCGATGTTCAGCGACTCGATCGACTCCATGTCCATATGGTTGGTCGGCTCGTCCATCAGCATGACGTTGTGCCGGCCGAGCATCAGCTTGCCGTACATCATCCGGCCCTTCTCGCCACCGGACAGCACCTTCACCGATTTCTTGACGTCGTCACCACCGAACAATAACCGTCCCAGGATCGAACGCACGGCCTGATCGTCGTCGCCTTCCTTGGTCCACTGGTCGATCCAGTCCGTGAGGTTGCGATCCGAAGCAAAATCCTCGGTCGGGTCTTGCGGCATGTAACCGACATTCGCATGTTCGGCCCACTTCGTCGTGCCGTGATCGGGTTCGAGTCCGGTGACCTGCGGCGCCAGCGTGCGCAGCAGCGTGGTCTTGCCGGCGCCGTTGGCGCCGATGATGGCGATCCGCTCGCCGGCTTCGACCATCAGGTCCAGATTCTTGAACAGCGGCTTGTCGTAGGACTTCGTCAGCCCCTGCACGTCGACTGCCTGGCGATGCAGCTTTTTCTCGCCTTCGAAACGGATGAAGGGATTGGCGCGCGAGGATGGCTTGAGGTCCTCGACCTTGATCTTCTCGATCTGCTTGGCACGCGATGTCGCTTGGCGCGCCTTGGACTTGTTGGCCGAGAAACGGCGCACGAAATCCTGCAGCTCCAGCACCTTGTCCTTGGCCTTGGCATTGACCGACAGTTGCTGCGCCCGCGCTTGTGACGACGCCAGCATGTAGTCGTCGTAATTGCCGGGATAGACCTTCAGCGTGCCGTAATCCATGTCGGCCATGTGGGTGCAGACCTGGTTGAGGAAGTGCCGATCATGGGAAATGATAATCATGGTCGAGTTACGCTCGTTGAGCACGTCTTCCAGCCAGCGGATGGTGTTGATGTCGAGGTTGTTGGTCGGCTCGTCGAGCAGCAGGATGTCCGGATTAGAGAACAGCGCCTGCGCCAGCAGCACCCGCAATTTCCAGCCCGGGGCGACGTTGCTCATCGGCCCCTGGTGCTGTTCGATCTCCACGCCCACGCCCAGCAACAGTTCGCCGGCGCGCGCTTCGGCCGTATAACCGTCGAACTCGGCGAAGCGCGCCTCGAGGTCGGCGGCCTTCATGTAATCGTCGTCGGTTGCCTCGGGATTGGCATAGATGGCATCACGCTCGGCCATGGCCGCCCACATTTCGGTGTGGCCCATCATGACGACGTCGAGGACCCGCATTTCTTCGAACGCGAACTGATCCTGGCGCAGCTTGCCGAGCCGCTCATTGGTATCGAGCATGACGGTGCCGGCCGACGGTTCGAGATCGCCGCCGAGAATTTTCATGAAGGTAGATTTGCCGCAACCATTCGCGCCGATCAGGCCGTAGCGGTTGCCGTCACCGAATTTGACGGAAATGTTTTCAAACAGCGGCTTGGGGCCGAACTGCATCGTGATATTGGCAGTAGAGAGCACGGAAAAACCTCTTGCGAAGATGGGGGGACGAAGGATTCGTTCAACCGAGCATTTTACCATCCCGCGTTGCAGGAACGGAAGCGCAGCGCGACGATCGCACGATGGCCGGCAGACCCGAACGATCGACGCATCGCCTGCTCACCTCACCGCTGCCAAAATGTCCTTGCGCGCCATTATTAAGGTGATGAGCTCCGCCACACGCTCCGAAGCGATCAATCCCCCCTGCCTTCCCGAATCGTCGACAATGATGGTTATTCAATATCTCTTCACCTGGAACCATGAGCAACGTCTTGCTGATTCTCGTAGCCCTGTTGCTGGTTCTGCTCAACGGCTTTTTCGTGGCCGCCGAATTCGGTCTGGTCAAGCTGCGCCAGACCCGCATCCGCGTCATCGCCAAGACCCAGGGCTATCCCGGACGGATGCTGGCCCGGGTCCACCGCAAGCTCGATACTTATCTGTCGGCATGCCAGCTCGGCATCACACTGGCCTCGCTGGGTTTGGGATGGATCGGCGAACCGGCCTTTGCCAGCCTGCTGGCGCCATTGCTGTCGGCGGCCGGCGTGAGCTCGCCCGAGATCGTGCACGGGATCTCGTTCGTCTTTGCCTTCCTCGTCATTTCATTCCTGCACATCGTGGTCGGCGAACTGGCGCCGAAATCGATGGCAATCCGCAACCCCGAACGGATCGGACTCTGGACCGCGCTGCCGCTGTATGGCTTCTACTGGATGATGTATCCGGTGATCTGGATGCTCAATGCCAGCGCCAATGCCGTGTTGCGCCTGGCCGGTCTGGCCGATACGCAGGCGCACGATTCACACTATTCCGCCGAGGAATTGAAGTTGATCCTGCGCAGCAGTCGGCCGGGCGGCAAGTTCGACCATGACGAGTGGAACGTCCTGGCGCAGACGCTCGATTTCGGCAAGCTGGAAGTCTCCGACCTGATGCGACCATTGCATGAAATGGTCGCCCTGCACCACGCCCGCTCGCACGCCGACAATCTGCAGACGATGCAGCGCACGCGCTTCAGCCGCTATCCGTATTTCGATCAGGATGACAGCCGCATCCTTGGCATGATTCATTTGAAAGACCTGTTCCTGGCGCAGCAGGAAGGCAAGTCGATCGAGGACCTGGGCACTTGCCTGCGACCGATCCAGTTCGTCTCCCCGCGCATGCCGGCGCTGGAACTGTTGCGTCGCTTTCGCAAGGGTGCGCCGCACTTTGCGATCGTCGGCAGTCAGGGGCAGGAACCGCTCGGCTTTCTGACGCTCGACAATCTTCTCGGCGCGCTGGTCGGTGAGATCCGCGACGAATTCCGGCCGAGCGACAACGACTGGACCAGGCTCGACGACGGCAGCCTGACCGGCAAGGGCAGCCTGCCGATTTACACGCTGGAGCGCATCCTCGGCATCGATATCGAGAACGAAGAAGCCAACCTGGATGAAGCCGACTCCATCGGCGGCCTGGTTCTGTCCAAGCTGGGGAACATTCCGGCAGAGGGCCAGCAGATCCAGTTCAGGCAGTTCCAGGTGGTGGTCAAGAAAATGGATGGCCCGCGGATCGTGACCGTGTTGGTACATCCGCAGAGCAACCTCGATAGCAACGACGAGAACGACTGAGCGCGGGCCAGCCGCAGTGCGTGTGAACGCCTGACAAATCAGAACGAAGACCCGATCATGCAGGAAAAGCACACTTCCACTCATCCGCGCTGGCAATTCTGGGTCGATCGCGGCTGCACCTTCACCGACATCATGCGACGCCATCCGGGCGGGTGGCTCATCACCCACAAGCTGCTCTAGGAAAACCCGGAACTGTATCCGGATGCAGCAGTCGCCGGCATCAAGCATCTGCTGGGACTGCAGCCGCACGAAGCGATTCCCGCCGAACTGGTCGAGGCCATCAAGATGAGCACCACGGTCGCCACCAACGCGCTCCAGGAGCGAAAGGACGAGCCGACCGGTTCCTGATGGCCAAGACGGTAGCGCTGCTGTCCTCCGGGCGCTACCCGGCCCGCAACATCGCTCGAAGCATCGCCGACCTGCTGCGCGTCAGCTTAATCAACGCGGTTCACGGTTTTCGTTTGCCCTGAGTTTTTTGCCAGTTGGCGTAGTACGTACTGCAGGATGCCGCCGTGGCGGAAGTACTCGACTTCCTTGGGCGTGATCAACAACACCTGCGCCTCGAAGGAAACCAGGCGACCACCGCTGCCGGTGGCGACCACATTGGCGATCCGGCTGGCGCCATCGCGCAGGCCGGTGATGTCGAACGATTCATCGCCAGTCAAGCCCAGCGACACGGCATTCTGGCCGGCCATGAATTGCAGCGGCAACACGCCCATGCCAACCAGGTTGGAGCGATGGATGCGCTCGAAGCTCTCGGCGATCACGGCCTTGACGCCCAGTAGCAACGTGCCCTTGGCCGCCCAGTCGCGCGACGAGCCCATGCCGTATTCCTTGCCGGCGACAACCACCAGCGGCACCCCGTCAGTCTTGTACTTCATCGCGGCATCATAAATCGCCAGCTTTTCGTTCGACGGGTAGTGGATGGTGTGACCCCCTTCTTCGCCGTCCAGCATCAGGTTCTTGATGCGGATGTTGGCGAAGGTGCCACGCACCATCACGTCGTCATTGCCACGACGCGAACCGTATGAGTTGAAGTGTTGTGGCTGCACGCCGCGCGACTGCAGGAAGCGACCCGCTGGTGAATTGGTCTTGATGTTGCCGGCCGGCGAAATATGGACGGTGGTGTTCGAGACGCCATACACGCCAAGCAGCCGCGCGCGATGGATGCCCTCGATGCGGCCGACGCGCATTTGCATG
>JACMRD010000305.1 GCA_014376645.1 Herminiimonas sp. | reverse complement strand
GTGATCCTGTGTCGAATAGATGTTGCACGAAGCCCAGCGTACTTGCGCGCCGAGCGCCTCAAGTGTCTCGATCAGCACGGCGGTCTGAATCGTCATGTGGATCGAGCCGGTGATGCGCGCGCCCTTCAACGGTTGGGCAGCGGCGAATTCTTCACGGATCGCCATCAGGCCGGGCATTTCTGTCTCGGCGATCTTGATCTCTTTGCGGCCCCAGTCAGCGAGACTGAGGTCGGCAACGTGGAAGTCTTCGAATGGGGTGGAATTGGTGTTTAAGACTGCGGCGTTCATCACGCCCTCCTTTCGTTAGAAAAAAAGAAACGTGAGCGCAGTTGCGGGGGTGAGGCACTCCAAGCCTGGCACCCTGCTGGGTGCTGCAACGCTCCTTGGAGGCCGAATTATAACCGAGTTGGCAAGCGCCGGTTGGCGCGCAATTAGAAGTGTTGCTTCATTTAAGCATCACACACGAACACCGGACAGTTGCCGGCCGATGGCTGCGGCCAGTCAGCCGCCATCCGCAGCACCCGATCAGCCCGGCGCCGGCTTGCCGGTGTTCTGCACCAGCCAGTCCAGCATATCAAGCCAGATTTTCTGCGCCTCGGCGTCGGTGGGCATGGCCAGCGCGTTCGGCAACTCGATCGTAATAACCGGTACATTCTTGAACTTGCCGCTGTAGTTTCCCAGCGAGCCGGGATAGACACCCACGGGATTCAGAACCAGCCGGCCGAAGCGGCGTGGCGCCGGTGCCGGACCGTCGAAGTCCAGTACGCCGAACGGTGCGTGGACCGAGATGATCACCTGCGGCTTGAAGCGTTGCATTTCATCGTTGACCCAGCGTGTTTCCGGCTCCGACAACGGCACCTTGCCGGGAAAGCGGCGCGGATCGCTGCCGGTTTCCTTGACCCAGTAGCGCGGCGCCTCGACCGACCAGTTGGGAGTCGGGAAATTGCGGTTGAGGTCGATGCCGTTGGCGTTGACGCGAAGCGGGCGCGCTGCCAGCAGGCCATCCGGATTCAGTACCGGTACCACATTCCAGGCGAAATTCTGCGCCGCCCCGTTGGGAATCATCTTCATCCATTGGAACACGATGGCGGATGCGGTCAGTTCATCGCCGTGGATACCACCCAGCAGCAGGATGCGGATCGGGGGATGGCTTGCATCGCGGTTTTTCAGGTCCCGCGATTTAGGCGGTGAGAAGCGCCGGATCAGGATCGGGAATCCGTTGCGCGAGCGGGCGCCGGTGGCAACCAGCGACTGTTTCTGGCACGAGGCCGAGGTCACGCCAGGCAAACGCTCGCTCAAGCGCGCGCACCATTGCGCCGTATCGTTTCTGGCGGGCGCCGTGGCCACTGGTTTCGCAGCACCGGATTTTGCCAGCGCTGCGGCCGGCGCCACCGCCCCCAGCAAGAGCAGCGTCGCTGATACTGCACAGTTGCGAAGCGTCCTCAGCACCGGGCGCCCTGCGCTTCGCACGATGTCATCCGGCGAGTGCGCGCAGTGCCGCTGCCTTGTCTGTACGTTCCCATGTAAATTCCGGTTCCTCACGGCCAAAGTGGCCATATGCAGCTGTTTTTTCATAAATCGGGCGCAGCAAATCAAGCATTTGCACAATGCCTTTCGGCCGCAGGTCGAACAACTCCAGCACCAGCTCGGCGAGCTTCTCATCGCTGATCTTGCCGGTACCGAAAGTGGTCACCATTACCGAGGTCGGCTTGGCGATGCCGATTGCATACGACACCTGAATCTGGCAACGCGTCGCCAGGCCGGCGGCCACGATGTTCTTGGCGACATAGCGCCCCGCGTAGGCCGCCGAGCGATCGACCTTCGACGGGTCTTTGCCTGAAAACGCGCCACCGCCGTGGGGCGCCGCGCCACCATAGGTATCTACAATAATCTTACGACCGGTTAATCCGCAATCCCCTTGTGGCCCGCCGATGACAAATCGTCCGGTCGGATTGACCAGGTAACGGGTATTGTTGAGCCACTCCTGGGGCACGACCGGCTTGATGATCAGTTCGATGACCGCTTCCTCGATCTGCTTGTGCGTCATCTCGGGCGCATGCTGGGTCGACAATACGATCGTGTCGATGGAGACCGGCTTGCCGTCGACATAGCGCAGCGTGACCTGCGACTTGGCATCCGGACGCAGCCAGGGCAAGCGCCCGTCCTTGCGCAACTGCGACTGCCGCTCGACGATCCGGTGCGCATAATGAATCGCAGCCGGCATCAGTTCCGCGGTTTCGTCGCAGGCGTAGCCGAACATCAATCCCTGGTCGCCGGCGCCTTGATCGAGGTCGATGCCGCTGCCCTCGTTGACGCCTTGCGCGATGTCCGGCGACTGCTTGTCGTAGCAGACCATGACGGCGCAACTCTTGTAGTCGATGCCGTAATCGGCGTTGTCGTACCCGATGCGCTTGATGGTCTCGCGCGCCACGCCGATGTAATCGATGTTGGCATGGGTCGTGATTTCGCCCGCCAGAACCACCAGGCCGGTATTGCAAAGGGTTTCGGCGGCAACGCGTGCCTTGGGGTCGACCGCCAGAATGGCGTCGAGGATGGCGTCAGAGATTTGGTCGGCAACCTTGTCGGGGTGGCCTTCGGAGACGGACTCCGAGGTAAACAGGTAATCATTGGCCATGGCAGGCTCCTAAAAAATGTGGGTGACCGTGTCGCGGCCAACCAAATGAGCCTGCGACGCTTTAGCGAAATTTATATACCGCCTCGCAAGTTGTCTGTTAACTCGGCGGGTATGACCAGAATATGAACAATACGGTACGACACGTTGCTGCAAATGGCGCGTCGAACATTCATGATATTTTACGCCTCTTGTAAAAATTCAGCAAAACATACCCGCCCGCCTCGATGCTCGTTACCCTCTTCCGACTCCTGTCACACCTGCCGCTGACGGTGCTGCACGCAATCGGCACCGTGCTCGGCTGGCTGGTGTATCTGGCGTCGCCTTCCTATCGGCAGCGCCTCGATGCCAACCTGTCGCGTGCCGGCTACAACGACGAGCGACGGTGCGCCGTGGCCGAAGCCGGCAAGAGCCTGCTGGAGCTTGCCTTCGTCTGGTGCGCGCCGCCGGCGCGGGTGCTGGCCACGACGCGCGTCGAGAACTGGGATCTGGCGCAGGCCGCGCTCGACGCCGGGCGCGGCGTGATTTTCCTGACGCCGCATCTGGGCTGCTTCGAAATAATCGCGCAGGTGATTGCCGCACGGTTGCCGCTGACTGCCTTGTACCGGCCCCCGCGCAAGAATGCGCTCAAGCCGCTGATCGAAGGCGCCCGCTCGCGGCCCAACCTGTTGCTTGCGCCCGCCAACCTCGGCGGCGTGCGCACGCTGCTCAAGGCCTTGAAACGCGGCGGCGCGATCGGCCTGTTGCCGGACCAGGTGCCGCAGCACGGCGAGGGCGTGTGGGCCGATTTCTTCGGCGCGCCGGCCTACACGATGACCTTGCCGGCCAAGCTACAGCAGATGACCGGCGCCGCGATCATCCTGTCGTATGCCGAGCGTCTGCCGGGAGGGCGCGGGTTCGTGGTGCGCTTCGCACCGTGTGTGCCGTCGCAGGCCACCACGCCCGAAGGCCAGGCGCGGGCGATCAATGCGGCGATGGAAGACCTGATCGCGCACTGCCCGGCGCAGTACTTCTGGAGCTACAACCGCTTTAAAACTCCCCCCGGCGTTACCCCGGCGTCGGGTGCGGAGACGCAGCCGTGAGAGCGCTGCTGGCCGCGATGTGGCTGCTGCACTGGTTGCCGCTGCCGATCCTGGGCCGGTTGGGCGAAGCCATCGGCAGCATCCTGTTCGTGGTGATGACGCCGCGCCGCAAGATCACACTGGTCAACCTGCGGCTATGCATGCCGGAGTTGCCGGAGGCTGCGCGCAAGCGACTGGCGCGCCAGCATTTCCAGGCCTATGCACGCAGCATTCTCGAACGCGGGATCCTCTGGTGGGCCTCGGAGAGGCGACTGCGCCGGCTGATCCGAGTCGAACCAGGCGTACCGCTGGACGCCTTTGCCGCGGGTCCGATGATCCTGTTGTGCCCGCACTTCGTCTGCCTGGACGTGGCCGGCGTGGCGACCGCGCTGGAAGCTTCCGCCTGCTCGATCTACACGCAGCAACAGAATCACGTCTTCGACGATGCCCTGCGCCGTGGCCGCGAGCGTTTTCACCCCGTCAAGATCTTTGCCCGCAGCGCCGGCATCAAGCCGGTGATCCGCGCCATGCGCGCCGGCCTGCCTTTTTTTATGTTGCCAGACATGGACTTCGGCCTCAAGGACGCCGCCTTCGTCCCCTTCTTCGGCATACCTGCGGCGACGCTGACGGCGACGGCGCGCATTGCTGCGGCCACCGGCGCCGGCGTCATTCCGGTCATCGCGACCTACCTGCCACGCTACCAGGGTTGGGTGGTGCGCTTCCATCCGCGCTGGGATGACTATCCCGGCTCCGACCTGGTGGCAGCGACCGGGCGCATGAACCGGTTCATCGAAGAACAGGTTCGGCTCACGCCGGCCGAATACCTGTGGACCCACAAGCGCTTCAAGACCCGGCCGCCGGGCGAGGCGGATTTTTACGGCCGTCCCACCCAAACTCGGGCATCACCGGCTGGAGCCAGCGACGACGCCGGCGCCACCGCGGACTGAAACGCCGCAGCGCCAACCTGCGGTCGGCGGTCTGCTGCAGCCGCTATAATCGGCCCATGAAAATCAAGTTCACCAAGATGCACGGCGCCGGCAACGATTTCATCGTCATCGATGCGGTCTCGCAGGCAATCGATCTGGCGCCGGCACAATGGCAGGCGCTGGCCGACCGTCGTTTCGGCATCGGCGCCGACCAGATTCTGGTGGTGGAACAATCCGCCACCCCCGGCGTCGACTTCCGCTACCGGATCTACAACGCCGATGGCGGCGAAGTCGAACAGTGCGGCAACGGCGCCCGGGCCTTCGTGAAATTCGTCACCGACCGGGGCCTTACCACCAAGCGCGCGATCCGGGTCGAGACCATGTCCGGAATCATCGAGCCGGTGCTCGAGACCGATGGTCGCATCACCGTCAACATGGGCGCGCCGATCCTGGCGCTGGCCGACGTACCCTTCGACACCAGCGGCCTGACTGCGGAAATGCAGGGCGAGGAAGTCCTGTGGCCGCTCGACTTCGGCGGCCGCACCGCGTGGATCGCCGCCGTATCGATGGGCAATCCGCACGCGGTGCAGGTGGTCGATGATGCCGATGCCGCGCCGGTTGCCGTCGATGGCCCGTTGATCGAACATCATGTGCGTTTTCCGCGACGAGTCAATGCAGGTTTCATGCAAGTGGTGACGCGCCAGCGCGTGCGGCTGCGCGTCTTCGAACGCGGTGCCGGCGAAACCCTGGCCTGCGGCACCGGCGCCTGCGCAGCGGTGGTCAGCGGCATCCGGCGCGGCCTGCTCGACCCTGTCGTCGCGGTCGAAACCCGTGGCGGCGAATTGTCGATCGCCTGGGCCGGCGGCAGCGCACCGGTATATCTGACCGGGCCGGCGGTCACGGTCTTCGAAGGCGAGATCAGCGTGGCATGAATACCTTGGTGCGATCGGCGAAGGTAGCGGCGGCAACCAGGCCGGTCGATTGCAGGCGTTTGAGGCGGTACAGACATTGCCGGTAATTGCCGCGCGGTGGAAGACGCAGCGATACAGAATCGGCACCGCCGACGGTGCGGGTGCAGGTCGCGGCGCGATTTTCTCCAGCAACCGTGCCGCTGCGACGATGTCCTGCGCCGTCGCAGCGGGCGGCACGAATGATCGACAGTGCTTCTCTGATGGCCATGGCAAATGCTGGGGACGATTTCGGGCCCACAGCATGATTGTCCCGACCCGGCCAATCGTGAGCCCGCGCAAGCGCCACCGCATCTGTCGGCAGCAGTGCGCTATCGTCGGCACTGTTGTCGGCGCGGTTGTTGGCTTTGGCGGACGGCCACGCAAATTGACAAGATTGTCAGTTAGAATCATGGCACCAGGAACCGGGCGTACGCCAGTCTGACTGACGAGCGCCGGCCTGTTCCCTTTCTGACTTTCGCGGCCAATTCCGATGACGCTTTCCCTCGACTCGACAGCTGTCGCCCAGTTCCTCGCTCAGCACCCGCATTTTTTCGAAGAACATGCCGACCTGCTGGCCACCATCCGCGTCAGCACGCCGCTAGGCGGCCGCACACTCTCGCTGCAGGAGCGGCAAATGGAGGTCTTGCGGGAGAAGATCAAGAACATGGAAATGCGCCTTGCCGACCTCATGCGCATGGGCCAGGAAAACGACGCCATCGCCGACAAGTTCCAGCACTGGACCCGATCGCTGCTGTTGGCGCGCAACGACGTCGATCTCCCGCATGTGCTGGTGAGCGAGTTGCGGACCACGTTCTCGGTACCGCACGCGACACTGCGTCTGTGGGGCGTGGCCGAATCGTGTGCGCACGGCTGGTTCGCGCAGGAAGTCTCGGCCGACGCGCGCATTTTTTCGAACGGCCTGAGCGCGCCGTTCTGTGGACGGAACAACGATTTCGAAGCGGCCTCCTGGCTCGACGAAGCACCGGTGGTGCAATCGCTGGCGATGCTGCCGTTGCGCGTCGGCGCGGCGCCAGAAGCCTTCGGCTTGCTGGTGCTGGGCTCTGCCGATCCGGGTCGATTCACCGCCGACATGGCGACCGATTTCCTGATGCGGATCGCCGAGACCAGCAGCGCCGCCCTGACCTGCCTGCTCGACTGAACGCTCCCGTGAGCGAGCCGCATCTGAGCGCCTATTTGACCTGCCTGCGCAGTCAGCGCCAGCTGTCGCCCCACACCGTGAGTAATTACGCCCGCGATCTGCAGGAACTCGGCACGCTGGCCGCCGATGCCGATGGAGTGATCGATTTCATCGGCATCAGCCATTTCCAGATCCGCCGCTTTGCGTCGCAACTCCATGCGCGCGGCCTGAGTGCGCGCTCGATCGCCCGCAAGCTCTCTGCCTGGCGCGGCTTCTTTGCCTGGCTGTCGGAGTCGACCGCCTTGCCGGCTAATCCGGTCGATGGCGTCAAGGCGCCCAAGCGCGGCAAGCCCTTGCCCAAAGCGTTATCGGCCGACGATGCCGTGCGGCTCGTTTCTGCCAACCCGCGCGGCAATGGCGGGACGTCGACGGCGGGCGACAGCGCCCAGGCGCTCGCCACCGATGCCTGCAACCGCGCCATGTTCGAACTGCTCTATTCGAGCGGCCTGCGGGTGTCCGAACTGGTGAGCCTGGACCTGCGCTACGGTCAGAGCGGCGGCACCGCGTCGGCTGGCTGGATCGATTTCGATGCCCACGAAGTCACTGTCACAGGCAAGGGCAACAAGATGCGCATGGTGCCGGTCGGCCAGGCGGCGCTCGATGCGCTGACCCACTGGGTCACGTTGCGTCCGTCCCTGGCCGCACCAGAAGCGACCGCCCTGTTCTTGACCGGGCGCGGCACGCGCATGTCGCCACGCATGGTGCAGTTGCGCCTGAAGGCGCATGCACAGGCGATCGGCATACCGGCCAACGTGCATCCCCATGTACTGCGCCACTCGTTTGCATCGCATGTATTGCAATCGTCGGGCGACTTGCGCGCGGTCCAGGAAATGCTCGGACATGCGTCGATCACCTCGACCCAGATTTACACCTCGCTCGACTTCCAGCGGCTGGCGCAGGTGTATGATGCTGCCCATCCGCGCGCGCGCAAGAAAAGCTGATTGCGACAGCAGACCGGTTGTCTGACCGACCGCCGGCGACTGCCACGTCCCGCGACGCGCCTTACCCTCAAGCAGTCGACACCACCACCACCATGGCTCTGATTCCTACCACCATCCTGACCGGCTTTCTCGGCGCTGGCAAAACCACGCTGCTCAATCGCATCCTGCAAGAGCCGCACGGCATGAAGATTGCCGTCATCGAGAACGAATTCGGACCCGAAAGCATCGATACCGAGATCCTGGTGCAGGACAATTCCGAGCAGATCATCGAAATGAACAATGGCTGCATCTGTTGCACGGTGCGCGGCGATCTGATCACCGCGCTCGGTTCGCTGGCCGCCAAGCGCGATGCCGGCGAACTCGATTTCGACCGGGTCATCATCGAGACGACCGGTGTCGCCAACCCGGGACCGGTGGCGCAGACCTTTTTCATGAACGACGAGGTCGCGGTGCGCTACCTGCTCGACGCGATCATCACGGTGGTCGATGCGCGCCACGGCATGGACCAGCTCGATGCCCAGGAAGAAGCGCAACGCCAGGTCGGGTTTGCCGACCGGCTGCTTCTCTCCAAGACTGATCTGGTCACGCCGGCAGAACTGGCCGTGTTGCGCACGCGCCTGGCCCGCATGAATCCGCGGGCGCCGATCGTCACGGTCGACTTCGGCCGCTTGCCGATTGGCGACGTGCTCGACCTGCGCGGCTTCAATCTCAATGACAAGCTCGAGATCGATCCGGATTTCCTGGCCGCCGAGGGCGCCGGGCACGCCGGGCACGACCATGACCACGCCCACGCAGCGGGCGAAGACTGCACCCCGGCGTGCGACGGTGGACACGACCATGCCGGTCACGCGCATGGCCATGCCCACCACGACGAGATCAGCGCCTTCATGTTCAAGAGCGACCGTCCCTTCAGCGTCGCGCGGCTCGATGAATTCCTCGGCGGCCTGGTACAGGTCTACGGCCCGCGCATGCTGCGCTACAAAGGGGTGCTGTGGATGGACGGATCGGATCGCAAGGTGGTGTTCCAAGGCGTGCACCAGATGATGGGGAGCGACATCGGCGGCCCCTGGGGCACTGCCGAGACGCGTGGCAGCAAAATGGTATTTATTGGCAAAAACTTACCGAAAGCTACGTTTATTGAAGGACTAGAACAATGTTTGGTATAAACTGGCACCGCTTTCAAGAACGGGGGTCGGCCACCCCATGAAATCCTCCCCGAGAATGTCCAACCCGGCAAGCGTATGAGCAGTGACAATGCCAGCCAGGGATCCGGGGTTAAAATTCACAAAACCGCAGTTTCGAAAGTAAGCGAAGTGGCAACCAAAACACCTAAATCAGCTCCTTCCCCCACTGCCGATGGCGCTCTGTTGACCGAAGCGCAGATCCTCAAGATGGGCGAAAAAGACTACATGAACGCGGCGCAACTGGCTTTCTTCAAGGCTCGTCTGCAGCAGCTGGAAAAAGACTTGCTCAAGAACGCAGGCGAGACGACGGAACACTTGCGCGAGACCGTGCTCGTCCCCGATCCGGCCGACCGCGCCACGATCGAGGAAGAGCATGCCCTCGAGCTGCGCACCCGGGACCGCGAGCGGAAGCTGCTCAAGAAGGTGCAGCAATCGATCGCCAGCATCGATACCGGCGAATACGGCTGGTGCGAGGAGACCGGTGAACCGATCGGCATCCCGCGTCTGCTCGCCCGTCCGACGGCAACGCTGTCACTCGAAGCGCAGCAGCGGCGTGAACTGAAGCAGAAGCTCTACGGCGACTGATCGCTCGATTTCGTCGCAACTCGCGAGCACCGCGACGCTTCCAGCGTCCGGCTCGCGAGACCGCACTTGGCATGCCAGTACCACTGGTAATCTCGCCACTGTCTCGATAAATCCGCACAAATGAGAAACAACTTATCGTGGTCGCCGTTCGTGGTTTCCGGCGCACATTAACGCGCTATAATTTGAGAGCGCGATACAGTCGATTGTTTTAATTTTGTCAAGGAAATCGTGGGGATTTTTTCGTTGTTCGGCAAGAAGGAGCGTCCGCCCACCGTCGCGGCCGGATCGATTGCGGCCGGCCGGAAGAAGCGGGAAGAACCCCAGCGTGGTGCCGCGCCAGCCGCCGAATCATTGCGCGAACAACAGGCGGAGGGCCAACGTCAGGTCGCGCGCGCCACCGCGCTGAAGATCGATGCGATCGAATCCGAGATGTCATCGGAGTTCGTGCGCCCTGCGCCGCAACGGCCTGCATCGGCAACGCCCGTAGCGGCAAACCAGAAGGGAAAGCCAGGCGAGCCGGCGGCAGGCACTGCCACGATCTCCGACACATCCTTCGACGCGCCGGTGAACAACGCCATGCTGGAAGACGTTCCATTGTTCGAGGAAGCCGCCATCCTGTTTGCCAACGACCAGCGCGAGATGGTCGAAACCATCCTGCGCGATGCGATCGACAGCGACGATCTGGGCGCGGCGGCGCTGACCGCCTGGGCCATGCTGTTCGACCTGTACCAGATCAATGGCAACCAGGCCGACTTCGAGGATCTCTCGATCGCCTATGCCAGCCGCTTCGAAACCTCACCGCCTGCATGGATGCCGGTGGCCGGCATCGGCACCGACGCATCGGCGACATTACGGGCTGTCGCCACGCCCACCGTGGTCTTCTCCGGAAACCTCGATGCGACCATCGGCAAGACCCTGGAAAAAGTCCTGGCACTGTCCGACAAACACGCCGTGCTGCGCCTGGAATTCGTGCACAACGCCGTCGTCGACCCAGTCGGCTGCGCCCTGTTACTGCGGGTCCTCAAGCAGCTGCGCAAAGCCGGCCTTGACCTGATCCTGGTCGGCGCCCCGGAGCTGGTGATCAAGATCCGCGCCATACTCGAAGTCGGTCGGCGCGATGAAACCGAGGCGCCATGGCTGCTGTTGATGGCGCTGCTCGAACTGCTCAATCAGGAGAGCGCATTCGAAGAAGCGAGCATCGATTATTGCGTGACCTTCGAAGTCTCGCCACCCGCCTTCGTCGCACCTAACAACAAAGTGACCACGGCAATGGAAGAGCCGAATGCGGTGGTGGGCCACCCCGACACATTTGTCATGCCGGCGCTCATCGAAGGCCGTATCGACGCATTGGTCGCGACGCTCGTTACATTTGTCGCCAGTCACAATCCCACCCGCATCGATTGCGCTGCGCTGGCGCGGGTCGATGTCAATGCGGCCGGCCAGCTCATGGCCGGACTGATGCCGCTGGCCGGCGATGGTCGCCTGCTCGAATTCATCCACGTGAACCATCTCGTCGCCGCACTGTTCAATGTGATTGGCCTGCGCGACATCGTGCAGATTCATACGCGCAAGATCTGATCGGGGTACGCCACATGCTGGTGAAAACTGTCGTTCGCCGACTGCGGCCGATCTTGTGATCGGTTATCGTGCCCTCATGTGTTTCGATGCATGATGGCGCGCCGGTTGCCTTGTGCCTGATGCAACCCGGCTGCCGCGACGATCATCGCCAACATCCACGTGCTTCACACTTGATTCGGGACCAGCATGGAACAATTTCACGGCACTACCATTCTCTCTGTACGCCGCGGCAACCAGGTTGCCCTGGGCGGAGACGGTCAGGTCACCCTCGGCAACATCGTAATGAAAGGTACCGCGCGCAAGGTGCGCCGCCTGTACCAGGGCAAGGTTCTGGCGGGCTTCGCCGGCGGCACTGCCGACGCTTTCACGCTGCTGGAACTGTTCGAAGCCAAACTCGAGAAGTACCAGGGCAACCTGCTGCGCGCCTCGGTCGAACTGGCCAAGGACTGGCGCACCGACCGCATGCTGCGCCGGTTGGAAGCCATGCTGCTGGTGGCTGACCGTGAATCGACCCTGGTGATAACCGGCAACGGCGACGTGCTGGAACCGGAAGACGGCATCAGCGCCATCGGCTCCGGCGGTGTCTACGCGCAATCGGCGGCCAAGGCATTGAAAGAGAACACGGAACTGTCACCTTATGACATCGTCAAGAAATCACTGACCATCGCCGGCGAACTGTGCATCTATACGAACATGTCGCACCTGATCGAAACGCTGGAATGAGTGCCCGTCGCGGCATTGCGCGCCGGCAGTCGATACTGCTCCGACCCTTTTGACGAGAGACAGCATGAACATGACACCGCAAGAAATCGTTTCCGAACTGGATAAACATGTCGTCGGTCAGGGCCGTGCCAAGCGCGCCGTAGCGATTGCCTTGCGCAATCGCTGGCGCCGGCAACAGGTGGCCGAACCGCTGCGCAACGAAATCACGCCGAAGAATATCCTGATGATCGGCCCGACCGGGGTCGGCAAGACCGAGATCGCACGCCGTCTCGCCAAACTGGCTGGCGCACCCTTCATCAAGATCGAAGCCACCAAGTTCACCGAAGTCGGCTACGTCGGACGCGATGTCGACACCATCATCCGCGACCTGATCGACATCGGCATCAAGCAGACTCGCGAGAGCGAAATGCGCAAGGTCCGTGCACATGCCGAGGATGCCGCCGAAGACCGCATCATCGACATCCTGGTACCGCCGCCGCGCGACTTCGGTTTCAGTGCCGCCGGCACGCCCATCGAGGCGGGTGAAGCGTCGCCGGGTAACGCCGCACGCCAGACCTTCCGCAAGCGCCTGCGTGAAGGCGTGCTCGACGATCGCGAAATCGAGATCGATGTAACCGATGCCGGTCCGCAGATGGAAATCATGGCGCCGCCGGGCATGGAAGAGATGACCGAGCAGATCAAGTCGATGTTTTCCGGGGTCGGCGGCAGTCGCAAGAAAAAGCGCAAGGTCAAGATCCGCGAAGCGATGAAACTGCTGATCGAAGACGAAGCCACCAAGCTGCTCAATGAAGATGAGCTCAAGCAGAAAGCGATCGCCAATGTCGAGCAGAACGGCATCGTGTTCCTCGACGAAATCGACAAGATCGCCAGCCGTTCGGAAGTCGGCGGCGCCGATGTCTCCCGTGCCGGCGTGCAGCGCGACCTGTTGCCGCTGGTCGAGGGCACCACCGTCAATACCAAGTACGGCATGATCCGCACCGATCACATCCTCTTCATTGCGTCGGGCGCGTTCCACCTGGCCAAACCATCGGATCTGATTCCGGAACTGCAAGGCCGCTTTCCGATCCGGGTCGAACTGGAATCGCTGTCGATCGCCGACTTCGAGCGCATCCTGACCGGTACCGATGCGTGCCTGACGATGCAGTACAAGGCGCTGCTCGAGACCGAGAACGTGCACATCGAGTTTGCACCGGAGGGCGTGCACCGACTGGCGCAGATCGCGTTTTCAGTGAATGAAAAAACCGAGAACATCGGCGCCCGGCGCCTCTACACGGTGATGGAAAAGCTGCTCGAGGAAATCTCGTTCGCGGCGGTCGACCAGCAGGGCGAAACCGTGGTCATCGACGCCGCCTATGTCGACGAGCGTCTGAGTGCGCTGGCGGTCGATGAAGATCTGTCGCGCTACGTTCTTTGAGCTGCGGGTCGCGCAGTAACTTGTCGAACACAGCTTAGCGCAACAGCGGCACGCCGCTGACCGGCATTGGTTGCGTGGTGCCCTGCCCGCTGCCCGGCAGCGCCGGCGCACCCTGCTCCTGCTGCAGATTCATCTGCTGCGCGGGCATGACCTGATTGACCAGCGGCGCCGGCATCTCGGGCGGTGGCCGCATGAATCCTGGCGGTTGCGCGCCTGCCCCTCCGAGCGGCGGCAGTGCGCCGGTCGTGAACTCGGCTTGCTGCACCGCCTTCGCCCCCTCCGGCAAGGCTACCCGCTTGATCACGCCACCTTCGGACAACAAAATGTACTGCGAGTGGACTTCCTTGACCACCACCCCTGGTTGCATCTCGACATTAATGCCGACTGCTTGTGCCGGCTTGCCGTCAGCCGACAGGATCGCGATGCTCTCGCGCCCGTTGGCGGCGACCACCACGCCCTTCAACTGATAATTGCTGGCCGCCGCCAACGCCACCGGACGGCCGCCGAACAAGCCGGCAGCCGAATCGAGCCGCACCTCGGCCACCGCCACAGGCGCCGGCGCGGCCGTCGGCCGCACGGGCGGGCGGATCACCTGCAAGGCCCAATAGGCGAGCGAGGCGCACAGGGCGAGGAACAGGATAAAACTGACAATGACCGACATTCGCTTCATTTTGCTTCCATTACACAGTGTGCTTCGGTGGTTCGTTTCTCGGGACGGCTTGCGACGGCGTACACGCTCAACGCACCAGCTGATTGATTTCGATGATCGGCATGAGAACAGCCAGCACGATCAGCAGCACCACCACACCCATGGCCAGGATCAGGGCCGGCTCGAGCAAGCCGGCGATCGTCAGGGCGCGCCGCTCCAGGTCCTGTTCCTGCGCGCTCGACGCCCGCTCCAGCATGGCGGGCAATTCGCCGGTGACTTCCCCGGCGCGGATCATGTGGATGAGCATCGGTGGAAAATGCTTGTGCGCCGACAGCGCCCGCGCCAGGCCAACGCCTTCGCGCACGCTGGCGGTGGCATCCTCGACCTGCTGGCGCATGGCGACGTTGTTGAGGGTGTCCCGGCTGGTCTGCAGCGCGCGCAGGATCGGCACGCCTGAACCGGTGGTGATGGCCAGCGTGCTGGCAAAGCGCGCCGTATTGAGACTGCGTTCGAACTTGCCGTACAGCGGAGCGGTCAGCAGCCAAGTGTGCCAGCGCATCTTGATCTGCGGATTTTTCAGGGCGCTGCGCCATGCGAAGAGTGCAGTGATCGCGACGACGGCGACGATCCAGCCATAGTTGCGCACGAAGTCGGAAATGGCCAGCATCATCACCGTCAGGAACGGTAGCTTCTGCTTGGTGTTGGCAAACACCGAGACGATCTGCGGCACCACGTAGGTCAGCAGGAAGATCACGATCGCAAATGCCACCACCGTGACGATGGCCGGGTACGTGAAGGCCAGCTTGACCTTCTGCACCAGGGCGTTGCGCCGTTCGATGTAGTCGGCCAGGCGCGACAGCACGCGCGCCAGTTGGCCGATCTGTTCACCGGACGCCACGAGCGCGCGGTAGATATCGGCGAAGTCACGCGGATGCCGCCCGAGCGCGTCCGAGAGCGACGAGCCGCCCATGACCTCGGAGCGGATCGAGGCGACCAGGTCGCGCAGGTAGGGCCGCTCGGCCTGCTCCAGCAGGGCCGAGAACGCCTGTTCCAGCGGCAGCGAGGCTTCCAGCAAGCTGGCCAGCTGACGCGTGAAGAGCGCAAGCTCGTTGGTCGACAGATGGTCGCCGAAACCGCGCCGTTTGGTCGCGCCGGCCGCATCGAGCTGGGTGGTGATGGCATCGACCGTGATCGGGACCAGGCCCTGGGCGCGCAAGTCGCCCCGCGCGGCGCGCGCACTGTCGGCATTGACCACGCCCTTGCGGGTGGCGCCGACCGTATCGACTGCTTCATAACGAAATGCTGGCACCGTTGTTCCCGTTTTTAGCCGAATCTTTTCGCGAATCGTTGCGTGCGCGCGAGCGCACCAATCGTTGCGTGCGCGCGAGCGCACCATTCCTTGCGCTATTGCTTGCGCTATTCCTTTGTTACCCGCAGCAGCTCGGCCTGGGTCGTTACGCCCGAGTCGAGCCAGCGCTCGCCGTCCTCGCGCATGGTCTGCATGCCGTC
>JACMRD010000062.1 GCA_014376645.1 Herminiimonas sp. | reverse complement strand
CGGTGCTGCTTGCAGCTGCGCTTTTTGCCAGGCCTGCATCTGGGCCTCGAGCACGTCGAGGGGTACGGCGCCGCTGGCCAGCATGGCATCGTGGAAGCTGCGGATGTCGAAGCGGTTGCCCAGGGCTTTTTCGGCTTCGGCACGCAGGGCCAGGATCTTCAGCTGGCCGATCTTGTAGGCCAGTGCCTGGCCCGGCCAGCCAATGTAGCGGTCGATTTCATTGACGATGTCGGCGTCGGTTTTGGCCGCATTGTCCTTGAAATAGTCGATCGCCTGCTGGCGGCTCCAGTGCTTGGCGTGGATACCGGTGTCGACCACCAGCCGTACCGCGCGCCACATGTCGTAGGTCAGTTGGCCGAAGCGCGAGTACGGGTCCTTGTACAGACCGAGGTCGTAGCCCAGTCGCTCGGAATACAGGCCCCAGCCCTCGATGAAAGCCGTGAAGTCGCCGAAGCGGCGAAATGCCGGCAGACCCCCCTGCTCCTGCGCCAGCGCGATCTGCAGGTGGTGGCCGGGCACCGATTCGTGGACGGTCAGGACTTCGATCTCGTACTTTGGCCGCACTTCCGGGCGATACAGGTTGACGTAGTAGTAGCCGGCGCGGCGCCCGTCCATGGAGGGACCGCTGTAGTACGCCGTCGTGGTATTAGGGGAGCTGTACGGGTGCGCTCCACCATTGGCACGGTGTCGGGAAAGTCCGTGAAGCGGGCGAAGAACGGACTTTGCTCTGGATTGTCGACGCGTTGCTGCGCCAGTTGCGGCAAGACCCGTTCCATCAAGCCGCGCGGCTGGGTGCGCTTCTGCTGCGCGGCAACCCGCAACTGGTCGATGAACTGATCGATATACGCGGGCATGGCGTCGAGCCGCTGTAGCCACGCATCGTAATCGGCGGTCGTGGCAAAGGGCATCAGCTCGGCGACTTCATTGAGGTTCTGGACGCCTTCCCGCGCATTGAGTTCATACGCCCACAGCTGGTGTGGCCAGGCATCGATGCGATCCTGGTAGCGGCGCTTGAAGAGGTCGGCATTGCGTTGCTCACCAAGCGGCAGGCGGGCCCGCGGGATCGCCGCCAGATCGCTCAGCACCAGTAGGTCAGCAGCATGGTTGCGGGTAGGGGCGGCGGGACTGATGTCGGGCGTTGTGCGCCCGCCGTCGTCAGCCACCGGCGGTGGCATGCCTGTCAGCAACCTGGAATCTTAAACGCGAACGTTGGTTCCGGCAATCCAATGTCACGATTCAACGGCCACCGATTTGCGGCAGCGTAGTCGATAGTAGTTCGGGTGCCGCCATTCTGACCATGCTCAACGTGGAAGGCTGGTAAGACGGCGCAAAGCCGGTAGGGATTGTATGGCCAGTCCCGCATCAGGTCGGCGCAAGCGTCCGACCTGATGATGTCATGCCTTGATGTGATCATCCGGCCGACGGCAGTCTTGCGGGTGACCTGTCGTATCATTGTGCGGCAGACCCGGGTTGTATCGTCCAACCGACAACAATAACAAACACTTTCCAGCAGGAGACCGCATGTCCGTTCACGCCCTCTATCAAAGCAAGCGCACCACGGCCGACGAGGCCGTGCAACTCGTGCGCAATGGCGACCACATCATCGTGCCGACCGGCGTCGGTGAGCCGCCTACGCTGCTGACAGCGCTCTCCGAGCAGCGGCGCAGCTTCCACGGGGTCAAGGTGCTGCAGATCCTGGCGGTGCGCAAGTACGGTTACTTCGATCTCGAGACCGCCGAGCATGTCCAGCATTCGGCGCTGTTCTTCGGCCCGGCTTCGCGCAGCGGCGGTCAGGCCGGCTGGTCGGACTTCATCCCGAACTATTTTTCTGAAATCCCGAGCATGATCCGGCGCGGCCAGATCGCCGCCGACGTTGTCTTTGCCATGGCATCGACCATGGATGCGCATGGCTATTTCTCGATCAGCCTGGGTACCGACTACACCATGGCCGCGCTGGGCAAGGCGCACGCGATCGTGCTGGAGGTCAATCCGAATGTTCCCTTCACCAATGGCAATTGCCACGTCCATGTTTCGCAGATCACCGCGCTGGTGGAGAGCGACGAGCCGATCGCCGAAGTTGGCATGCCGGTGATCGGCCCGGTGCAGTTGGCCATCGGCAGTTATGTCGCCGACTTGATCGAGGATGGCTCGACGCTACAGATCGGTTATGGCGGCATTCCGGACGCGGTGGTGGTGCAGCTAAGCGCCAAGAAGAATCTCGGCATCCATTCAGAGATGATCGGCGACGGCATCTTGTCGTTGGTCGAAAGCGGCGCCGTCGATTGCAGCCGCAAGACCTTCATGCCTGGCAAGATCGTTGGCACCTTCCTGCTCGGCTCGCAAAAGCTGTACCGCTTCGTCGACCGCAATCCAATGGTCGAAATGCATCCCTCCGATTTCACCAATGACCCCTACATCGCCGGCCAAAACAACAAGCTCGCGGCCATCAACGCGTCGCTGCAGGTCGATCTGATGGGGCAGTGCGGTTCCGAAAGCCTGGCGCACGTGCCTTATTCGGGGACCGGCGGCCAGTCCGATTTCGTCCGGGCCGCCAATCGCTCGGAAGGCGGCAAGGCCTTCATCGTGGTGCCGGCAACGGCCAAGGGCGATACCATCTCGCGCATCGTGCCGACCTTGGCGCCCGGCACCCATGTGACCACCAGCAAGAACGATGTCAATTACGTGATCTCGGAGTTTGGTGTTGCGCAGTTGCGCGGCAAATCGGTCAAGCAGCGGGCGCGCGAAATGATCTCGATCGCGCATCCGGCGTTCCGCGACGAGCTGACCCACGCGGCGCAGCGCATGAATCTGCTTTAGTACGACCAGGAGTCTGTCGCGCCATATCCTCGGCATCTGCATGGAGCCGAGGCGACAGAAAAAGTTTGATGCCAGCGACGATCTCTTCTATTTCAATATCCTCTGCTGACAACGAACGGATTTGGCTTCCAGACTCTGTATGTTCGTCAGTGCAGAGCGTGACGCCAGCTTTCAGAGGTTCCAAAATATCCGCCAAAGCCTGCTCTTTTTTTTCGTCTGGGTAAGAATTTAATGCCTGAGCAACAGCTTTTTTATCAAGAAGCTCGGCCTCTGACGACGACGGCCAAAATAATTGATGTTCAACATGCGACGTAAATTGCTCGCTTCGAATCCCGTCACTCTCTTTTCCAGGTTTATTGCACTTGAGCCCACTTCGCTTTGCTCTAGATTCGAAGCAAATGAAGTGAATCGATTGATCGCATCGACTTGGTTACGTGCACTGCCTGGCTTAGGGAACATAGAAGCTTGCGATGAAGAAAAAGGCAGCGGCATCGCGTTATTTGGTGTGGCGTGTTCGAAGCCAGCGTTTTTTGCAGGTTGAGGCAGCGATAGATCCTGTGACCGCAGCGATGCGGTCACAGGAGCCAATGGCGTTGTGAAGAAGCGATCATCCATGCGGTCTATAGACAGAAAAATGCGCAAGCTTCATCAGTTGAGCGTGAGTGTCATTCTAAGCAATAGTCGTCGACCATATCCGTGAAGTTGGCCGAAGAAGGGCGCCGAATACGACTTGCTCATTCGACTTGGTGTCGCAGCGCCGGCTCGATCGCGATCATGGCGCGAATCTTCGCCACCGAAATACCGGTGCGTTCATTGATCACCACGATGACTTCCGGACTGACCGGACGGAACTGGCAACGCAG
Source organism: Herminiimonas sp. (assembly GCA_014376645.1). GTDB lineage: Bacteria > Pseudomonadota > Gammaproteobacteria > Burkholderiales > Burkholderiaceae_D > JANXSS01. Next base: position 1,004 of record JACMRD010000062.1, on the reverse strand, counting down.
GTCGTGGATGACTGCGGCAGGTAGTTCTAAATAGCGGCTGAGCTCGTCGTCGCTGCCAAGGCGGAGTTCGGCATTCAGGGTGTCGAGCAAAATGTTAGGCTGCATTGTCGGGTCTCCATTGACAGGCGGTCGACCGTTCCGGCACTTGCCATGACGGGGCAGGTCTGTCGTCGCCAGGCGTGCCTGTTGGGTCGGAAGCATGGTCTCATACCTGCAGATGCGGCTTCGGCGATGAGGAATTAGCAAGAAGCATGCGCAGCGTGCGCGGCGTGTCAGTGCCTGATCCGGTCGCGTGCTGGCTGGTCCATCGCTTTCAGGGACGTTTCTGATCTGGCTTGCCCCAAACTGGCGCACCTGGCCTGTCAGCGGCGGAGCGGCATTGGCTCATCCAGACGGGAAGAATTGAAGATCTTGCGGATTTGGCAGGTGATCCGGTCCCGCGTATCACTGCGGTAGGTCGATGCTACTTGCTGCCGCAACTGCTGTTTTTGCAGTTCCACGCTAATTTCCGATGATTGCCAATCGGTGCGCTATTGCACGCCGTGCTCGGTATTGAACGATACCGTCCCCAGCACGGTATCGTCATCGACGGTGCGGCAGACAATGGCTTGATGAAAACCGCGATCGAAATTCTTGATGGCGCCGACTAGTCCAAAGACCGTAGCGCCGGACCGGATGGCGGCATAACAGTTCTTGAATGAGTGCGGCCATGAAACAGCAGGCGCTACCGCACAGATCGAAGATTCCTAGCGTTGAAAAATCGTCGAACATGCGGGTCAGCGGTGCCGGCAAGCCGTCGTGGGCGGGTAGGGATGGAAAGAGGGATTTCGTCATCGCAGCCGCAGGATAAAAAAGTTACTTGTTAGTAATAAAAAGCGATACACGATTGAATTTGTGTCTTTTTTCGTCAATGTTGGTCGTTCATGAACGGTTATTTTGGAGTGGACATCAGTTAGTGTTGAGGCGCGGCTGTCTGGAGCGCGTGCCGCTGACCTGGAAAGGTG
>JACMRD010000304.1 GCA_014376645.1 Herminiimonas sp. | reverse complement strand
CACCGGCACCTCTGAGCAAGTTGATCATTTCTTTTCCAGACTTTCCTGTTCCATCAGTATGTAGGTGCCATACGCATTCAATCGGTTCGCCTGCGCAAACGCCGGATAGCCGGCGAACGCACGCCAGTCCACCTTGGCATAGGCCTCCTCGAATCCAGTCATGTCGTTGACTGCCTCGCCCATCGATTTGCGCAGGTACGTCAGGTAATCCTTGGTCAAGCGTAGATCGCTCAGCGGATCGGTCGACATTGCGCCGTGACCGGGAATGACGATGCTCGGTTTCACTTCGAGCATGTGGTCCAGCGCCGCCAGCCAGACCCGGCTGTTTGCGTTGCCGACAAAGGGAATGCGGCCGGTAAAGTAGAGGTCGCCGGCGAATAGCACGGCGTCGTTCTCGACGAACATCATGATGTCTTCGTCCGAGTGGGCGCCGCTGACATCAAGCAGTTGAAAGCGGATGCCGCCCATCACGAAGCGAATCACCTTGTCACCGGAAAAATCCAGCCAGCGATCCGCCGGAACCAGCTGCGTTTTCGCATCCACCCAGGGAAAGAGACTGGCCCGGCGCTCGGCCAAGCGCGCCACCGCGACATCCGACTTGAGGTAGGCGCGGCCATTCTGATGGGCCCAGACTTCGGCACCGATTGCCTTGAAGGCCTGCAGGCCGTAGATGTGGTCCGCGTGATAATGGCTGACGATGATCCGCTTGATCGGCACGGGCGTGATCTTGCGAATCGCTGCGATCATCGCGGCGCCCAGCACGGGGGTGCCCAGCGCATCGAACACCACGACCCCGTCTTCGGTTACGACGAAGCCCGCATTGGACATGAAGCCTTGATTCGCGGCTGCGGCCATGCCCGCTTCGCCCTGAAAATAGTAGACATGCGGCGAAACGGCGACTGCGGTCAATACCTTGTCGCCGTCGTTGGCGACTGCCGTAGCTGAAAAGCAAGCCAGCACTACAAGCCACAGTGTCCTGATAGTCCAGAACCTGAGACGGCAACTACCGGCTCGGCCATCGCGCCACGTTCGCCCAATCTGAAGATCAGGGCCGGACATAGGTATAGCCTGCCTCTTGCAGCAGAATAATTTCCGAAACTCCGGCCGGTACGTAGCTGATCCCGGTGAGCATGTCTTCTTTGGTCAGCTTTTGCGCATGCATCGTGTTTTCACACGCCACGATCTTCACGCCGGCGCGCCGCGCGTCAGCGATCCTGTTTGCCGCAGGCGACTCGAGCTTCAACATGGCAAGCCCGGGACCGTACGCCACCAGCTCGACCGCAACATTGTCAGTGCCCAGATCTGTCTGAATATTGCGGATATTGCTCATGGCAAGTTCCCATTTCTTCGGGTCGTTGTCACTCACCTGGAATACCACTTTATGGCGTGGCAGCGCCGCACCGGTCGCAACGGATGTGCCCTGTGCATGAACAAGAGTGACCAGCGCCTGTGTGGCAATAACGGCAACAAAAAACTTGCCTAGAAAAGAACGTCTCATTTTTCTCTTTCTAATTATTTTTGGGTAAAGCTGCTGATTTCGATACCAACGTACAGATCTGCAGGTCCGTGCGCTGCTTAACCGCAGCGAGGGGACCGCATCGCCATCGGTGAGGCGCAAGAGCACGATCTATCGCACAACACTTCATTGCACAATAGAATACTCTTTTCTTAATCGAAGAAATGGATTTTTTTGCCTGTTTGGAATTTAGCGATTTTATTCGGGGGCTTGGGATCCCGGCGTCGGAATCGGTGACGAACCGGGGGGGGTATCGTCAGCAGGTCACATCCCAGACGCCCTCATCAGGGAGCGGCACCGACCAACAGGGGATGCAAGGCATCGGCCAGTGTGGCAGCTGACAGCACCCCCATGCGAGTACTGCGCAGTTTGCCCGTCGCGTCAAAGAAGAGCGTGGTCGGCAACGCGTTCGAGCCAGCCAGATTGGCAATCTGCCGGTCCTTGTCGATGAAGACATTGGCAATGGCGATATGTTCCGCTTCGAGATACTGCTGCACGCTTTCGGCCGACTCACCCTGATTGGCGAACACGAATACGACATTCGGCGTGCTGGCCTGCGCTCGCTGCAACAAAGGCATCTCCTTTCTGCACGGAGGGCACCAGGTCGCCCATAAATTGACGACGACCGGTCGGCCACGAAATGTGTCGAGCTGCATTGGCTTGCCATTGATGCCCGCAAAGACCGTGGGTGGTAACGACAGGTCGATCTTGGGTTGTGTGGCCCAGAAGGCAGCGGCACCGAGTAAGCAGATGCTTGCACCAACCAACAGGGACTGCATCAGCGTGCGTCTCAGGCGCGGCCTGCGCTGCATCTGCCAGGCGGTCGCGACGAGACCCACCTCGAACCCGATCATTGCGGAGAATCCGCCGTCACGAATATCGAGAATGTCGAGCGGCGTTTGCACGTAGTTAGTCCAGTGCATTGCAACGAAGACGAGTCGGGCTGACACTGCCGCCGCGAGCACGATCGCATAAAGTGCGTATTCACCGGCGCTGGCGTCGTCAGGGAGCAGCGTTTTTCGCTTGGCATACCAGAGGCTTGCAAGCATCCCTGCAAGCAGCAGTAGGGGTAAGACCGGAAAGCTCAACGGCCCGATCACGATCATGCCCATTACGCGCGCTCAATCAGACAGGCCGTGCCAGACACTGTCATGCATCGCGCGCAAAGGCGGTATGCACCCTGCAGCCGGAAGGCGCGCATAGACTGCCCTCAATTTGCCAGCTTATGGGCGCGGCGCGAGCGCATTTGCAGCAGTTCAAAGATCGCCATTCCGGCCACCATCGCCACCACAAACAGTGTCGGCTTGATGCTTCCTGACAATAGCGAGGTCAGTGCTGGACCGGGACAAAATCCGGCCAGACCCCATCCGATCCCGAACGTCAGACTGCCGATGACCAGGCGGCGATCGACCGTTCGATCGGTCGGTAGCCGCATCGGCTCGCCCAGCAGTGCGCGCGCCCGGGTCCGCGTGAACCAAAAGCCTGCTGCTCCGACCAGTATCGCCCCGCCCATGACGAAGGCGAGCGAAGGATCCCACCGCCCCGCCAGATCAAGGAATCCGATTACCTTCGCCGGATTGGCCATGCCCGACAAGATCAGGCCGATTCCGAACAATAGACCCGCCACCAACGCCACGAATGCTTGCATTGTTTTTTCCCTGCCTTATCAAGTGAGCAAATGCCGAACGACGTACACGATGAAGAAACCAGCCGCCATGAAAGAAAGCGTTGCCACCACCGAGCGTGGCGAGGCGCGTGAGATGCCGCACACGCCATGGCCGCTGGTGCAACCGGAGCCGATACGGGTGCCGATTCCCACCAACAGGCCCGCCACCAACAGGATGACAGTGGAGGCATCGATCTGCACGGCCGGCACTGGCGCGACGACTGCATAGATGATCGGGGCCACGATCAATCCCGCCAAAAATGCAACCCTCCATGACACATCGTTTTTTACGGGGCGCAGCAAGCCGCCGAGAATGCCGCTGATTCCGGCGATGCGCCCATTGAAAAGCAACAGTAACGCTGCCGCCAAGCCAATCAACAGCCCTCCCGCAAACGACGCCCACGGCGTGAAATGGCTCCAGTCGATTGTCATGGCTTATGGTCCTAACGTTGGAGGAGTGCTGTGTGGGGAAAGGGGCGGATGCGGCATGAACTGGATCACAAAATTGGCTGGAACGACTTTCACTATACTCCGATTAAATATATAATAAAACATAGTGTTTGTGACACAGGCATGTGTTTTGACTGACACCGACTCACTGTCGCCAATGCGCCGATCGACTACCCATAATTTTCCCATGATCAAATTAGAAGATTCATTTGTGGTTGCCCCGGCAGGAAATCTGCGCCGGAACGCGTGTTTGAACCCATCGACAATGATGGGAATGCTGGTCGTTGCAATCGGGACGACTGGCCACGCTGCCGATTATCCGAAGCCGATCAACGATGCGGTCGCCCACGGCGTCAAGGTTCTCAAAACCTTTCCGGCAGCGTCATCGCTGACCGGATGGATAGTGTCACAAGGGGCCGACACCTCGGTGGTCTACACAACGCCCGATGGCAAGACGCTGATCGTCGGCGAACTGATCGATGAGAACGGCCAGCCGCTGACAAAGCAGTACACACGCACCTACCTGCCGGCGCCTGATTACTCGTCCAGCTTTGGTCAACTCGAGCAAACCGACGTCATTACCGAAGGGCGGCTGAACCATCCGAAAACCGTGCTGTACGTTTTTTTCGATGCGAACTGCCCGTACTGTCACTTCACGTGGAAGGCATTACAGCCCTACGAAAACGCCGGACTACAGGTCAAATGGGTGCCGGTGGCGGTGCTGGGAGAAAGCAGCCTGCCAAAGGCCGTGGAGCTCATGTCATCCAAGGACAGGCTGGCGGCGTTCCGCGCGTCGCAGTCGCAGTTCGTCCCGGGAAAGCCCACGCCTGGGCCGGCGCACTTGCCAGCCAACCCTGCCGTCGCCGATCGAATCAGCCGCAACGGCGTTTTGATGGAGAAATTCGGCATCAGTGGCACTCCCGGTATTGTCTGGAAGGACCAGGCGGGCAAGATCCAGGTCAAAGGCGGAATGCCGCGCCTGTCGGAGCTCGCCAAGATTACCGGGCTGCCGGAACAGAAAGTCGACGCGGAAGAGCTTCAGAAATTTCGCTAGGTCTTCTCGACCGCCGTGCGCGTACTGTCACGTCATCACGGAGCGCGCGCCGAGGCCGATCGCGACGACCACGCACAGTGCCGCGAATCCCTTCTGGAGCATGGCGCCGGACAACCGGTGGGTGACCATCCTACCGGCTAGCATCCCCAATAACGCACCGCCGGAAAACGGCAGCGCAATCGGCCAGATCAGGACGCCGGCAATCGCGCTAGAGACGACGCCGGCAATCGATACCAGCGCGATCACGGCCAGCGAAGTAGGCACGATCGCGCGCATCTCCAGATCGGTGTAGCGCTGCAGGGTTGGCACAATGACGAAGCCGCCACCCACCCCGAGTAGACCAGAGAGGAATCCGACCATCATTCCCCAGCCTGCCAGCACCCGTGCACATGGTATCGTCCAGATCAATCGGCCGATGCGCGCGTCGAGCTTGCAGGGCGTGAATATCTCGTGGTCCGTCGCACTTGCTGGCACTGCTTCCATCGACGACCTTTTGTAGGTTCGGTATCCAACATAGGCCAGGACGAGTGCAAAGACAAGTGTCAGAGGCCTCGTCGGTACCCGCGCCGCCACCCAGAGACCGACGGGCGTCACTAGCATGCCGGACATCGCCATCAGCGCCGCCGCCCGGTAACGCACCAGGCCGCTCCAGTGCGCCAGAAGCGCGCCGAGCGCCGCTGAAGCGCCCGTGGCCATGAGAGCGATGGGGCCGGCCTGAGCAAGGGTCAGGTGCAGCCCCACAATGAGCAGGGGCACCGCCAGAATTCCGCCGCCAGCTCCAGTCAATGCAGCGATCACGCCGACAAGCGCGCCCAGTACTACGCTAAGGATCATATTGCAGGCGTGGCTTCAGGCGCTGATCGGATGCTCGCAACCGGCCGGTGCCACAGCCAACACCGATTCGGCACAGCAGGGTTTGCGCAGCAGGCCTTCAACGCCGTGAAGCGGCATAGAGCGTATCTGCACGCTTCCCACTGCGGCAGAAACCGAGCACCGGCGCCGGCAAGGTCTTGATCAGGTTTGCAAACGCCGAGACGTCGGCTGGGCCGATGCTGTCCAGGACCACCGGCAGATAGGCAAACTGCAGGCCGTGATGACGCGCTGCGGTTTCGATATCGACGTAGGATGGCTGATCGGGACTTTCGTTGTCGGGCCGGTTGCAGATCACGGACCGAAAGCCACTCGCCGCAATCTCTGGCAGTTCTGCCACACTGATTTGCCCACATGTCGAAAATTCGTCATTGACCCTGTTAATCGCCTGCATGCCTGTCTCCTGGTCGTTGGTCCTACGTTGGTTTGGAATGTGTTGCGGATATTGCCGCTGAATCGAGGCAGCGCATCGACAGGCGAAAAAGCATCACCTTGCCCACCCGCCAGTATAGTGCTGGAGCCACGCTCACAAATAAATTATCGCAACACATTATATCTGAAGACATTCCGTGTTTAAATAGAATAATACTGTTTTGATCGAATTGAAGAGGATTCCATGGCTGCGCAAGTACAGGCTTTTCATGACACGACGACCGGCACCATGACGTACGTGGTCTACGAAGAAGATGGCAAGCCTTGCGCGGTGATCGATTCGGTGCTGGACTACGATGGAAAATCCGGCCACACGGGCACGACCAGCGCCGACAAGGTCATCGCATTCATTCAGGCGCACGGCTTGACGGTGGATTGGCTGCTGGAGACACATGCGCACGCCGATCACCTGTCGGCCGCACCCTACCTGAATGCACAGCTCGGTGGGAAGATTGCCATCGGCGAGAGCATTCGTGCAGTCCAGAAGGTCTTCAAGCCGATCTTCAATCTGGAGACGAGTTTCAAGCTGGACGGTTCCCAGTTTCACCATCTGTTCGCCGACAATGAAGTGTTTAATATCGGCAACATCCAGGTGACGGCACTCCACGTCCCGGGGCACACGCCGGCCGATATGGCGTATCGCATTGACGACATGGTGTTTGTGGGTGACACGCTGTTCATGCCCGATATTGGCTCGGCACGGTGCGACTTTCCCGGAGGCAGCGCGCCGACCTTGTACAGATCAGTGCGAAAGCTCCTTGCCCTTCCTGACGATACGAAAATCTATGTCTGTCATGACTATCCGCCGCCGGAGCGAACGGCGCAGTGGGTTGCGACGGTTGCCGACCATCGCCACCACAACCTGCATGTCCATGACGGCATTTCGGAAGAGGAATTTGTCGCCATGCGGACGGCGCGCGATGCGACGCTCGAGATGCCGACCCTGATTCTGCCCGCAATTCAAGTCAATATTCGTGCCGGTGCGTTGCCGGAACCCGAGGCCAATGGCGTGCGGTACCTGAAAATTCCGGTCAACACACTCTAGACAGCCACAGAGGTCAAGACCGTCAGCCGCCTCAATTACATTTCAAGCGACGGCTGACCCGGGAGAAAATACTGGCAGTCGATATTCATTTTTTTCTGCCTTTTGGTTTGCGGCAGAACTGTTCATACAACACCTGCATGACGGCCGTCGCCTCCGCGCTGGCGATACTGTAAAAAATCTGCTTTCCTTCACGCCGGGTCGTCACCAGCTCTTCCTGCCGCAGCACGGTCAACTGCTGGGAAAGCGTCGGCTGCTCTATGCCTAGTGCAGTTTCAAGTTCGCTGACACAGAATTCGCCTTGCGTAAGCTGGCATAGCAGCAGCAAACGGTCGCGGTTGGCTAGTACCCTCAACAGAGAACAGGCTTGGGTAGCCGACGACAGCATGTCGTCGAGATCGATCTGTTCAGAAATGGCAGGCATGACAGGATTACATATGGTTAGGATTGGCTGCTACTATACCGAATGTCAATATATTTCGCAATATATTGATTATAGCTGGGTATCGGTAACTCGAGCATACCGGTGGTGTCATCGAAGGCAATTTCGGCTCGCCGAAAAACGTGCCGCATATTTTATCCACGGCGAGCCGCTCCTTCCACCAATGCATTTGGATGGCCTGGTCGGCCGGCATCAGCGCGACGAGACAATGAAGACCTGCGACCCCAGCGACGTGTTGTAAGACCGGACGATCGAAGTGCTCTCGGCGGTCGCGATCGACCTCGACGAACGTATCGCTCGGGCATTGCGATGTTGAGGTAGACCGGGCCAGACAAAAAATCTGATCTGCATAACTGCTCAAACTCGCGAAGGCCGGCGTTGGTGCCGGCAGCGCCATCAATTTCTCAGGCGCGAAAAATCTCGTCGGCCATGTTGTCCAACTTTTGCTTGATCACTCGTGCTGACTGATCTAGCGCAATCGCTTTTTCTCCGCCGTGAGGACGAGGTCGAGTGATGCACCCTCGGGTATTGCCGCAAGCGCGTGATTGCCGATTGTCGGAACTGGGTGCCACGGGGGATGATTTGACTCAATAACCCACGGCAAGAATCATGTGCGGGCCGTAGAGCTTGACCGGGCGCTTGACCTGCCACGTATCCTCTAATCGAACTATTAAGTCTTCTTTAATAGTTGCTCCGGGCTGTAGTTCGCCCTCATCCAGAACGTTTTTGATGTGAATATTGACGTTGGGAATAGAGGTTTGAAACAGCGCGGCCAGTTCCATTTGCGTCAGCCATAGAAGCTCATGGCTGAACGCCGAACACCCTTTGCAGTTCGACCAGGTGCTCCCGCCGGATCCGGTCCTGCTGGCCGTAATCGTCCAAGCTTCGACCGGCACTTTGCGCTGCAACGCTACAATGCGCAGCACGGGCGAAAATGGCGGCTCGTCAGCGCCCAATCTGCCACCACAAAGGGAAGCTGTGACACCCACCACCATCGAACTGATCGGCGCAGCGCTGTTTGCCGTCGCCATCCTGCACACCTTCGCCACCAAGTTCTTCGAGCACCTGGCTCATACCCGACCGACGCATGCCGGGGTGTGGCACCTGCTGGGCGAGGTGGAAGTGGTGTTCGGCTTCTGGGCCTTGGTGCTGGTCGTGGCGATGTTTGCCACCGATGGCGCAAAAGTGGCGACCAACTACATCGACTCGCGCAATTTCACCGAACCGATGTTCGTCTTTGCCATCATGGTAATCGCGGGCACGCGCCCGATACTGCAAACGGCTATGGCCGGTGTGCGCCTCATCGCCCGCGTCATCCCCTTGCCAGGCAGCATGGGATTCTATTTCACCGTGCTGTCGCTGGTACCCTTGCTGGGGTCGTTCATCACCGAGCCTGCGGCCATGACACTGGCCGCCCTGATCTTTGCAGACAGTTTTTTTGGAAGCGGCATCTCATCGCGCTTGAAGTACGCCACGCTGGGCGTGCTATTCGTCAATATCTCCATCGGCGGCACGTTGACGCCGTTTGCCGCGCCGCCCGTGCTGATGGTGGCGGGGAAATGGAACTGGGACATCGCCTTCATGATGTCGGCGTTCGGCTGGAAAGCAGCCATCGCAGTCGTTGTGAACGCCTTGGGCGCTACGCTGCTGTTTCGCAAGGAGCTGGGCCGACTGTCACCGGCAGACAGCGGCGGCGGTGACCCGGTACCTCTCCCCTTGGTATTGGTTCATCTGACTTTTCTCGTGGGCGTTGTGGTGTTCGCTCATCATCCGGCGATGTTCACGGTAGATGTCAACCTAGTTGTCGCCTAAACCATTTTTTCAAGCTGCTTTTTTTAACTCGAATTGCGATGCCTGCAACCCGGTTTTTTCGTCCGCCTGCCGGTCGGGATTCAGGTGCACAATTCCGATTGGTGTCCAGTTTCGGGTCCGGCCACTCCAGCGCGCTGGATGGCGTTGCCGGGCTTCGTCATAAACGGCATCACGCTTGCTGAGCAACGCT
>JACMRD010000303.1 GCA_014376645.1 Herminiimonas sp. | reverse complement strand
TGCCTGCATCAACATGCCGATTTCATCGCGCCGCCCGACATGCACCTGCGTAGTCAGGTCACCCTTTGCCAATTGCTGTGCTGCGATCATGGCATGTTGCAGAGGTTGCGTCACCATCCGCTGCAGCACCAGATACAGCATGCCCACCGCCGCCAGCACGGCGATCAGGGCAAAGCCGGCATAGCGCGTCTGCAGTTGTGCCATTTGCTGCGCCATCTGCTGCGCCGGTGCAGCATGCAGCGCGACCGCCAGGGAGGTCATGGCCGAGCCGAGTGTCAAAATGAACAGGCCGAACACGGTAGCCACCACGCCAAAGGCCAGCACACCGACCTTGGCACCGATGCCGAAGGCGCGTCGGTGACTGATGTTGATGCCGACGTAAAGTACGGCGATGACGTTGCCTTCGGTATCCTTGATCGGATTGTATTGCGTCATGTACTGATGCCCGAACAATTGGGCAAAGCCAATGTAGGGCTGTCCTGCAAGTAGAGCCTTGTAGCCCGCATGCGAACGGTCCAGCAAGGTGCCGACGGCGCGCTCGCCATTTTCTTTCTTGACCGAGGTCGAAATCCGGATGAAGTCCTCGCCGCTGGCCACGAACACGGTGGCGGTGGCATCGGTTTGCGCCGTGAAACGGTCAGGAATGGTGAAGTCCATGTTGATCGGTGTGTCACCGATCTTCAGGACGGGTGCCGGCTTGCCGCCGACGTCGACGGTCCGACCGGCATCGAGGCTGAACGACCCGCTGAAATTGCCTGCCAACACTCTGGCAAAACGCGCTGCCTCGTCGGTGACGGCATGATCGAACAATTCGGTCATGTCGAGCACCGCCCGGTTCTTGCTCGTCGCTTCGGCCAGCGCGCGTGTCTCGACGAGTTGCGCATTGCCATAGTCGACCACTACAGCGTAAATGGCAAAGACCGTGTCTTCTTCGGGGCGGTTGGGCCGGACATTCGGGATGTCGCGGCCAGGTACAGTATTCAGCTCAGGATGATGTCGTACTGCTCCTGATGGTAGATCGACTCGACTTGCAGCGAAATCGGCTTGCCGATGAAGTCACCCAGCATCGCCAGGTGCTGGGATTCTTCTTCGAGGAACATGTCGATCACCAGTTGTGAGGCCAGGATGCGGAACTCGCGCGGGTTGAACTGTTTGGCCTCACGCAGCAACTCGCGCAGGATTTCATAGCAGATGGTGCGTGCGGTCTTGACCTGGCCCTTGCCGGCGCAGGCCGGGCAGGTCTCGCAGAGGATATGAGCCAGCGATTCGCGGGTGCGCTTTCTCGTCAGCTCCACCAGGCCCAGCGCGGAAAACCCCGAGACCGACACCTTGGTGCGGTCGCGTCCCAAGGCCTTGTGCAATTCCGACAGCACCGAAATCTTGTGCTCGGCATTTTCCATGTCGATGAAATCGAGGATGATAATACCGCCCAAGTTTCTTAATCGCAACTGTCTTGCGATCGCTTGTGCAGCTTCCAGGTTGGTCTTGAAGATGGTGTCGTCGAAATTGCGGCCATTGACGAAGCTGCCGGTATTGACGTCGATAGTGGTCATGGCCTCGGTCTGGTCGACCACCAGGTAGCCGCCCGATTTCAGGTCGACCCGGCGACCCAGGGCGCGCTGGATTTCTTCTTCGACGCCATAGAGATCGAAAAGCGGCCGCTCGCCGGTGTAATGCACCAGGCGCGCCAGGACCGAGGGCGTGTAGACGCTGCCGAACTGCTCCAGCATCTGGAAATTTTCACGGGAATCGACCTGGATACTGGAAGTATCATCGGTGACGAAATCGCGCAACACCCGCTGCGCCAGATTCAGGTCCTGATGCAGCAGCGTCGGGGCGGGGCGCACCTTGGCTTGTTGCACGATGGTGGCCCAGGTCTTGCGCAGGTAGTCCACGTCCATCGCCAGATCGGCATCGGAGGCATCCTCGGCCATGGTGCGGATGATGAAGCCGCCTTTTTCTTCCGGCTGCAGCAGACCCATGACCTTTTGTCGCAGTGCGTCGCGCTCGGCTTCGTTTTCGATCCGCTGCGAGATGCCGATATGGGAATCCTGCGGCAGAAAGACCAGCATCCGGCCGGCGATCGAAATCTGGGTCGACAGGCGCGCACCCTTGGTGCCGATCGGGTCCTTGATGACCTGGACCGTGATCGCCTGGCCGTCGTAGAGCAGGCGCTCGATCGGCGTCGGCGCGGCTGGCGGGCCGTCGTGCGAGCGTGCATTCCAGATATCGGCAACGTGCAGGAATGCCGCGCGCTCGAGGCCGATGTCGATGAATGCCGACTGCATGCCCGGCAGGACTCGCACCACCTTGCCGAGATAGATATTGCCGGCCATCCCGCGCGACAGCGTGCGTTCGATGTGCAGTTCCTGGACCGCGCCTTGCAGAACCAGCGCCACCCGGGTTTCCTGCGGCGTGATGTTGATCAGAATGTCTTCGCTCATAAAATCCGCAATCCGGCCCGTTGCAGCAGCTCGGCAGTTTCAAACAGGGGCAGGCCCATGATGCCGGAATAGCTACCCGACATGTCCTTGACGAACAACGCGGCCAGCCCCTGGATTGCATAGCCGCCAGCCTTGTCGTACGGCTCACTGGTGGCACAGTAGGCGGCGATAGTCTCCGGCGACAGTTCGACAAAGGCGACGTCCGAATGCTGCGTGATCCGCCAGGATTCTTGCTGATGACGGACCGCCACGCAGGTCAGCACCTGGTGCGTGCGGCCCGACAGCAAGCGCAGCATCGTGGCGGCTTCTGCGATATTGGCGGGCTTACCCAGGATCTGGCCATCGACCACCACGGTGGTGTCAGCGGCCAGGATCGGGCGCATCGGCAGTTTTCTCCACAACATGGTCTTCTGCGCGAGGCACGCTTTGTCGTTGGTCACCCTCTCCACATAATCGAAGGGGTCTTCACCGGGCAGGACGTCCTCCCGCACTTCCGGTCCGATCGGCGTGTGATCGCGCAGGAGCAGCAGTTCGAACTCCACCCCGATCTGCCTTAACAATTCGCGCCGGCGCGGGCTCTTGGACGCGAGGTAGATTTTCTGGTCCGGCTGTTTCATCGATTTCTTAAATCCGGTGGTAGGGGTGATTCTGGGTAATCGACCACGCCCGATAAAGTTGTTCTGCGAGGATCACCCGCACCATCCCGTGCGGCAGGGTGAAACCCGAGATCCGGATCAATAAGTCGGCGTCGGTTTTCAGGCCCGGATCGAGCCCGTCTGCACCGCCGATGATGAATGTAACATCCCGCCCGTCTTGCTGCCACTGAAGCAATTGCTGTGACAGCTGCACGGTCGTCAATTCGCGTCCGTGTTCATCCAGGGCGATGCGGCGCGAACCCTTGGGGATGGCCGCTTCGATGCGATCGCGTTCGAGCGCCATCGCAGTCGCCGCAGTCTTGCTGCCCGAGCGTTCGACCGGTTTGATTTCCTTGAGGAGCAGACGCAGTTCGGCCGGCATGCGTTTGGCATACTCTTCGAAACCGGCGGTGATCCACGCCGGCATCTTGTGGCCGACGGCGGCGATGACCAGTTGCATGCGACTTCAGTGCAAGAGGGTGGCGAGCGGGTGCGTGCAGGTGTGCGTTCGACCCCGCGCGGTCAGTCGGCTGTCTTGGTCTTTGGCGCGGCCTTGGTGGCGGCGACCTTGACTGCCGTGCGTTTGACCGGCGTTTTCCGGGCAGCGGCTTCCTTGGCGGAGACGACCGCGGTCTTGGTCTGAGCGACCTTGACGGTCTTGCCGACCGGCTTCGCCTCAGCCGCCGTCTTGCGTGCGGTCTTGGTTGCAGTTGTCTTGGCAGCGATCTTTTTGGTGGCGACCTTGCGGGCCGGCTTTTTCATGCCGTCGTCGGTCGGCGACGACGCTGTCGTCAGATGACGTCCTGCGGCCTTTTTCGGCGCGCCTTCGTCCGGCTCGGAAGCGGTGCGTTGCGAGACGCGCTTGGCGGCGCCCAGCTTGATTTCCTTCTCACCCCAGATCTCTTCCAGGCGATAGTAGGCGCGGATGGCTGGCTGCATGATGTGGACGATCATGTCGCCCAGATCGACCAGCACCCACTCACCGGTGGTCTCGCCCTCGACGCTGAGGATGGTGCCACCATTTTCCTTGACCTTGTCGCGTACCGATGCTGCCAGCGCCTTGGTCTGGCGGTTGGAAGTGCCCGAGACCACGGCGATGCGGTCGAACAGGCTGGTCAGATGCACGGTGTCGAAGATGCGAATGTCTTGCGCTTTGACGTCTTCGAGTGCATCGACGACGATGGCTTGCAGTTTTTTGATGTCCATTTAGCTTTTGTAAAGATTATGTTGTTCAATATAGTCTAGCACCCCGGGCGGTACCAGTTTTTCGGGTCGTTCATTGTGTTGCAGCGCCGCCCGGATTGCCGTGGCAGAAATATCGACCGCCAGATCGTGTGCCAGGTAACTGCATCCGTGAGGCTGTGTGCGGATCATCTCCGGGGTACCGGCCCGCTGCGCAAAGAGCGCGCGCACTGCCGGCGACACGTGTTCACCCTCGAGGGCAAACCCGGGTCGCGAGGCAGCACAGAGGTGGGCATGATCGAACATCTGGCGCCATTCCTGCCAGTCGTCCAGATGTTCCAGCTGGTCGGCGCCGATCAGGAACGCGATCGATGGCTCGCTACCCAGTTCAGCGCGCAACGCGCGCAGGGTGTCGATCGTGTACGTTGCACTGGTGCGCCGGATTTCCTGTTCATCGATGGAAACCGGCAGCGCCTGATTGGCGAATGCCAGCCGCACCATCGCCACGCGGTCGGCCGGACTGGCATGCAAACCGTGTTTTTGCCAGGGATTCCCGGCCGGTATGATGCGCAGTTCATCGGCCTGTAACAGCTGCGCGAAATAGGCGCCGAGTGCGACGTGACCATCGTGAACCGGATCGAAGCTACCACCGAGAACTGCAATGCAGCGACGCTTCACGCGAGCCAGTCCCGGGCGATCAGAAAGTCGGAGACCAGGCGCGCTTCCGGGCTTCCCGCTGCGGGTTGCCAGTCATAGCGCCACTTGACCACCGGCGGCATCGACATCAGGATCGATTCGGTGCGCCCACCGGATTGGAGCCCAAACAAAGTGCCGCGATCATACACCAGGTTGAACTCGACGTAGCGTCCGCGCCGCACTGCCTGAAAATCCCGCTCCCGCTCGCCGAACGCTATGTCCTTGCGTTGACGCGCAATCGGCAGGTAGGCATCAAGGAAACCGTTGCCGACTTTGCGCATCATCGCGAACGACTGGTCGAAGCCCAGTTCATGGAAGTCGTCGTAGAAAATCCCGCCGATACCGCGCGGTTCCTGTCGGTGCTTCAGGAAGAAATAATCGTCGCACCACTGCTTGAAGCGCGGATGCAGATCGTTGCCGAAGGGCGCCAGCGCATCGGCACAGGTCTGATGGAAATGCCGCGCATCGTCCTCGAAACCATAATAAGGCGTCAGATCCATCCCGCCGCCGAACCACCAGACCGGCTCGCAGCCAGCTGCGCTGGCGGTGAAGAAACGCACGTTCATGTGCACCGTCGGCACATACGGGTTACGCGGATGCAGCACCAGCGACACACCCATCGCTTCCCACTGGCGCCCCGCGACCTCGGGCCGGTTCGCGGCAGCCGATGGCGGCAGCCGGTCGCCGTGCACATGCGAGAAACCGACCCCGCCGCGCTCGAACAGATTGCCTTCCTCGATGATGCGCGAAATGCCGCCACCGTGAATGCTGCCCTGCTCATCCGGCCGGTGCCAGGGATCGGTGCCGAACGCCTGGCCGTCAAGTGCTTCAAGCGCCGTGACGATCTGGTCCTGCAACGACAGGAGATAGGCTTTCACCAACGTGGCGTTGCTGCTGCCCGCGGACGGAGTGGCGATGGAAGAAGGTAAGGCAACAGGTGGAATCACGGCGAACGATCGATCTGGTGAGGGCGGGAGAGAGCGCCGATTGTACCCTGCACCACGACTTTGAAACGCTGTGGCCATGCAGTCATCGGCTTTTCCGCCCCGGCAGGTCAGGCCGGACGCTTGATGGCGCGCCAACCGATGTCGCTGCGGTACTGCGCGCCGTCGAAACCGATCTGCTCGATTGTCTCGTAGGCTTGTTTCTGGGCCATCTTGACGCTGTCGCCAAGGCCGACCACGCACAGGACGCGCCCGCCCGAGGTCTGCAACTTGCCATCGATATGGGTAGTTCCGGCATGGAAGGTCACGCATTCGACCGTCTCCGCCGGGATGCCGGTGATGGCATCGCCTTTTCGTGGCGCATCCGGGTAGCCGGCTGCTGCCATCACGACGCCGAGCGCGGTGCGGCGGTCCCACTCCAGCTCAACCGTGTCGAGGGTGCCGGCGACGGCGTGCTCAAAGACGCTTAGCAAATCGGTTTTCAGACGCGCCATGATCGGCTGGGTTTCCGGATCGCCCATCCGGCAATTGAATTCCAGCGTCTTGGCGTTGCCCGCCTTGTCGATCATCAGCCCGGCGTACAGGAAGCCGGTGAAGGGAATGCCATCCTTGGCCATGCCGTGGACCGTCGGGATGATGATTTCCCGCATCACGCGCGCATGCAGGGCCGGCGTGACGATCGGCGCCGGCGAATAGGCGCCCATGCCGCCCGTGTTCGGTCCCAGATCCTGGTCCAGCAAGCGCTTGTGATCCTGGCTGGTGGCCAGCGGCAGGATGTTCTTGCCATCGACCATGACGATGAAACTGGCCTCTTCGCCTTCGAGAAATTCCTCGATGACCACGCGGGCGCCGGCGTCGCCGAGCTTATTGTCGGACAACATCATGTCGACTGCGGCATGCGCTTCGTCGCTGCTCATCGCCACGACCACGCCCTTGCCGGCAGCCAGGCCGTCGGCCTTGATGACGATCGGCGCGCCGCGCTGGTCCAGGTAAGCATGCGCTGCGGCGCTGTCGGCAAAGGTCTGGTATTCGGCGGTGGGGATGCCGTGGCGCTGCATGAACGACTTGGCGAAGTCCTTCGAGCTTTCCAACTGGGCGGCTTCCCGGGTCGGGCCGAAGATCTTGAGACCCCGTTCGCGGAACAGGTTGACGATCCCGGCGGCGAGCGGTGTCTCCGGGCCGACTACGGTCAGGGTGATGTGCTCATCGCGGGCGAACTGCGCGAGCGCGGCGGGATCGGTGATCGCCACGTTTTTCAGGCGCGCGTCCAGCGCCGTACCGCCATTGCCAGGCGCGACGTACACCATTTGAATCCGCTCGGATTGGGCGATCTTCCATGCCAGCGCGTGCTCACGCCCGCCGGAACCGACTACCAGAATTTTCATTTAATTAATGCTTTCGTTGTCAATCTCAAAACGCCACCCGCGCAGAAGGCGGGCAGCAACCACGCTGATTCGATCCGGACCCAGGACCAGGCTGCGGTCAGTCCTCGATCACCGCGTTGGTGTAGACCTCTTGCACGTCATCTAAATTCTCTAGTGCATCGAGTAATTTTTGCATCTTTATCGCGTCGTCACCAGTAAACGCGGTTTCGGTTGCCGGTTTCATCACGATCTCGGCGACGTCGGCCTTGAAGCCGGCTTTTTCCAGTGCGTCCTTGACGGTCGCGAAATCGTGCGGACCGCAGGTGACTTCGATGCCGCCTTCCTCATCGGTGACGACATCGTCGGCGCCGGCTTCAAGTGCGGCTTCCATCAGCGCATCCTCGGCAGTGCCGGGCGCAAACAGGAATTGCCCACAATGCGTGAACAGGAACGACACCGAGTTCTCAGTGCCCATGTTGCCGCCGAACTTGGAGAAGGCATGCCGTACTTCCGCCACCGTGCGTACCCGGTTGTCCGTCATGCATTCGACGATCACGGTCGCGCCGTTGATGCCGTAGCCTTCGTAGCGGATCTCTTCGTAGTTGGCGCCATCGAGCCCGCCACTGCCGCGCTGGATCGCGCGCGTGACGTTGTCCTTCGGCATGTTGGCGTCAGCAGCTTTTTCCACCGCCAGCCGCAGCCGCGGATTGGCCGCGATGTCGGCGCCGCCCATGCGCGAGGCCACGGTAATTTCCTTGATCAGGCGGGTCCATACCTTGCCACGCTTGGCATCGGTGGCAGCCTTTTTGTGCTTGATGTTGGCCCATTTGCTGTGTCCAGCCATGATGTCTCTCTTAAAAAATTAACGCCGAATTTCGCCCCGACATGTACTGAATCAATCTACAATTTTAACATACCGACCCCCGCCAAACCTCTCCGAAAAGTCTTGAAAACATGTCCAATTCACTGCTAATTGCCAAGAACAGCCTGACCGAACTGCTGCTGCTGCCCGCCCTTGCCAACCGCCATGGTTGCATCACCGGCGCGACAGGGACCGGCAAGACCGTGACCTTGCAGGCCATGGCGCAGGCACTGTCGGGCATCGGGGTGCCGGTTTTCATGGCCGACGTCAAGGGTGACCTCTCCGGCATGGCCAAGGCCGGCATGATGAGCGCCCGGATTCAGGCGCGGCTGACATCGCTGGGTCTGCCCGAGCCGACCTGGGCCGGTTGTCCGGTCACGTTCTGGGATGTCTACGGCGAAAAAGGCCATCCGGTGCGGGCCACCGTTTCAGACCTCGGCCCGCTGCTGCTGGCGCGCATGTTGAACCTGAACGACACCCAGCAAGGCGTGCTGCAGTTGGTCTTCAAGATCGCCGACGATCACGGCCTGCTTCTGCTCGACAGCAAGGATCTGCGGGCGATGCTGCAGCAGGTCGGCGAGAACGCAGCTGATTTCCAGACCGAGTACGGCAATATCTCCGCAGCCAGCATCGGTGCCATCCAGCGTGGCCTGATCGGTATCGAAGAGCAGGGCGGCGACCATTTTTTCGGCGAGCCGATGCTCAACATCGACGACCTGATGCAGACCGATGCGGCCGGCCACGGCGTGATCAATATTCTGGCCGCCGACAAGCTGCTGAACGCGCCGCGCCTGTATTCAACCTTTTTGCTGTGGCTGCTGTCGGAACTCTTCGAGCGTCTGCCGGAAGTGGGTGACCTCGATAAGCCGAAGCTGGCATTTTTTTTCGACGAAGCCCACCTCTTGTTCGACGAGGCGCCCAAGCCGCTGCTGCAGAAGATCGAGCAGGTGGTGCGCCTGATCCGCTCCAAGGGTGTCGGTGTCTATTTCGTGACGCAGAATCCGCTCGACATTCCCGACACGGTGCTCGGCCAGCTTGGCAACCGGGTGCAGCATGCCCTGCGGGCCTACACGCCGCGCGACCAGAAAGCGGTGCAGGCCGCCGCTGAGACCTTCCGCACCAATCCCGCGCTCGACACCGCCACGGTGATCTCGGAACTCGAAGTCGGCGAGGCACTGGTGTCGTTCCTGGATGAAAAAGGCCGGCCGACCATCGTCGAGCGTGCGTTCATCCTGCCGCCGGCCTCCCAGATCGGACCGATCACCGACAGCGAACGGACCGCGCTGATTGCCGGCTCGATCGTCGCCGGCGTGTACGAAAAAACCGTCGACCGCGAATCGGCCTACGAAAAACTGAAGGGGCGTGTCGAATCGAGGCAGCCCGCCGCTCCCGCACCCGTGCCAGTGCCGTCGTCCGATTGGGGCGCCCATCCGGCAACGCCCCGCAGCGCACCGCCGCCGCCGGCCGGAGCAGCGCCGGATGCAAGTCCCTCGTTTGCCGACCAGTTCAAGGATGCCGTTGGCGGCGCCATGGGTGGACTGTTCGGCGGCAGCGGCATTGCGCGGCGCAAGGACACAGTGGTCGAGGCCATGATGAAATCGGCGGCGCGCAGCATCGGCTCGACCGTCGGCCGCGAAATCATCCGTGGCGTGCTTGGGTCGATCCTGAAAAAATAGACGTTTGTTCCGTCGGCGCCGGCCGGCGCGGAGCGATCGCCGTGGCATGCAAACGGTAAATGTACGCCGTCCTGATATCCTTACGCTTTTGTGCAGATCGAGACGTTGTTCTCCGCGACGCATTTCCCGTCTCGGCTGTCTCGCGCCGTGCCTTGTCCAGGAATTACCATGCCTTTGAAGATCGCCGCCGGCACCGCCGTTGATGCCGCCTCCGTGCCAGACCCCACCGTGACCTACGTGACGTCATGCGACCTGCCGACGCCCTGGGCGACGTTCCGGCTGCACGCGTTCGTCGAGTCCGGCACTGGCAAGGAGCATCTCGCGTTGACCTTGGGCACGATCGACGACGGCGCGCCGGTGCTGGCGCGACTGCATTCCGAGTGCCTGACCGGCGACGCCCTGTTCAGCCAGCGTTGCGATTGCGGCGCCCAGCTCGAAACCGCGTTGCAGAAGATCGCCGCGGCAGGACGTGGCGTATTGCTCTACCTGCGACAGGAAGGGCGCGGCATCGGCCTGCTGGCCAAGATCCAGGCCTATCACCTGCAGGACGGCGGCGCCGATACGGTCGAGGCCAACCAGGAATTGGGATTCGCGCCTGACCAGCGTAATTACCGCCTGTGCCTGCCGATGCTGCAACACCTGGGCGTGAGCAGCCTGCGCCTCATGACTAACAATCCGCGCAAGATCGACGCGCTGGAGCAGCTTGGGATCACCGTCACGGAGCGTATCGCGCTGCACATCAAGACCAATCGCTTCAACCGGCGCTACCTGATGACCAAGGCGGCCAAGCTCGGTCACCTGATGAATCCGTGATGGCCGGGCGCCACCGCCGCCAGTGACGGCCCCCGCCGCCCTGTCTACAGACCGGAAGGACTTCCTGACGGGGCTGGCCATTGCCATCATCGGTGCGATCCTGTTTTCGACCAAGGCCATCGTCGCCAAGCTGATCTACCGCTATCCGGTCGATGCGGTCACTCTGATCGCCTTTCGCATGCTGTTCTCGCTGCCTTTCTTCGCAGCGATCGCGCTGTGGCAGGCACGGGTGTCGGAACCGTTGACGCGATCGGAGCGCTTCCGGATCGTCATCCTCGGCCTGATCGGCTATTACCTGTCGAGCTTCCTGGACTTCGTCGGCCTGCAGACCATTTCGGCCGGCCTGGAGCGGCTGATCCTGTTCCTGACGCCGTCGTTCGTGCTGCTGATCTCGATCCTGTTCCTGAAAAAGAAAATCTCGCGCCTGGAGTGGGCGGCGCTGGCCATCTCGTATTCGGGGACCGTACTGGTCTTTCTGCATGATGCCAGCCGCGGCGGTAGTCAGGTGCAGCTCGGGGCCTTGTTCGTGCTCGGCAGCGCCATTACCTATGCGTTGTACCTCTTGTTCTCTGGCGAGATGGTCCGGCGGGTCGGTGCGATCCGCCTGGTGGCGTACGCGATGTGTGTTTCCAGCGTGGCCTGTATTGGGCAGTTTTTCCTGCTGCGCCCGGCGGGCATGCTGGTGCAGCCGAACGCCGTCTACGGCCTATCGCTGATCAACGCCATCTTTTGCACCGTCATGCCGGTCTTCCTGACGATGGTGGCGGTCGCCCGCATCGGCGCCGGCACCACTTCCCAGGCCGGCATGATCGGGCCGGTCTCAACCCTGCTACTGGGTGCGGTGATCCTCGACGAGCCGATTACCGGCATTCAGTTGTCGGGCACGGTACTGGTGCTCATTGGGATCTATCTGCTGTCGAAAAAGAAAGCCTGAACCGACTTATCTCGGAGGGATCGCAACGTCATGGACGCGGTCATTCATGGCAAACAAGTGCTGGTCTGGCGCGCAGGTCGAGCATCGGAATGTTGTGGTCAACAATCTGCTGCCGGCCCGGGCCGGGCCGGATAGAGACTGACCGCATCGATGCAGCGCGGCCGAGTTCGGGTCGGTATGTACGTTTTTGTGTAGCATGCAGGCTGGCTATATGACCGGGCAAAATAGTCTGCCCGACGGCAGCGTCGGCGCTGGCACGTTTTGCGTGCCGGCGCATTTGAAATCTAAAAAACGGAGCGAGACATGGCGGAGAATCAGATGGTCAAGGCAATCAGGATGGCGCGCAACGGCGGCCCCGAAGTGCTGGAATACATCGACGTCGAGGTGGGCGAACCCGGCCCGGGCGAAGCGCGGGTGCGTCATGGCGCCATTGGATTGAACTACATCGACGTCTATTTTCGCGTCGGCGAATATCCACAGTCGCTCCCGGCCGGTGTCGGCATGGAAGGCGCTGGCACGGTCGAAGCCATCGGCGAAGGCGTCACCCATCTGAAGGTCGGCGACCGGGTCGCCTACGCCAGTCGCCCGACCGGCGCTTATGCCGAAGCGCGCGTGATGCCGGCGGCGGTGCTGGTGCGGCTGCCCGAGTCGATCGATTTCGACACCGGCGCGGCGATGATGCTGCAGGGGTTGACGGTGCAGTACCTGTTTCGCAGCACCTTCCGACTGCAGGGTGGCGAGACCATCCTGTTTCATGCTGCCGCAGGAGGCGTCGGATTGATCGCCTGCCAGTGGGCGCGTGCACTTGGCGTAACGATGATCGGCACCGTCGGTTCGGACGAGAAGGCTGCACTGGCCAAGCAATTCGGCTGTACCCACACGATCAACTACAAGACCGAAAATTTCGTCGAGCGGGTCAAGGAACTCACCGGCGGCAAGGGTGTACCCGTGGTCTATGACTCGATCGGCAAGGACACCTTCATTGGCTCGCTCGACTGCCTGGCGCCGCTTGGCATGATGGTCAGCTTCGGCAGTGCATCCGGTCCCGTGCCGCCGTTCAGCCTGAAGGAGTTGGCTTCGCGCGGTTCGCTGTTCGTGACACGGCCCACGCTGTTTACCTATGCGGCCAAGCGCGCCGATCTGGAAACCATGGCTGCCGAGTTGTTCGGCATGGTCGAAAGCGGCAAGATTAGGATTCCGATCAACCAGCGTTATGCGCTCAAGGATGCGGCGCAGGCGCACCGGGATCTGGAAGGCCGGAAGACCACCGGTTGCACCATCCTTTTACCTTGAGAGGCTAGACGATGATCAATCCCGATGACAACCCCATGCAGCACCCGGAAGAACCGCCGTCCGGCAGTGGTGACTCGCCGCGCTTCGGCCTGTTGCTGATCGTGCTGGCGCTGGCCGTGATCATGATCGGCATCCTGACATTTGCAGGTGAAGCGTATTTTTCCTGACTGGCCAGTGACTCGATCGACGGCCAGAAGTTAAACGATGGATATCGCGCTGCTCGCATTGGGCCTGATCGCGCTGGCCGCCGGAACCGGGCTGTGCGGGCGCTTCGTTTCGATCCTGCCGCTGCCACTGTTGCAGATTGCGCTGGGCGCGGCACTTGGATTGACGAATGTGCCGGGCTTGCAAGTGAATCTCGAACCGGAAGTCTTTCTGCTCCTGTTCGTGCCGCCGCTGCTGTTTGCCGACGGCTGGCGCCTGCCCAAACGTGAAGCGTTTCATTTGCGCGGGCAGATACTGTTGCATGCGTTTCTGCTGGTGCTGGTCAACGTGCTGTTGCTCGGCTATTTTTTACACTGGCTGCGCCCGGATATTCCGCTGTGGGCAGCTTTCGCGCTCGGCAGCGTGCTGTCGCCGACCGATGCGGTGGCCGTCTCGGCGATTGCGAGCCGGATCAAGGTGCCGCGCACGCTGTTGCACATCGTTCAAGGCGAGGCGCTGCTCAACGATGCGTCCGGCCTGGTGGCCTTGAAGTTTTCACTGCTGGCCTCGATCGGTGCGTTCTCGATGGGCGGTGCGGCATTTAACGTGCTGCTGGTTTCGGCTGCCGGCGCTGCGATCGGCGTCCTGCTGGCGACCGGCTATGGCCGGCTGCGCACTTGGCTGTCCGAAGCGGACGGCAGCACCACGATCCCGCTGGTGCTGTATCTGGTATTGCTGCCGTTTGGTGCCTATTTTGTTGCCGAAGCGGTGCATGTCTCGGGAATCCTGGCCGCGGCTGCGGCCGGCATCACCATGAGTTACGTCGATCCCAAGCATGACGACAATGCAGCCCTGCGCCTGCAAGCGGGAAATTTCTTCAGCCTTTTCGCCTACGTGCTCAACGGCATCATCTTCCTGCTGTTAGGCCTGCAACTACCGCATGTGATCCGTGACGGCATTCAGACTGCGGCTGCCAGCGGCCATACGGCGTTGCATCTGCTGATGCTGGTCGTGACGATGACGGGCCTGATCCTGCTGATCAGGTTGGCCTGGGGATACGGTTCGGCGCGCATCGCGCGGTTGAGCAGGGCGGTCATGAGCGGGGATGAACCCGTCGCTCCGATGCCGGAAGGCCGGATACTGTTGGCGCACACGGTGGCAGGGATTCGCGGTGCGGTGACATTGGCGGCAGCGATTTCCTTGCCGCTGCAGATCGCGGCCGGCAAAACATTTCCGGCGCGTGATGAACTGATTCTGGTGGCCGCGGGCGTTATCGTTCTGACGCTGCTGATCGCCTCGGTGTGCCTGCCGTTGCTGCTGCGAGACCTGCCCGCCGACGACGAGATCGCGGTCGAGGAGGAACGTGCGGGCGCGGCCGTCAAGGCCTCGCGCGCTGCGATCGAGGCACTGGCGAACGACGCGGGATTGGAGCAGGACGGACCGGGAAACGGCAGCAGCGTGGTACAGGTGATCAGCGACGAATACAAACAGCGCATCGACGCCGAAGCGCATGGCGCCGACAGCGAGATCGATCCGAGCCACGATCACCACCTGAACAAGCAGGCGCGCCTGGTGGGATTGCGCGCCGAGAGGGAAGAACTGCACCGCCTGCACGCATCGGGAGAAATCAACGACGAAACCTGGCAAACGCTGATGAAGCCGCTCGACCTGGCCGAGGAAGCCTTGCGTTGACCTTGCCATCGGCGCGAGGCATCGTCAGTTCTGCATGCTGAGCGTCACGGTGCGCGGTATTCCGCTCTGTCCAGGGAAATCGATGAAGGCGCTACGCACCAGATACGGCATCACGGCGGCGAGCGATCCGTTCTTGCCTTCGCTGTTGAGCGTCACATCGTAGAGTTTCTTACCCGATGGGACCTGTGCGATCCCGATCTTGAGTTGGCGCGAAAATACCTGGTAGCTGCTCTCCACGTATTCGGTGGTCGGTGCGACCGGCCAGAACGGATCGTAGTAGGGGCCGTAATAGCCCCGGCCGCGCCAGCGATGGGTGTAGAGCGGCGAGGTGTACCAGAAGGGATCGGTGAGCGTGCCTTCGATGACGCGCACGTTGCGCACCTTGACGCTGTAGGCCATCGTGACCTTCAGCCTGACGGGTTGCGCGGTCGATGCTTCGACGAAGCCCAGGCGCAGAAGCTCCGCACGGGCCAGGTTCTCATAATTGCGGTATTCGAGATTGTTGTCTTGCTCGCGGGTGCGTTCGAAGACAAAGATCTTTTCGCGCATCTCTGCGGGCCACTCGTGAAACACCGTGACATCGCTGCGGATGGCGGTGCCGGCGCAGCCACCCAGCGAGAGCAGCAGCGATACGATCGATAACTTGAACCAATGTTTCATCTCATAACCCTAATTGAACAACGGTTACATCATAGGCGCGGGCGGCGAAAATTTCGTTACAGTTTGTAACTGAAATCACCGGATCGGTCGTTGCCACTGGAATCTGCTGGATGCGGCGCCAAGTCTGGGCCTGCGCGGTCCATCGCCGATTTCGGATTCGTTACGGAGGTTGGTAGAATGTCCGACGCCCCGTCCCGGACTCAAGAATCGAAAGAACTGCCGCCATGCATACTGTCATTCCCCAAGCCATCCATCGCAAAGATTACACACCGCCGAGCTATCTGGTCGATACGGTCGAGATCGCCTTCGACCTTGCCCTGGAGTCCACCCGCGTATCGAGCCGCATGACGATCCGGCGCCATCCCTCCGCACAGCATCGTACTCTGGTGCTGCAGGGCGAAGCGCTGACGCTGGTTCAGATCCTGGTCGATGGTAAGGTGCTGGGGAAAAAATCCTACAGGTTGACCGATCAGACGCTGGAGCTGCTGAATCTGCCCGACACAGCAACGCTGGAACTCGAAACGATCACCCACCCGATCAAGAACACGACGCTGTCTGGCCTGTATGTCTCGAACGGAAACTTTTTCACGCAATGCGAGGCGGAAGGGTTCCGCCGCATCACGTATTTCCCGGATCGTCCGGATGTGATGGCCAAATTTACGGTAATGCTGCGTGCAGATAAAGAGCAATATCCGATCCTGCTTTCCAATGGCAACCTGATCGAAGAAGGTGATCTGGGCGATGGCCGCCATTTCGCCAAATGGGAAGATCCGTTCAAGAAACCGTCCTACCTGTTCGCGCTGGTGGCCGGCAAGCTTGTGTGCCAGGAAGAGACGTTCAGGTTGGCATCCGGTCGGAATGCGCTGTTGCAAGTATGGGTCGAGGCCGGCAACATCGACAAGACGCAGCATGCCATGACGTCGCTGCAGAACAGCATCCGCTGGGACGAAGAGCGCTTCGGCCTGGAGCTCGATCTAGACCGCTTCATGATCGTCGCGGTGAGCGACTTCAACATGGGCGCGATGGAAAACAAGGGATTGAACATTTTCAATACGAAATTTGTTCTGGCTAACTCCCGCATTGCTACCGATACCGACTATGCCAACATCGAATCAGTGGTCGGTCATGAGTACTTCCACAACTGGACTGGTAACCGCGTGACCTGCCGCGACTGGTTCCAGCTATCGCTCAAGGAAGGCCTGACTGTTTTCCGGGACCAAGAGTTTTCCGCCGATATGGTGGGTTCCGAAAGCGGTCGCGCGGTCAAGCGGATCGAGGACGTGCGGTTGTTGCGGCAGGCGCAGTTTCCGGAAGATGCAGGTCCGATGGCGCATCCGGTGCGGCCAGATTCCTATGTCGAGATCAATAATTTCTATACCGTGACGGTCTACGAAAAGGGATCGGAAGTCGTGCGGATGTACCAGACGCTGTTGGGGCGCGATGGTTTCCGCAAGGGCATGGACCTGTATTTCGCGCGGCATGACGGCCAGGCCGTTACGTGCGACGATTTCCGGGCTGCGATGGCAGATTCCAGCGGCCGCGATCTTGCCCAGTTCGAGCGCTGGTACAGCCAGGCCGGCACGCCGACGGTCAAGGCGGAAACCCGATTTGACGCCGAAGCGCAGACATTTCATCTGAGATTGACGCAATCCTGCGCACCTTCTGCCGGGCAGATCAGCAAATTGCCATTTCATATACCGTTCGCGGTCGGACTGCTGGACAAGAGCGGACGCGACCTACCGCTGCGCCTGGCCGGCGAACATGCTGCCGCCGACGCGCCCACCAGGCTGGTGCTGGAATTGACGCAGCCGACCCAGTCGTTTGCCTTTACCGGGGTCGAGGCAGCCCCGGTTCCATCGTTGCTGCGAGATTTCTCAGCGCCGGTCGTCCTCGAATTCGACTATAGCGATGACGATCTCGGGTTCTTGATGGCGCACGATAGCGACCCCTTCAATCGTTGGGAGGCCGGGCAGCGGCTGGCAATGCGGAGACTGCAGCAACTGGTAAGAGAGGGTCCGGCAGCGCTCGTTGGCACAAAAGCGGATCCGCTGGTCGGCAATTTCGCCAAACTCCTGCAAGACGCGTCGCTGGATCCTGCTTTCCGCGAGGTCAGCCTGACACTGCCGTCGGAATCCATGATGTCGGAGCAGATTGCAGTGGTCGATCCGCAGGCAATTCATCTCGCGCGGCGCAGCCTGACGACAAAACTGGCCACGGAACTGCGTACGGAATGGCTGGCGATCTACAAGTCGAACCAATCCCATAGCGGCTACAGCCCCGACGCAGCTTCGGTCGGCAAGCGCAGTTTGAAAAATCTGGCGTTGAGCTATCTCTCCGATCTGGACGACGGCGAGATTCATGCCTTATTGCAGCAGCAATACGATACGGCTGACAACATGACCGACCGACTGGCTGCACTGACTGCGCTGGTTAACAGTCGGGCGCCCGGACGCGCTGCGGCGCTCGCCGGGTTCTATACCGAGTTCGAGGCAGAGGCGCTGGTCGTCGACAAATGGTTCATGTTGCAGGCGATGGCGCGCAGTGTCGATGTCGCAGCAGTGCGTGGGTTGATGCGGCACCCAGCTTTTTCGATGACGAACCCGAATCGCGCGCGTAGCCTGATCTTTAGCTTCTGCAATGGGAATCCCTCCCGGTTTCATGCCGTGGATGGCTCCGGGTACGCATTCTGGGCCGAACAGGTCGTTGCCCTTGACGCGATCAACCCGCAGGTAGCTTCCCGTCTCGCACGCAGCATGGATCGCTGGTGCAAATACGCGCCGGCCCTCCAGCAGAAAATGCGGGCTGCGCTGGCGAAGGTCGCGAAAAGCCCGCGTCTGTCCAATGATGTTCTCGAAGTGGTGACCAAGTCGCTGGCGCCTTGAGCGCTTCCAGGACACACCGCTTCTTACTTATTGTGATGAAACAAACCAAGGAATACCAATGAAAAGAATCAGCCTCACCCAGCATCTGATCGAGCAGCAGCGCGAGCACGACACGATTCCCGCCGAGCTCCGCCTGCTCATCGAAGTCGTGGCCCGGGCCTGCAAGACGATCAGTCACGCAGTCGGCAAAGGTGCACTGGGTGACGTACTGGGTACGGCGCACAGCGAAAACATCCAGGGCGAGATCCAGAAGAAACTGGATGTGATTTCCAATGAAATCCTGTTGGAAGCCAACGAATGGGGTGGCCACTTGGCGGCAATGGCGTCGGAAGAGATGGAAACGATCCACCCGATTCCTAACCGTTATCCGATGGGTGAATACCTTTTGCTATTCGATCCGCTCGATGGATCGTCGAATATCGATGTCAACGTATCGATCGGAACGATCTTTTCTGTTCTGAAGGCGCCAGAGGGCATGCATGCTCCGCAGGAAAAAGACTTTCTCCAGCCGGGCAGCAAGCAGGTCGTGGCAGGATACGCAGTCTATGGTCCGCAGACAGTGCTGGTACTTACAACGGGCAATGGTGTGCACTGCTTCACGCTCGACAGGGAGATGGGTTCATGGGTGCTGACACAGCGCGACATGAAAATTCCCGAGCAGACAAAGGAGTATGCGATCAATGCGTCCAACAGCCGCCACTGGCATGCGCCGGTCAAACGCTATGTTGATGAACTGCAGGCGGGAGTCACGGGCGTGCGCGGCAAGGACTTCAACATGCGCTGGGTCGCATCGATGGTGGCCGACGTGCACCGCATCCTGAACCGCGGCGGGATATTCATGTATCCCGCAGATGCGCGAGAGCCGGACAAGGCCGGTAAGCTGCGTCTCATGTACGAAGCCAATCCAATGGCTTTCCTGGTTGAGCAAGCGGGCGGCGCAGCGACCGACGGCGCCCGTCGCATCCTCGACATCCAGCCGGAGAAACTGCACCAGAGAGTTCCGGTGTTTCTGGGATCTGCCGATGAGGTCGCGCGCGTGACTGAGTACCATCAGAAGTAAATACACAGCCCCTCGAAAGTGGGGCCACGCGTGCGGAACAGCAGGTTGTTACATTATTTTCACAAAGGCCTTGCCAGCCAAGGAGTCGGTTTGATATAGTTCGGCTCCCGTCGACGAGGCGAGACAAGCGCAGTACTGGAAGCGGTACGAAAGCGGGTCTGGCTGGGTGGATGGGAAGAAGTGAAGATGGTGTTGTGGATGTTGAGTTAGTTGCGGGGTTTCTGGAGTTT
>JACMRD010000061.1 GCA_014376645.1 Herminiimonas sp. | reverse complement strand
GTGAAGCCAGGCGCAAGCAGGGGGGCGATACGCCGGTCTGATGGTGGGTTTGAACTGGCTTCAGGAAAACGACGATCTGACGTCAGCAAGAGTATGCAACCTGCGACGCAGTCATCACGAGTCGGATGTGCCGGTTGTCGCCCTTGGTTGTTCCGGATTGGCAGCGTATCTCGATTAGGTGCAGCCAGATTTTCGATACGACACGGCCGGCAGAACAATGCATCAAAACTTCTCAAGCAGTGCGACACGCGACAATCCGATTGCGACCGGCATCCTTTGCCTCATACAACGCGGCATCGGCACTTGCGAGCAGTGACTTGGCATCCGAATGACCATAGGCTTCGGCCACGCCGGCAGAAAAAGTCACGCTGAATCCGATATTGTCCGCATAGTGCCGGATCTGCGCAAATACTGCGCCGATGTCGCTGAGTACAGCGACGGCCGCCTCGAGTGTGGTCGCGGGCATCACCACCACAAACTCCTCGCCACCATAGCGGCCGATGATGTCGCCGCGCCGCAAGCGCTGCTGCAACAGCCGGGAGAGCGTGCGGATCACCTGGTCGCCCATTGGATGACCATAGGTGTCGTTGACTTTCTTGAAGAAATCGAGATCGATCATCGCCATCGACAGCGGCACTGTGTGACGTTCGATCACCGACATCTCCTGCACGAGATATTCCTTGATCGCTGCATGATTGTACAAACCGGTCAGGCTGTCGCGCAGGATCAGGCCGCGCAGCGACCGATAGCGCTCGGCCCGCGCAGTCACTGCGGCGATCAGGTGCGTCGGGCTGATTGCGCTGCCAAGGTAATCGTCGGCTCCTGCGTCCAGAGATTGCAGATGCTCCCCGTCATTGGGCTCTCGGCCCATGCAGACGATCGGGATATCGAGATAGTGCCCGTCAAGCCGGATCAATCTGGTCATATCGATTCCATTGCACTCAGGTAGCAGCACGCCGATCAGAACAATTTCGGCCTGGCACTCGCCGAGCTGATTGAACAAGTCTCCAGGCCGGCACAGCACGGTCACATCCATTGCTGCCTCACGCAGAATTTTTTCATGCTGCGTGTCATTACTGACTAAAAGCACCCGGTATGGCTTGTGGTCCAGCCGACGCAACAACACATCGATTTTTTCACCCAGCATGACCATATCGACCGGACGTGTGAGGTAGGCATCAGCACCGGCCCGGACGGCGCTGAGTCTTGACTCAAAGTTGCCGCGTGAGGAGAGGAACAAGAGCGCGAACCGGTTTTGCTGACGCAGACGCGCCAACTCAACGGCCATTTGTGCCGTCGCAATGGTCTTGCCCAGATCGATCACGACCGCCGCAGGCACTTGTCGCGCAATCGCGGTCGCCAGTTCGGGCAGCGCTGTGAGCACCACCACCGGATAACCAAGCTGCGCAATCTGTAACGCCGTGTCCTTGGCCAGGAGGGCGTTCGGGTGAATCAAATAGACCGGAGATACGCCGACATTGGGAGTGTGCATGCAAGTACCTTTTCGAGATTTTTTTATCAACGAATGCGTTCACCGCCCAGTTCTGCACAAACACGATACTTCCTGAGAAAAATGACAGGGAAACGCTTGTAATTACCTTATGGCAAGAATAGACTAAGAGTAACATTCTATCGAAACCATTAGTAATAAAAATTCCACTCGGACTCATCATGCATCTTCGGCACTTCGAATCGCCAGCACTCATGTGGATCATCGCGTTATTGACGATCGCCGCCTGCTGCATCCCGGTGCCTGTTCTTGCAACCACTGAAATAGCCTGGCACAAACCCCGCTTCCAGTACGACGGGAAAGACCGTAGTGTGCGCGAGGTACTGAAACGATTCGCCAAGGCGGAACGACTTGAGCTCAGCATCGACGATGGCGTCACGGGCCGCGTCACCGGCAGATACGATCTGTCTGCACGGCAGATGCTGGACACCTTGGCTGAGGAGTATTACTTCTCGTGGCACAGCGATGGCAAGCATCTGCGCATCACGTCTTTGAACGTGCGTTTCGATGGCAGCCTCAAGCTGCGGCTAAGCGATTTCGGGCCTGTCGCGGCGATGGAAAATGGTCGCGTTGCTGCCGCCCCGGTTGTTGGTACCCCGGTTGCAACAGCCTTAGAAGTGGGTCCGGCGCAGGCACCGATTCAGGTCTGGACGACCACTCTGGCCGACAAGACCTTGCAGAATGCGCTGGCCCGCTGGTCGACTGCCGCTGGCTGGCAATTGTTCTGGGAGCTGCCTCAGGATCACTCGGTTGAAGCTACCGCCAGCATTCACGGCACGTTCGAGGATGCAGTTGCGGCCGTGACACGCAGCCTGCAATCGAACGGGGTACCGGTCAAGGCGATTTTCTTCGAAGGCAATCGGGTGCTGAGGATTATGGCGAAAGGGGCGCAATAATGTGGCGAGCGATACGTATCGGCGTGATCCTCGCCGCGTGCAGTTCGTGCGGCTGCAGCAGCATTCAGGGTGGCATCATCGAGCGCATCAATGTCAGCGAGGCGCGATCGTCGCAGCTCGCGCGCGATGTCGGCAAGGTCGACGGTACCGGCAAGAGTGACCCGACCATCCGGCACGAGCCCGGCATCTGGCTGGGCCGCAGTCTGGCGCGGGTCAGCGAAACACCGCTGCCGCCGATATTTCATCAGCCGGCGACCTTCGAGCGGTCGGTCAACTCACTTGCCGAATTTGCCGAACGCATTACCCTGCGCTCCGGAATCCCGACCAGGGTCGCCGGCAATACGGCACAAGCCGGACAGGGCGGTGCCGGACTCGCCTCGCTCAAGCCCGCTGGCGGGGGGATGCCTTCGCTGCCAGGAAGCATGCAAGGTCCGGTTACCGGACAGACCAGCAGTGCGGTGCGGATCGACTTCACCGGCGGCAGCCTCAAGGGGTTGCTCGACACAGTCGCTGCACGGTTTGGCGTCTCGTGGAAATATGCAAACGGCGCCATCCAGTTCTTCCTCATCGACACACGCACCTTCCAGATCGCCGCTGTCCCTGGCGACGCGGCGCTGAGTGCGACGGTCGCCAGTGGCGCCAACTCGGGCGGGCAAAGCGACGGTGGCGGTGGTGGCGCGGGTGGAAACGGGCTCAATACCAACAACAGTCAGAACACCGCCGTCACATCACAACTATCGGTGTACTCCAGCATTGAAAAAGCGGTCGGCATCATGCTCTCGGCACAGGGAAGGGTGGTGGCTTCGCCGGCCACCGGCTCGATCACCGTATCGGACACGCCGGACAGCCTCGAGCGCATCGCTCAATTCATCGATAGGGAAAATCAGGCGCTGTCGCGCCAGGTGATGGTCAATGTCACAGTGCTCGCGGTGACGTTGACCCGCGGCGATAATTATGGGATCAAGTGGGATGCGGTCTACCAGACCCTGGGCCGCAGATACGGACTTGCCAACCCTCTGGCCACGGTCGCCAACAGCAACACGTTTTCGGCAGCGATCCTCGATACAGCCAGCAGCAGGCTGGCCGGCACATCGCTGCTCATCGAGGCACTGGCCGAACAAGGCCGGGTTCGACGCGAAACCTCCGCTTCGGTCGTGACCCTGAACAATCAGCCGGTACCGGTCCAGGTCGCCAAGCAAACCACCTACCTGAAATCATCGCAAACCACGCTCACGGCCAATGTCGGCAGCTCCACGACCCTCACGCCAGGCACCATCACCGCCGGCTTCAACATGACGATCCTGCCGCATGTGCTGGGTGACGGTACGGTGATGCTGCAATTCTCGACCGATATCTCCTCGCTGCGCGCATTGCGCACCGTTACCAGCAACAGTGCGACGATCGAATCGCCCGAAATCGATACCCGTAATTTCCTGCAGCGGGTCACGATGAAATCGAGCGAGACGCTCATCATCAGCGGCTTCGAACAAACCGATGACAACCTCACCCAGCTAGGCACCGGCTCACCATCGAACCTGCTGTTCGGGGGCAGCCTGCGCGCCCAGGCAAACAAGGAAGTCATCGTGATCCTGATTACGCCGGTTGTCATGAACGCTTCCTGAAACTGCGCGCAAGAACATGTCTAACCACACCGTCCAGATCGGCAAGACCCGATTCGTTTGCGGCCTTTTCTGGCAATCGCTGTCACGTCCCCGCGAAATCTGGAAAGAAGCGGCACAGCTGGCGGTCAATATCGACGCCGACCTGATCGTGCTGCGCATGGATAACGCCATGGCGCAGGCAGGTTACGCCCATACCAGGGAAGGGGCCAGGCGGGGACAGCACTCGCTGGCGGCGGTCATTTCGAAGACCTTGGCAGTCGAGGGTGCCTATTACGAAGGCTATCAGCAGCCCGTGCACAACTGGTTGTGCGCATTCGAGCTGCCGGACGGTCTGTGGTTCTATTGTGCGGTCCGTGACGCAAATTTTCTGCCGAATGGCGATTTCGCCGGCAGCTTCGAGCAGGTGCTGGAACGTTTGCAGGGTGATTACGCCCAGGGAGGCTGGAATGTGGTCATCGGGGACTCGGCGCTGGAAACATATGGCTTTCATAATTTCAGCGCAAAGACGCTTGAGAGTCTCCTGCCAAAGCGCAAGGACGGCCAGCTACACGTGCGCAGATGGTCGGCCCTGCGGCCGGTCAAGAGCGCCATTTCCACCAGACAGGCCGTCGCAGCCGGAACTGTCGGCCTGTTGCTCTTCGCTGGCGGCGCCTGGTATCTGCGGCATCAGCATCAGATACAAGAGCAGCAACGCGATCAGGCGATTGCCGCGCAGCGCGTCCGCATGAACCTGGCTGCGGGGGGTAATCCTGATGCCCAACCATGGCTGCGCAAGCCGCTGCCGCTCGACTTTGCCCGTGCCTGCATGACGCAGCTCGACAAGGTGACGCCCGGTGGCTGGCAGCTTGAACTATTGGAGTGCGCGGCCGGCCGGTCCGATCGGACCTGGGGGCGCAATGGCTCCAATGTCAGCTACCTGCATGACCAGGTACCGGCTGCAGTGATTTCAATGACGGGCGATCAGGCTACCGATTCCGTGCCGCTGCCCGTTCCAGCCAAGGGCAAGGACATCTTGCTGCCGTCAGCGGTCGTCTTGCGCACGCTGATGGCGTATTGCCAGCCGCTGGGCGTGGTGTTGAAAATCGGTAGTGCGCCAGTGGTACCGCCGCCGCCCGTCAAGAATGCGGAACCCGCACCGAAGCCGGAGTGGCAGACCCATACGCTGGCTGCCGAACTCGCAACCCTGGCGCCGGAGACATTTGCCACCCTGATCAGCCAGCCAGGCGTGCGTCTGGACCGTATTAGCTGGCGTGGCGGGCACTGGTCGGTTGAAGGAGTTATCTATGCGAAATAAATTGTCATTGATCGTAGCGTCCGGGCGGCAACCATGGACCTTGTCGTGCCTTTTGCTGGGCTTGTGGTATGGCCCGGCGTCAGGTGCCGAAACGACGTCTGAATCGCTCACCAGGATCGAGGCCGAAACCTTGGTGCTCAAGGCCCAGGAACGACAGCTCGCGGTGAAAGCCAAGATCCTGCAACTGCAAACCGATATCGCCACCCGTCAGGCTGGTGCAGGACAGATGGCATCGCTCGGCACGCCAGGCGATCCGACCGTGCAGTCGATCGAAGGCATCGGCGGCACGCTGTTTGCGACGCTGCAGATCGAAAATGGCAGCCGGATCGACGTCAAGCCGGGCGATATCCTGCCCAACAACATGCGCGTTGTGTCAATCAAGGCCAACGAGGTCGTGGTCTCGACTGACAAGCAGCGACGTATCCGGCTCGCCACGGGCAGTGCCGCGCCGATGGCGGCGGCATCCGGTACGCTGCAGGGCATCGGGGCGGCGCCGGCCGTGCTGCCGCCAGCCTACATGCCGCCAGCCTACATGCCGCTACCTGCCCTGCCCACGTCGAAAGCGACGCAGGTACCGGCCTTGCCCCTTCAGGCGCCCCGCAAATGAGCCAACCCGTCACGCGAACGGCCGAGACGCCTGTCCTGAACGCGATCGACTTGTCGGTCGTTTCAGTCCTCAGCAGCGGCGGCGCACTTGAGGCCAGTGGCGAGCAACGCAAGCTGGTCTGCCTGCTATCGGACGGGCGCCTGCTGATTGCCGATGGCCAGTCGATGAATCCGCACGTGCAATCGTATCGGGCACGGCTCGACCGGATGGGGCAGCCCTTTCAGGCGTGCGCGGCCAGCATCGAAGTCATCAGCCGGGCTTACAGGCGTCTGGGCACGGAATCCAGGGACCGTCCCCATAGCCACACCGTGATGCAGGTTGAGGCGAAGGACCTGCTGGCCCGGGGTTGCCGTAATCGCGCCTCGGATATCCATATCCGCGTCAATGCTCACAGCACCGAATTCTTTTTCCGTATCCATAACGATCTGATCAAGGTCGGTGGTCAGACGCGTGACTACGGCGAACGCCTGCTGGCCACGATCTACGGCGCCATGACCAAGGTCTCCGACAACTCCTACAAGCCGACCGAACGCCAGGATGCCAGCATTGGCGACCGCGACAAGCTGCCCGACATGCTCTACGGCGTGCGGATCGCCACCGTGCCCACAAGCGAAGGCAGCCTGATGGTGCTGCGCCTGCTGTACAACGACGCCGGCGACCACGTCGATCTGCGTCCCCTTGGATTCACCGACGAACATGCGACGCTGATCCAGGTGCTCAAGGATCAGCCGATCGGCATGAACGTCATCAGCGGACCAACCGGCTCCGGCAAGTCGACGACCCTGCAGCGGGTACTGAGCGGTCAGCTGATCGAATCGCAAGGCAAGCTGCATGTACTGACGGTGGAAGACCCCGTCGAGTATCCGATACCCGGCGCAGTCCAGACGGCAGTCACCAACGCCTCTACGGAACAGGAGCGCTCACGGCTGTTCTCCGCGGCCATCTCGAACTCGATGCGGCTCGATCCGGACACCATCATGATCGGCGAGATTCGTGACGGCGCCTCCGCGTCGAGCGCACTGCGGGCAGCAATGACCGGCCATCAGGTCTGGACCACCGTGCATGCCAACAGCGCCGTGGCGATCATCGACCGTCTGGTCGATCTGGGCTTGCCGCTGGCGATGGCGGCCGACCATACCGTCATTACCGGACTCATCAGCCAGCGGCTGGTCAAGCTGTTGTGCCCGCACTGCAAGAAGCGCCTGCCGGCCCATCCGGCTGCGTTGCCAGAGACGCTGATGCAGCGACTGCACTCGGCACTGGGCGATCATCTGATCGAGGTCTGTCTCACCGGCGACGGCTGCGATGCCTGTAACGGGCGGGGCACGACGGGTCGCACCGTCGTGGCTGAAGTGATCATGCCGGATGCGAAGTTCTACGCCCACCTCCGTGCCGCAGACAAGACTGGGGCACTCGCGTACTGGTGCAATGAGCTGGGTGGCCGCAGCATTGTCGAGCATGCCATTGCAAAAGTGGCGGCCGGTCTGATCGATCCGCAAGTGGCGGAAAAAACCGTTGGCCATTTGCTGGCCGACCGTCCATACAACCCGATACAGGCTTGAGATGTCCATCGACATTCAACGCTGGTGGGCCAAGGCACAACTCTCCGAGAGTGCCCGGTTGCGCCTGTACCGCAAGATCGCAAAGATGTTGGCAAACGGTTTGCCGCTGCTGAAAATCCTCGAAGATCTGCGGGATCGTGCATCACAAAACGGTATCAGGCCGCATGACGGGATGGCCATCGTGCTCGACGATTGCCGCCGGCAGGTACAAAACGGTCGCACCTTCGGCGAAGCGCTTGAGTACTGGGTGTCGGACACCGAGCGCATGATCATCAGCGCCGGCGAACAGTCGGGCCAACTGGAGTCCACGCTGCATGGTGTGATCGAAGTCGTCCAGGCCGGCAAGAAAATCAAGGCCGTCATCATTTCTGGCCTGACCTATCCGATCGCCATCCTGATACTGATTGTTTGCTACTTGCACGTATTCGGCACGCGTGTCATTCCGGAGTTCGCCAAGGTGCTCGATCCGGCGACCTGGCATGGCTCGGCCAGATCCCTGTACGTGATGTCGCTGCTGGTGCAGCAGTGGCTGGTCTATCTGGTAGCGGCGCTGATCCTGGCAGCAGCATTGTTGCTGTACTCGATGCCGCGCTGGTGCGGCAACCTGCGCGTGATGGTCGACCGGGTGGCACCGTATTCGATCTACCGTCTGGTGGTGGGCAGCGGCTTCCTGATGGCATTTTCGGCGTTGCAGCATGCGGGAATCACGGTCGAAAAATCCCTCGTGCGGCTCGGTGACATGGCCCAGCCCTGGCTGCGCGAGCGGCTCGACGGTGCCCTCCTGGGTGTCAAATCGGGCATGAACTGCGGCGAGGCGCTGCGCAATTCCGGCTACGGCTTTCCGTCCCGGGAACTGGTGGACGATCTGTGCGTGTATGCGGAATACAAGGGCTTTTCGCAAGCACTCAAGACGCTGGCTGATGAATGGTTGGAAGACGGCGTCGAGGCCATCACGATGCAGATGAAGGTACTCAATGGCGTGGCAATCGTCTTGCTGGCGGTTGTCATCAGTTGGCTGGTGACCGGATTTTTCGGTATCCAGCAAGAGATTGCTGCAATGACGCGCATGGTGCGCTGAGTGTTTTTTTGGAGAATGTCATGACTGCTTTAAAACTTATCACACGAAATTACCGTGTCAACGAATCACGCCAGCGCGGTGCCTCGCTGCTGGAGGGAATCGCCTACCTCGGCATCGCCGCCATCGTGATTCTGGGTGCGGTGTCGCTGCTCACCGGCGCTTTCGGTAGCGCGCAGTCGAACCG
>JACMRD010000302.1 GCA_014376645.1 Herminiimonas sp. | reverse complement strand
GTCCGCAACGGCGCAGGACGCCGGCGCCTCGTTGAACTTCGGCATCATCTCCACGGAGGCTTCGCAGAACCTGCGCCAGGACTGGCAACCGGTGATCGAGGACATGAGTCGCGCTCTCGGTGTCAAGGTGACGCCGTTCTTCGCCCCGGATTACGCGGGCGTGATCGAGGCAATGCGTTTCAACAAAGTCCAGGTCGCCTGGTTCGGCAATAAATCGGCGATCGAAGCAGTCGACCGCGCCAATGCGGAAGTGTTTGCCCAGACCGTGAACGTGGACGGCACCACCGGTTACTACAGCTATATCAGCGTGGCCAAGGACAGTCCTTACCAAAACGTCGATGACCTGCTGAAGAACGCGAAAAACCTAAATTTCGGCATTGGCGACCCGAATTCCACGTCCGGGTTTCTGGTGCCGAGCTATTACGTCTTCGCCCAGCACAACGTGAATCCAAAGACTGCGTTCAAGACCATCCGTAGCGCCAATCATGAAACCAACATCATGGCCGTGGCCAACAAGCAGGTTGATGCGGCAGTCCACAGCTCCGATACGCTCGAGCGGGTCACTGCACGTCAACCGGAAGTGGCCAACAAGTTGCGCCAGATCTGGAAGTCGCCCCTGATCGCAGCCGACCCGATCGTCTGGCGCCGCGACCTTGCACCGGA
The DNA here is from genome assembly GCA_014376645.1 of Herminiimonas sp. Classification (GTDB taxonomy): domain Bacteria; phylum Pseudomonadota; class Gammaproteobacteria; order Burkholderiales; family Burkholderiaceae_D; genus JANXSS01. The sequence goes on along the minus strand of JACMRD010000302.1, from coordinate 3,800 downwards.
ACTGAAGACCAAGATCAAGGCCTTCTTCGTCGGCTACGGTCAGCAGGGCCCGGCGCAGGCGCGTGAAAAGGCCAACCTTGCCAAGCTGACCCTGGGCAGCTTCCAGGAATCGAGCAATGCGCAGCTCAAGCCGATCCGCCAGCTCGAACTGTTCAAGGAAAAAATGAAACTCGAAGCCGATGCCGGGATGGCCGGCGACGAGAAAAAAGCCAAGCTCGATGACATCAGCCGCAAGCTGGCCGACGTCGCCAAGTCCTGACCACGACCATGCAGACCGCAGTCCGACCAGCCGTCGCGACCAGCTTTCCGGCGCCTCCAAAACCGTCACTGGGCAAGCAATTACTGTGGGCCTTGCTGGCGATCCTCTTGATGGCGTCGTGGAAGGGGGCTGACATACGTCCCCTGGAGCTGGTGCGCGACAGCGGCAACATGGCGACCTATGCAGCGAGTTTTTTCCCGCCTGATTTCCGGGAATGGCGCATCTACCTGCAGGAGTTGCTGGTCACATTGCAGATCGCGTTGTGGGGCACCGTCCTCGCGGTGATCTGCGCAGTGCCGTTTGGTCTGCTGTGCGCCGCCAACATCACGCCGGTCTGGATCAGCCAGCCAGTGCGCCGATTGATGGATGCGGCGCGCGCCATCAACGAGATGGTGTTCGCCATGCTGTTCGTGGTGGCGGTTGGTCTGGGGCCCTTTGCCGGTGTCCTGGCGCTGTTCGTCCATACCACGGGCATCCTGGCAAAATTATTTTCCGAGGCGGTCGAAGCGATCGATCCGCAACCGGTCGAAGGCATCCGCGCCACCGGCGCTCACCTGCTCGAAGAAATCGTCTTCGGCGTGTTGCCGCAAGTCATGCCGCTATGGATCTCCTACGCGCTGTATCGGTTCGAGTCGAACGTGCGTTCGGCGACCGTGGTCGGCATGGTCGGCGCCGGTGGCATCGGCGTGATCCTGTGGGAAGTGATCCGCGGCTTCCAGTATGCGCAGACCTGTACCGTGCTGTTGATGATCGTGGCGACCGTGATTGTCATCGATCTGCTTTCTTCACAACTACGCAAGCTCTTCATTTGATTCCTGTTCATTTCAAGTCGACTTCGCCATGACCCAGACAGCTACCATATCGGCCGACACCCTGGTGCCGACTTTCGAATCCCTCGATGAAATCGGCGAGGCTCTGACCCGTCGTGGTAGCGCGCTGTATGGCGGCGAAGCCGTGACGCAATTGGCGCATGCCTTGCAGTGTGCGACGCTGGCCGAAGACGCCGGCTGCAGTCAGGCCCTGATTACTGCGGCGCTTCTGCACGATCTTGGCCACATGGCCGGCCAGGGCGACGACGAGCAGAGCGCGCACAGTGAACTGGGCGCCCGCTTGCTGGCGCGCGTGTTTGGCAGGAACGTGACCGAACCGGTAAGGTTGCATGTCAACGCAAAACGTTATCTGTGCGCGGTCGACTCGACTTACTGGGGTACGCTGTCGGAGGCGTCCAAGCAGAGTCTGGTATGGCAGGGTGGTCCGTATGCGGCGGACCAGGCAAAGCGCTTCATCAGCCAGCCGCATGCCGACGATGCGGTGCGCTTGCGGCAATGGGATGATGCAGCCAAGGTCTCTGGCCTCGCCACCCGCAGCCTGGCGCATTTCATCGAGATCGCGCGAGGCGTGCAAGTAAAGCATACGAGGACAGAATGATGATCGAATCCGGCCCAACGGAAGCGACGATGCAAGGCGCCGGCAAAGGTCAGCAACCGATCCTTGAGATCCGACTGGCAACGCAGGCGGACTTGCCGCATCTGATCCGGCTGATGGCGGAGATGGACGATCTGGAGGTCGATCCGCGGGACGAAAGCGCCGCCCACAAGATGCGGACCACCATGGACGCCATGGACCGCTATCCGGATTTCAAGATCTACATTGTGTCGGAAGGCGGCCTGCCGGTTGCCAGTTTCAGCCTGATGATTTTTTGCAGTCCGTCCCACAACGGCACGCACCAGGCGCTGCTCGACGCCGTAGTTGTGGAGCGTGAGCGCCGGGGTGCCGGTCTCGGTGCCATCATGCTCGAACACGCCATGCACATGGCATCGGAGGCCCGCTGCTACAAGCTGATGCTGTCGTCGAACATCAAGCGCGCCGATGCTCACCGCTTTTATGAAAACCGCGGTTTCAGTCAGCATGGCATCAGCTTCAGCATCGACCTTCCGGCCGCCGAAATCCATTCAGTCCTGCAGTAACGACCACAGCTGGAAATCGTCGCGGCGGGACTGGCGAACATGTCATCATGCTTTCACATGCCGATGCTTCAATGTGGCCATGTCAAATTCCACATTGCATTTGGATCGGTCGCGCTGGATGTCCCTGCTGGCCAGGGCGCCGACCGCCGTCTTGAGCCAGGCGGTCAACGCTTTCGGCACATTTCCCGCCTACACCTGGTTGCGGCGCCCGCAGATCGGACTGGCCATGGTGCGGGCGCGCACGGGCGGCACCGGCGCGCAGTTCAACCTGGGGGAAATGTCGATCACCCGGTGCGCCCTGCGCCTGGACTCGGGCGAGATGGGCGTGGCCTATGTCACCGGCCGTGACGCCCGCCACGCCGAATGGGCGGCACTGTTCGATGCCCTGATGCAGACTACTGCCCGTCATCTCGTTCGCAGCATGGTACTCGAACCGATCGAGGCCGCACTGGCGGCACGCCTGGCCGACACGCAGCAGAAGGCACAGGCGACCCGGGTCGATTTCATGACCATGGTGCGCGGAGAGGCCGCATGAACGCGCGCGATCTGTTGCCCGGTTTTGCAGACCTGGTGCACGATAGCCAGACCACGTTCCGGGTACTCCTCTCGGCATTGTCCGAACCCGGCACGGTGCATGCCATGCCGGTTGCAGTGAAAGGGCCGGATCCGCTCGGCTGGGCGCTCACCGCTGCAGTCCTGACGCTGGCCGACCTGGAGACACCCGTCTGGTTCGACGCCGCTGATGAGGTCGCCGCGCGCCGTGTCGCCCACTATCTGTCGTTTCATTGCGGTTGTGCTTGCACCGACGTACCGACTGCCGCCGCGTTCGCGCTGGTCACGCAACCCTTGCAAATGCAACTCGCAGATTTCGCCCAGGGCAGCATGGCGTATCCGGATCGGGCCGCCATGGTGCTGGTGCAGGTCGCGTCACTTTCCGATGGACCACGACGCATTCTCAGTGGTCCGGGCATTCGGTCGGCGCATGCACTGCAGGTCGCCGGCCTGCCCGACGATTTCGACGAACAATGGCGGGCCAATGGTGCGGGTTTCCCTACCGGCGTCGACCTTGTTTTTTGTTGCGGCGACGAAATCATCGGTCTGCCGCGCACGACCAGAATCGACGCTTCGACCTTCACCCTGGAGAACAACCAATGTACGTCGCAGTAAAGGGTGGTGAGAAGGCCATCGAGCAATCCTACGTCGCATTGGCCCGCAAGCGGCGCGGCGATACGGCGCTGCCGGAGCTGACGCTGGCGCAAGTGCGGGAGCAGATGCCGCTGGCGGTGTCGCGGGTCATGAGCGAAGGCTCGCTGCACGATCCGGACCTGGCGGCGCTAGCCATCAAGCAGGCCGCCGGCGACCTCATTGAGGCAATTTTTCTGCTGCGCGCCTATCGCACGACCTTGCCACGCCTGCTGGCGACCCTGCCGGTTAATACCGGTCGGATGGTTCTGGAGCGCCGCATCTCGGCCACCTTCAAGGATGTCCCGGGCGGCCAGATACTGGGTGCGACCTATGACTACACCCAGCGGCTGCTCGATTTTTCGCTCGCGGCTGAACGCGTGCTGCTGCCG
>JACMRD010000060.1 GCA_014376645.1 Herminiimonas sp. | reverse complement strand
GACTTCGACCATGACTTCGGTGGCGCCGGCTTCCATGCCGTGCTCCAGGCAGCTCTTGGCCAGCACCATTTTCATGTCGGATGAAATGCCGGCGCTGCCGCGGCAGGCGTCGACGGCCTTGCCCAGTTCCTCGACGGCGCGTGCAGTGTCGCCGGTATGCGCATGGATGATGCTGGCCGAGAGCGCGCGACACATTTCACCTTTGGACGTGCCGCTCATTGACTTGTCAAGGTCACGGATGACGGTGGCCGCCTGTTGCGTGGCGCCTTTGCCGATGAGGGTGCGCACGAGGCGCACATGGTCCTCGGGATCGCGGAATTCAGAAAAGCGCGCCTTGCTCACGACCTGGGTCAACGCCCGCTCGGCAGTCTCGTTGTCGCCGGTTTCGAGCGCCAGTGTGCCCAGCTTGCGCAAGCGACGCACCGCATGCGGCGAAATCGCGACGGCATCCGTCAGCACCGACTGCGCCTGCTGCAGTTGGCCATTGGCTTCGTGCGTCTTTGCCAGCCAGTCATAGGCATCGAGGAATTTACGATTCTGGTCGACCAGGGACGACAGCATGGTTTCGGCCTCGTCCAGGCGGTTCTGCATGAACAGGGTTTTCGCCAGACCGAGACGGGCCCAGGCCACTGCACGCTGCTCGAAGAGATAGGTGTAGATCGGTTCAGCTGCCGCGGGCTCACCCAGCGTCACGTGCAGTTCGGCCCGCAGGCGCATGAAATCGATCGCATAACGGCCTTCGACGGCCTCGGCAGCGATGCAGGCGGCAATCGCCGCACGCAAATTGCCCTGCTCCATCAACTGGTACACCGGCAGAAACAGAGCGCGCCGCTCGACGGCGCGGGCGATCCGCTCGAGGAGCGCGTCGGCGGTGAAAGGCTTGAGGATGTAATCGGTCGGCGCGAGCTCGGCAGCACTGACGACTTTTTCGTAACTGCGTTCGGCCGTGACCATGATGAACACGGTGGACAGCGAAATGAGGTTGTTGTGCCGCAAGTCTTCCAGCAACTGCTGGCCATCCTGCCCATCGCCGAGATCGTATTCGCACAAAATCACGTCATAGGCGCGCGATTTCAGCGGCCGGATCGCGGTGCCGGAGCTCATGGCGTGTTCGATCTTGCTCACGCCGCACTGGTTGAGCATGCTGTGCAAGCTGCCACGCATGCCGGCGTGCGGCTCGATCAGCAAAACGGTCAGGTCGGTGAAGACGTTCATGGAGCCCGGAGGAAAGTAGGGAATCGGCAGCGTCATGCGCGATCGGCCAGGCATCGCGGCGGAACGGGCCTCTTATATTACGGCAGGAGTCTAAAAAAAATGAACGGCAGCAACGTAATTGACATATTGCGCACGTGCAGAACAACAAAGCATGACCACCGAAGGCAGGCCAAGCCCTGCCATTTACGCAATGTCAGCGGCACGGCCATCATTGCAGCAGCTCTGCAATCAGAAACGCCAGCGCCGAGACCAGCAGGGTCGAGCCGAACGGCAGGCACAGCACCTGACCGAAGGCCTTGAAGCGGAAATCGCCGGGTACGCGCCCTATGCCCAGACGTTGCAGCCAAGGCAGCAATAGTGGAAAGACTGTCAGCGCGATGAAGATCACGGCAACCCAACGAATCATGGCGCGCCTCTGAAAATGAAAGGGAAGTCCGGTACCGGCGGAACCCGGCCCCGCATGTCCCTATTCTAACGAAACAAGCGTAGCGCCAGAAATATCACCAGCGAGAGCAGGATCGTCGAGGCAAACGGCAGCAGGTAGGTCTTGCCGAAGAGGCGCAGCCGGAGGTCGCCCGGCAGGCGTCCCACACCCAGCTTTTCCAGCCAGGGCAAGGCAGCCGCGAACACGGCCAGGGCGATGAAGATCGTCAGCAGCCAGCGAAACATGGCGTCCTTGGAGCCCGTCTCGGCAGGCCCGATCGTCGCGATCTCATGTGCCCACTCATCCGGTGCGCCGGGCGCGCAGCCCATCGCCGAAACCCTCCGGCAGGCTGACTTCCGTGCCGACCACCAGGACCTTGAAGAGCTCGCCCATTTCCGCCGTCGAGGTCAGCTTCTGCACTGCATTGGCGCGCGGCAGGTAGCGCAGCTTGTCTTCCAGCGGTGTGCGCAGGAGCAGGTCACCGATGCCGGCGTCGATCAGGAAACGCGCCTGGTTCATGTAACCCAGCATGTCGAGACCGCGGTCGACCGCTGCTTGCGCGATGGCGGAGAAATCCACGTGGGCGGTGATGTCCTGCAGGCCCGGCAGATAGAACGGGTCGTCGTGGGCGTGATGCCGGTAATGGCACATCAGGGTGCCCTGGGCGCGCTGCGGCAGGTAATACTCGTGACTCGGAAAGCCGTAGTCGATGAGCATGGCGGCGCCGCCGAAACCGGTCTCGCGGTAGCCGCCGCACAACATGTCGGCGACTGAATGCATGAAGCCAATGCCCGTCGGATGCACCTCGGTCAGGTAGCCGACCGGCAGCTGGTCGGCGTCACCGATTTGCTCAAGGATCGACGGCTCGCACGGTCGGTCGCGGTAGACGAAATGCTTGTTCGACAGGCCGATGCCGCGCTCCTTCCAGCCGGTGTCGGTCTTGACGACCAGATGCACCGGCATGGCGTCGAGCACTTCGTTGGCCACCACCAGGCCCGAAAACGCGGTCGGCAGCGTATCGATCCATTGCACTTGGGCGAAACCACGCAGGGTCTGGCGCTGGCGGGCGCGCAGCTCGGCGGAGACTTCGACGATCGTGTAGCGGTGTACCGCCACGCCCTGCGCCGACAGTTCAGACAGGATATCCTGGGCCAGCTTGCCGCTGCCAGCGCCGAATTCCATGATCTGAGGCGAACTCTGGGCCATCAGCTTGGCGGCGACCTGGGCGACTGCCTGGCCGAAAAGCGGCGTGATTTCCGGTGCGGTTGTAAAATCCCCGTCTTTGCCGAGTTTTGCCGCGCCGCCGCTGTAATAGCCGACCTCCGGCGCATACAGGGCAAGTTCCATGTAACGGGCAAACGAGATCCAGCCCGACTTGTGGCGAATGTCGTTGGCAATCAGGGTATGCAGCGCGCGCGAAGCAATCAGCGCGTCGAAGGAAGGTTCGGGCAGTTGCAGTTGCATGGCTCTATTGTATTGAATAATGGTGGCGAGGTTATAAAGAAGCTTGCGCTGTGAACATTCGAGAATTGCGTCCGACAAGGTTATGACTACAGACAAGCAAAAAGATGCAAAGAAAGTTGCATTGGTTACCGGCGCCGGTCGCCGGCTCGGGCGCGCCATCGCGCTCGGCCTGGCACGCGAAGGCTGGGACATCGCGGTGCACTACGGCCAGTCCGAGGCTGACGCCCGTGACACCGTGGCCGAGATCGAAGCCATCGGGCAACGCGCGCTGGCCCTGCAATGCGACCTCGACGATGCGGCCGCGACCGCCAGCCTGGTGCGGCGCGCCGTGGCCGGCCTCGGACCGCTGCGCTGTGTGGTCAACAATGCATCGCGCTTCGAGTTCGACAGCGCAGCCGATTTTTCGCCTGCCTTGCTGGAGCGCCACATACGTACCAACGTCACCGCGCCGATCCTGCTGGCGCAAGCGCTGCATGCAGCCACGCCGGCCGAGGGCCAGGCCGTGGTGATCAACCTGCTGGACCAGAAACTGTTCAACATGAACCCGGATTTCCTTTCGTACACGCTCTCGAAGTCAGCCCTGCACTGCGCGACCACCATGCTGGCGCAAGCGCTGGCGCCGCGCGTGCGGGTGGTCGGCGTGGCGCCCGGCATTACCATGGTGTCGGGCGACCAGAGCGAGGCCGGCTTTGCCAAGGCGCATACGGCAACGCCCCTGGGCCGCTCCAGCACGCCGGACGACATTGCCGCAGCCGTCATCTATCTTGCTTCATCGAACGCCATCACCGGCACGACCTTGCTGGTCGATGGCGGTCAGCATCTGATGGCGTCGTCGCGCGACGTCATGTTCCTTGCCAGCTGACTCAGGTCGCCGGCGTTTCCGATTTTGTTGTCCACTTAGCGATTCCTCCAATGTCCACTACCTTGTCCCATCCCGCCCTGATCGATTGCCGCCGCCTGTTCCTGAAGAATTACGAGGTACTGATCAACATCGGTGTACATGAATTCGAAAAGAAGGGCGAGCAGCGAGTCCTGATCAATGTCGACCTGTACATCCCGCTGGCCCTGTCGACGCCGAAGGGTGACCAGCTCGACGAAGTCGTCGACTACGACTTCATCCGGGGCACCATCGTCAAGCGCATGGCGCAGGGTCATATTCATCTGCAAGAAACCCTGTGCGACGATGTTGTCGCCGCCATGCTGCTGCATCCGAAGGTGCGGGCGGTACGGGTCTCGACAGCCAAACCGGATGTCTATCCGGATTGCGAAGCGGTCGGCTGCGAAGTGTTCCGGATCAAGGCGGCCTGATCATGCTTGCAGCGAGCGATCTGCTGGCACCCTCGCCCGAGGCAGTCGTCGCGGACGCGCCGGCCGCGCCTGCCGTCGGCGTGCGCCAGGCCGAAAAGGCTGCATATGAAAACAACAAGCTGCACAAGCGCCTGTGCCGCCAGGTCGGGCAAGCCATCGGCGACTTCAACATGATCGAAAACGGCGACCGGGTGATGGTCTGCCTGTCGGGCGGCAAGGACAGTTATGCCCTGCTCGATATCCTGCTGACGCTGCGCCAGCGCGCGCCGATCGATTTCGAGATCATCGCGGTGAACCTCGACCAGAAGCAGCCGAATTTTCCGGCCGATGTCTTGCCTGCCTACCTGAGCAAGCTGGGCGTAAAATTCCACGTCGAGAATCAGGATACCTACAGCATCGTCAAGCGCGTGGTGGAGGAAGGCAAGACCACCTGCGCCCTGTGTTCCCGGCTGCGGCGCGGCATCCTGTACCGGGTGGCGGATGAACTGGGAGCGACCAAGATCGCGCTGGGCCACCATCGGGACGACATCCTCGAAACATTTTTCCTGAACATGTTTTTTGGCGGGAAGCTCAAGAGCATGCCGCCGAAACTGCAGTCCGACGACGGCAAGCACATCGTCATCCGCCCCCTGGCCTACGTCAAGGAAGCCGACACCAGCCGTTACGCCGACATCAAGCAGTTCCCGATCATCCCGTGCGACCTGTGCGGCAGCCAGGAAAACCTGCAGCGCAAGCAGATCAAGGCGATGCTGCGCGACTGGGACAAGAAACATCCCGGCCGGGTCGACAGCATATTTTCGTCCTTGTCGACGGTGGTACCGTCGCATTTGCTGGACCGCAATCTGTTCGGCTTCCAGGACCTGCAGGTGACCGGGGACGCCATGGCGGAAGGCGACATCGCATTCGATGAAGAGCCCTGCTCGACGCCGACTTTGATGCCGGGCGTGATCGGAATGCGGGCGGTGGACTGAGCATTCACAAGGAAAATTGTATTCATGAAATGGTGCAACGCTTTGTAATGCCGGTTTTCCAATTGCCCGCTGGCGCGTTGTCATTCCATGGCACCGGCTCGCGGTGCGTGATCGGAGCATTCCATGCACAATCTTT
>JACMRD010000301.1 GCA_014376645.1 Herminiimonas sp. | reverse complement strand
GGCGCAACCGGGCGCTCAAAACTGAAGGTCGCGGTCTCCTGTTTGTCGTCGGTAGCAATCACCGCAGGCAGGGAGGTGGCGCCATCAGACGTCACCAGCACCGCACTCGCAAACCGCAGGTCGGCGGCATTTAAGGTGATGCCAGTCGTCGGCTGCAGAACGTCGAGCGTAATGCCGACCGATCCGGCAAAAGAGGCGTGCTGTGCATCGGGCGTGATGGCGACATCGTAATGCGAGGGGCGCACGGTCCGCGGTAGCTGGGTGGTGATCGATGCTGCCAGCGCAGCCGTCGAAGGCATTGCCGCCACGCTGGCGGTACTGCAGGCAGCCCCCGCAAGAACGCCGATGACCGAGAGAACTGCTGCAAAACCCGACGCGTGCCGCATTGCTGACCTTTCAAAAATGTGCCGACCGACCGCTGTCGTTCGAGGCGGCCAATTGTAAGGGCAATTTGCCGATACTGTTGGTGAACAGAAACTCTCTGGCACAGAACGCCTCAGACGCGGCTTTCACGCCGAGCCAGAGCGCGGAATCCGGTGGCTTTTGACACAGGTCAAATTTTTTAAGGAACCTCTGCCTACACTGCACGTCAGGTTCCACTGCCGCCGTCCATCATCGTCACGCCCCCGGCGTACAGGGACCACGCGCCTTCCCCTACGAGGTCTTCCACCGATGTCTGCCACCACGCTCCACGCCATGCCACCCGATGCACCCCTGCCGCACCGCAAAGTGATCCGTTCCTGGACCACGCCGCTGAGCAGCCGCAGCACCTGGCGCGCCCTGCTCCTGAGCGCCTTCGACCTGGGTCTGCTGACGTTCGCACTGGCGGCGGCGGCATGGTTGCAGGCGCCACTGGCCAAGCTGGTCTGCGGGCTGGTCGCGGGGCTGGTGATCGGGCGCCTATTCATCCTCGGTCACGATGCCTGCCACCAGAGCTTCACGGTCCATCGCCGCTTGAACAGCTGGCTCGGACGGCTGCTGTTCCTGCCGTCGCTCACGCCCTACAGCCTGTGGAGCGTCGGCCACAACGTGGTGCATCACGGCTATACCAACTTAAAGGATTTCGACTTCGTCTGGCAACCGCTGTCGCTGCAAGAATTCGACGCCCTGTCGCCATGGCGCCAGCGTCTGGAGCGGATCTACCGCAGCGGCTGGGCGCCGGGCCTGTATTACGTCATCGAGATGTGGTGGAAGCGGATGTACTTTCCGTCCAAGAAGCAGATGCCCACCCGTCGCGCGTCCTTCGTCTGGGATGGGTTGCTGGTCACGGGTGCAGCCGTGCTGTGGCTGGGCGCCATGCTGTGGATTGCGGGCGCCACCGGCCAGTCCCTGCCGCTGCAGGCATTGACGACCTTCGTGGTGCCGCTGGTGTCCTGGATGACGCTGATCGGTTTCGTAGTCTATGTGCACCATACCCATGTCGATGTCGCCTGGTACCAGGACAAGGCGGCGTGGGCTGCAGCGCAGCCGTTCGTGACCACGACCGTGCACTTGAAATTCGGTTGTGGTTTCGGCAGCGTGCTGCATCACATCATGGAACACACCGCCCACCACGTGGACATGAGCGTGCCGCTGTACCGGCTCAAGGGCGTGCAGCAACTGCTGGAAGACAAGCTGCCGGGCCACATCGTGATACAGAAATTTTCGTTGGGGTGGTACCGGGAGACGGCACGTCGTTGCAAGCTGTACGACTACGAACGCCGCTGCTGGACCGATTACAGCGGCCAACCCACCAGCGCCAGCCTGGTCGCACCGGATGCCGGCGAGGCGCTCACCTGCCGCGCCTGACGGCCCCGGGCCGGCAAGTGCCGGGAAGGGATCAGCTGCCGTCCATGAAGATCTTCAGCTTGTCCGAGCGCAGTGGAATCCGCAGTTTTGCCAGCGCCTTGGTCTCGATCTGACGGATCCGTTCCCGCGTGACTTCGAACTGCTTGCCGACTTCTTCCAGCGTATGGTCCGAGAGGGTATCGATGCCATAGCGCATGCGCATGATCTTGGCTTCGCGCGGCGGCAGGCCATCCAGCACTTCCTTGATCGCCGTGCGCATGGACTGGTCGACCGCGGCCTCGTGCGGTGCGGCCGTCATGCTGTCCTCGATGAAGTCGCCCAATTGCGAGTCGCCGTCGTCGCCGACCGGTGACTCCATCGACAGCGGCTCGCGTGCGATCTTCAGGATCTCGCGTACTTTCTGCTCCGTCAGGTCCATGTGCTGCGCCAGCGTCGCCAGGTCGGCTTCGGCGCCGGTCTCCTGCAGGATGCGGCGGGCGATGCGGTTGAGCTTGGTGACGGTTTCGAGCATGTGCACCGGGATGCGGATGGTCCGGGCCTGATCGGCGATTGCGCGTGAGACCGCCTGCCGGATCCACCAGGTCGCGTAAGTGGAGAATTTGTAGCCGCGCCGGTATTCGAACTTGTCGACCGCCTTCAACAGGCCGATGTTCCCTTCCTGGATCAGGTCGAGAAACTGCATGCCACGGTTGATGTATTTCTTGGCGATCGAGACTACCAGCCGCAGGTTCGCTTCGGTCATTTCGCGCTTGGCCTGGCGCGCGCGCAACTCGCCGGTCGACATCTGCTTGCTCACGCGCCGCAGTGCCGGCAGAGGTAGGCCGACCTTCGCCTGCAGCGCCACCAGCTTGACCTGCAGTTCCTTGATGGCCGGTACGTGCCGGGCCAGCGGCACGCACCACGCATGCGGCTCCAGCAGCACGCGGTCGAGCCAGGTCAGATCGGTTTCATTGCCCGGGAAAACGGCGATGAAGTCGCTGCGCGGCATGCCGCTGCGGTTGACGACCAGTTCCAGCACCTGTTTTTCCAGCGCCCGCATTTCGTCCATCTGGGCCCGCAGCGATTCGCTCAACGTCTGCACGGTACGTGCCGTAAAGCGCATGCGCAGCAGCTCGCGCGCGATGGCACTCTGGGCCTCGACGTAGCTTGCCGATTGCACGCTGTCGAGCGCGGCTGCACGCATGCGCTCGAGATGCAGTTCGATGGCGGCAAAGCGCGTGAGGCTGGATTTCTTCAGTGCCGTCAGCTGCGCCGCGGTCAGGGTATCGCTGTCGCTGTCGGTGCCGACCTCGCCCTCTTCGGCTTCGTCCGGATCGACCTGTTCGTCGGCAGGCGTCATCTCGGCATCGATCGGCAGCGCTGCCGCCGATGCATTTTCATCGACCGGCACATCGGCCACGCCATCGACCAGGTCGTCGATCGCCATCTGGTCGGCGCGGACCTTGGCCGCCAGCGCAACGAGCTCACCCACCGTCATCGGGCAGGCGGATATGGCCTGCATCATGTCGGCCAGACCAGCTTCGATCCGCTTGGCGATGTCGACTTCTTCGGTGCGACTCAACAGCGGTGTGGTGCCCATCTCGCGCAGGTACATGCGGGTTGGATCGGTGGTGCGGCCAAAGTCGGCATCGATCGACGACAGCGCAGTGGCGACCGCTGCCTCGGCGCCGTTGTCGCCGCTGGCGACCTTGTCGGACAACAGTAGCGTGTCGGCGTCAGGCGCCTTGTCGTAGACGGCGATGCCCATATCGTTGAAGCTGGCGACGATGCGGTCCATCGACTCGCCTTCAGCGACTTCATCGGGCATGTGATCGTTGATCTCGGCATGCGTGAGAAAGCCGCGCTCGCTGCCGATGGCGATCAGGGTCTTGATTTTTTCCAAGCGCAGCGCCTGCTCCACGGCATTGAGCGGCGCCTGGCGGGCGATCGGGCGGCTCGAACCGTCACGCGGACGGGCGGTGCGCGACGTACCGGATGCCAGCGCGGCACTTTCGGCCACGCCCAAGGCTACGGCCGCCACCCGCGGCGCATCGGTCGCCCGCGCCTTGACCAGCGCTCCTTTGGTGACGGTGACGCTCGACGGCGCCAGCGTCGCGGTGCGAGACTTGCGGGCGCTCAAGACCTGCTCGGGCACTGTCGTGGCCTGCACCACCACCCTGGCTGGTCTGGCAGGCGCCGGTACCAATGCCAGCGGCAGCACCACGGCACGACGCACCACTTTCTGTACCACTTTCTGCACCACGACCGGCGCAGCGGCCACAGCGCCGACCGGTGCCATCTCACTGCCAGCGACCGGCGCGGCGGCGGCCTCGGACGCATCGAGCGCGGCATCCGGCAAGCGCACCACACGGACCTTTTTGATGACGATCACCGGGCCTGGGCCGCCCGCAGCGACCGCGTCAGGCGCGTCGAATGCAACGGCATCAGCCACGGGTGCAGTGGTACCGGTTGCAGGGACATCGAGCACGGGTGCGATCGGCTCGACGCCAACCGACAGCAATTCTGGAATGGCAGGTGCAGCAGTGCGGGGCTTCAGCGACAACGTCTTGATACGGAGAGTCATGTTCAGATTCGGTGTGAAATCGGCGTGTTACCGCGCGGCTCGTGACAGCGCGGCGAATTACAACTACAACGACGTGGCAAATTGGGGGGCGTCAAGTCCTTCAGGCCCGGCGATCAAAAGTCGAAATCGCAGCAGGTCGTCAAAGGGTGGCACAGGAGGGGCCGAAGTATAACAAAAAAGCTCAACTGGCCCCGTATGGCGCGAGAACAATTCGCAGTAATCCGACAAATGGCAATCGATCCGTTCTTGACGTCGCGAAGAAACCCGCATCGCCTTGCGATTGCAGCGCGCCCCGATCGGTCAGCCTTGCGTCAGCGGCCGTCAGGCGCCAGCACCAGACGATAGCCGACTGCGGTTTCGGTCAGCAGGTGCAGCGGCTGCGCCGGATCGTCTTCGAGCTTCTGCCGCAGGTGGCCCATGTAGATGCGCACGTAGTGACCGTCCTCGGCATGCGACGGCCCCCACACTTCGCGCAACAACTGCAGATTCGTCACGACCCGGTCGGCGTTGTGCAGCAAGACCGTCAGCAATCGCAGTTCAGTCGGTGTCAGGTGAATCCGCCGCCCAGCCTTGGTCACGATGCGCTCCTGCAGGTCTACCACGACATCGCCGAAGCGCACCAGGCCATCCGGGTCGAGCACGGGTCGGCGCTGGCGCCGCAGCGTTGCGCGCACCCGCGCCAGCAATTCGCCGGAACCGAAGGGCTTGCTCAGGTAATCGTCGGCCCCTGCATCGAGCGCTGCAATCTTGTCGGCCTCGTTGACCCGGGCCGAGAGCACGATGATCGGCACGCTCGACCAGGCGCGCACGTCGCGGATGAAATCATTGCCATCGCCGTCCGGCAGGCCGAGGTCGAGGATCACCAGCATCGGCTTGCGGGTGCCCGCTTCGATCAGGCCGCGCTTCATGGTGTCGGCCTCGTGGACGCGCCAGCCCTCTTCCTCCAGCGCGCTGCGCACGAAGCGGCGGATCTGGGGTTCATCCTCGACCAGCAAGACCACCGGGGTTGCGTCCATCAGACGGTCTTCACGCGAGTTGGCAGTGTAGGGCCGTCACCGTCTTCGGCGTTGGGCATGGCCGGGGGTGTGCCCAATGGCAGATAAAAGGTGAATTCGGCGCCGCCGTCGTGGCGGGACCGAGCCTCGATGCTGCCGCCGTGCGCCTCGACGATAGCCCGGCAGATCGCCAGACCGAGGCCGACACCGCTGGTCGTCGATTCGCGTTCGCCACGAGTAAATTTTTCAAAGATCGCCTCTTCCTTGCCAGCCGGCAGACCCGGGCCGTTGTCGGCGACCGACACCGCCAGTCGCTGACCAATCACTGCGCCCGATATCTGAACCGATGCATCAGCGGGCGTGTATTTAGCAGCATTCTCGAGCAAATTGCACAATACTCGTTCGATCAGCACCGCATCGAACCGCACCAGCGGCAAATCGCGTGACAGGCGGGTCTCGATCCGGTGTCGCGTCAGCTGCCCATGGCTGGCGCGCAGCGCGCTGCCGACGACTTCCTCCAGCGTCTGCCATTGCAGGTTCAAGTGTACGTCACCACTCTGGATGCGTGCCATGTCGAGCAGATTGGTCACCAGGGCGCGCATGCGCTCGATTTCGCCTCGCAAGCCGTCGGCCAGAACCTGGTGCTGCGGCGCCAGCGGTGGCTTCCCGCGGGTGAGCGATTCGGCCAGGCCGACCAGGGTGGTGAGAGGCGTCCGCAAGTCGTGCGACAGCGCAGCCAGCAGCGCGTTGCGCAGGCGCTCGGATTCCATGCTGACCAGAGCATGCTGTGCGACGTCGATGTAGTGCACCCGCTCCAGCGCGATCGCCGCCAGTGCAGCGAAGGTATCGAGCTGGCGCCGCTGCTCGGGAATCTGCAGCCAGCGCCGGCTGCGCGGTTCGATCGCCAGGACACCGCGGGTGCGCATCGGCGCCACCAGCGGCAGGTAGAACAGGCAGCTCGCGGGCAGCGTGTCGGTGCCGATCCCGGCCGGCGTGGCACGGTCGAACGCCCATTGCGCAATGCCCATGTCGAGCACGCTCAGCGGTGCCGGGCGGTCGCTGTTCCGGCTCTCCGGGGACGGCAACTGCAACTGGCCGGCGGCGTTCGGCAACAGCAGCGTGGCACGGGCCCGGAAACTGCGGCCGATGACCTCGCGCGTGATCTCGAAGACTTGTTCGGCCTGTAGTGCACCGGACAACTGGCGCGCGAACTCGTACAGCGCGCGCGCACGGGCTTCCCGGTGCAAGGCGATGCGCGCTTGAAAACGCAGGTCGGAAGTCAGATGCCCCGTCACCAGCCCGACTGCCAGCATGACGGCAAAGGTCACCAGGTACTGCAGATCGCTGACGGCAAAATTGAAGCGCGGAGGCACGAAAAAGAAATCGAAAGCCGCTACCCCAACCACGGTCGCCACCACCGATGCACCGCGTCCCAGCTTCACACCCACCAGAACCACCGTCAGCAGGAACAGCATGACGATGTTGGCCAGGTCGAAATACGGCAACAGGGGGGTGGCAGCGAGCGCGGTCGCCAGGCTCGCGCCGGCGGCAAGTGCATAGCGCCAGGGCGGCGCGAGCCGGCGCGCCAGCAGTGGCTCGGGCGCAACCGAGTCGCCATCGGTGCCGGTCGCGGGCCGCGTTACTGCACGGGCTGTCGTCGCTGCGGCGCTTTCGTCGGTACGGCCGAATTCGGTCAGGTCGAGATCGGGCGCGAAGCGGGCCACGCGCCGCAGATGCGAGGTCCGCCAGGGCCAGCTCGGGTGCGCCCGGCCGAGCAGGATTTTCGAGATATTCTGGGCGCGCGCATGGTCGACAATGGCCATTGCGATATCGTTACCCGACAGGACCGCCGTCGTGGCGCCAAGATCCTGCGCCAGCTTTAGTGTCGCCAGGATCTGTTCCCGGTGTGCCGATGGCAGGTGCTGCAATTGCGGTGTTTCGACATAGATCGCATGCCAGTCGGCGTTAAGCTGGCGGGCCAAGCGGGCCGTGCTGCGGATGACGTGCTCGTTGCCGGCGCGCGGACCGAGGCAGGCCAGCAGCGAGGCATCGGTCTTCCAGATCGTATCGATCGATTGTTCGATCCGGTAATCCTGGACATCGTTCTCTATACGGTCCGCAGTCCGCCGCAGCGCCAGCTCGCGCAGGGCAATCAGATTGCCTTTCCGAAAAAAATTTTTCGAGGCCCGCTCCACCTGGGTCTCTTTGTAGACCTTGCCGGATTTTAGCCGCGCCAGCAGTTCATCGGCCGGCAGATCGACCAGGACGACTTCATGGGCATGATCGAACACCGTATCGGGAATGGTCTCGGTCACCCGGATGCCCGTGATGCCGCCAACCACGTCGTTCAAGGTCTCCAGGTGCTGCACGTTGACGGTGGAAAAAACGTCGATCCCGGCGTCGAGCAGCTCCTCGACATCCTGCCAGCGCTTCGGGTGGCGCGAGCCGGTCGCATTCGAATGGGCCAGCTCGTCCATCAGGATCACCTGCGGCCGGCGCGCCAGCGCGGCGTCGAGGTCGAATTCGGACAAAGCCCTGCCGCGATGATCGATCGCCTTGCGTGGCAGCTGCGGCAGGCCGTCCAGCAGCGTCGCGGTCTCGACTCGGCCGTGCGTCTCGACCACGCCCACGACCACATCGACGCCGTCCTGCTGCAGCTTGCGCGCCGCAGCCAGCATGGCAAAGGTCTTGCCGACCCCGGCCGACGCGCCAAAATAGATGCGCAGCTTGCCGCGCGCGGCACGCCGCTCCTGATCCTGCACACGGGCCAGCAGGGCGTCGGGGTCCGGTCGTTGGTCAGGGCTGGGCATCAGGCATCGGCATCAGGGCTGGAATCGACCCCAAGGCTAGCACGGCGACCCGCTTCCGGCAGCGCTCCGGTGGTCTGATTCTGTTGCAGGCGGTCCAACGCCAGATTCAGCACCAACACATTGACCCGCGGCTCGCCCAGAAAGCCGAGCACACTTGTGCGGGCCTGCCGGTCGACCAGCGTGCGTAGCGCGGTCGGGTCGAGCTTGCGTTCGCGGGCCACGCGAGCGATCTGATAATAGATCGCTGCCACGCTGATCTCCGGGTCGAGACCACTGGCCGACGACGTTACCAGGTCGACCGGAATCGGCGCCTGGTTATCAGGGTCGGCGGTTTTGAGCGCGGCGATGCGCCCCTTGGCTTCATCGATCAGAGCCGGATTGGTCGGGCCGAAATTGGCGCCGCTGGACGAGGCGGCGTTGTATGCCATCGGCGAGGTGGCCGATGGGCGTCCCCAGAAATATCTGGGTGACGAG